>DATHWJ010000109.1:0-5281 GCA_035460745.1 Ideonella sp. | reverse complement strand
CAAGGTGCTGGCCTTCGTGATCAGCGCGGTGACCTGCGGTGTCGCCGGTGCGCTGATGGCGCAGCAGAACCAGTACATCAACTCGGACTTCATCAGCTTCAACCTGTCCATCTTCCTGCTGCTGGTGGTGCTGTTCGGCGGCCCCTCGGTGGTGGGGCCGGCGCTGGGCGCGGTGTGCCTGACCTTGCTGGATGCTTTCCTGGCGCGCTGGCCGGGGCCGAGGAGGAGAACGTGCCGGTCGAGCGGCGGCGCGTGATGCTGCGCGGCATGGAGCCGGGAGACCTGCCTTGAGATGGGCGCTGCCGCCCGGCGCCGCCTGGGCCCGCTCGCAGGCGGCGGTGGCCGCGGCCTGCGGCCTGCTGGCCGTGGCGCTGTGGATGCCGCCGCTGATGCTGCAGCGGCCCACGGTGGACTATCTGGTCGCCTTCGACATCACGCAGAGCATGGACGTCGAGGACATGCCCGCCGCGCCGCTGCCGCGCAGCCGCCTGGCCGCCGCGCGCGACGCGATGCGCGAGACCTTGCGCCGCCTGCCCTGCGGCTCGCGGCTGGGCTGGGCGGTGTTCGCCGACTACCGCGTGATGCCGCTGACCGTGCCGGTGGAGGTCTGCAGCCACTACGACGAGCTGCTGGGCGCGCTCGACCTGATCGACGGCCGCATGCGCTGGGCCAACGCCAGCAACGTCGGCAAGGGCGTGAGCTGGGCGGTGCGCAGCGCGGCGGCGATAGGCCCGCACACCCATGTCGTCTTCTTCAGCGACGGCCAGGAGTCGCCGCCGCTGCGCGAGGGCGAGCGCCCGCCGCTGCAGGGCATCACGCCCGGCGAGGTGCGGGGCTGGGTGGTGGGCGTCGGCGGCGAGCTGCCGGCGCGCATCCCGCGCACCGACCGCGACGGCCACCCGGCCGGCTACTGGGCCGCCGAAGACGTGGTGCAGCGGCGCTCGCCGGCGGGCGGCGGCGGCTCGCACGAGCACCTCTCCGAGCTGCGCGAGCCGCACCTGCAGGCGCTGGCCAAGATGATGGGCCTGGGCTACCAGCGCCTGACGACGCCGCAGGCGCTGGCCGCCGCGATGCAGTCGCCCGAGCTGGCCGAGGACCAGCCGGTGCCCACCGACCTGCGCGGCGTGCCCGCGCTGCTGGCGCTGCTGCTGCTGGCCTGGCGCTTCCGGTACTGGCCCGCGCGCGGCCGGGCGTGAGCCGGCGCCGGCGTCACTGCACCAGTTGCAGGATCTCCAACTGCTCTTCGACGGTTTCGAAGGTGCCGGTGCCGGCCGGCATCTGCATCAGCGGCTTCAGGTCGGCGTCGAGCAGCCAGACGCTGGGGTAGACGAGCTGGCGGGCCCGCTCGTCGCCGATCTCGCGCTGGAAGTCGGCGTAGGCGCGGCTGCGGTCGCCGACGCGGATGAACAAGGCCTTGGCCTGCACCGAGAGCTGGCTGCGCAGGTCCACCACCAGGTAGCCGGCGAAATGCGGCACCAGCTCCTTGGCGTGGCGGTCGAGAAAGGCCTCGTACTTGCGGCAGTAAGGGCAGTCCTTCGCGCCCAGGTAGACATAGAGCGGCTTCTTCTCGCGCCGGGCCCGCTGCACGGCGGCGCTGAGGTCGAACTCGTGGTGCCCGGGCGGCCCCTGCAGCTCGATCACGGTGGGCGAGTAGGCGGCGGGCAGGCCGGCCGACGCGGGCGCCGCGGCCCACAGCGAGGCCAGGAGGCAGAGGGCGCCGAGCCCGGTGCGCATCGCGCAGCGCCTACTGCACGGCCAGGCTGCCGACGAAGTGCCTGTCCTTGGAATCCTCGACCTCGGCCTTCAGCTCGCCGGGGCCGTGCGGCACGAAGTTGAAGCGCCAGGTCGGGTTCTCGCTGACCGAAAAATCGATCTCCGCGTCGAAGACCTTCCTGGCGGCGTAGCTCACCTTGATGCTGCGCACGAAGTGCGGCGGGATGTACATCACCGTCACCTGGTTCAGCTCGAAGCCGGTGTCGTTGGGGTGCACGACGGTGACGTCGGCCGTGGTGGGGGCGTCGAACTTGACGCCGTCGGGCAGCTTGAAGGCGGTCTTGCCGATCAGGTGCAACTGGTCGCGGTTGGGGGGCGCGGAGCAGCCGCCCGAGGTTTTGACGAAACGGGAGTCGGTGTGCAGCTCACCGTTCGACAACTCGCTGACCACGCGCACATGGCTGTATTCGTCCACCCGCAAGCGCGTCTCGAAGTCGGCCTGGCCGATCTCGGTGGTCAGGTCGAGCACGGCCGCCACCGGCGACGGGTTCTTGTCGACCAGCAGGTAGAGGCGCTTGACGTAGAGCGCGGGCGTTTGCGGCAGCTTGGAGACGATCTTGATCGGCACCGAGGCGCCGTAGGCGGCGCGCAGCGGCACGATCAGTTGCACGGTGCTGCCGTCGCTGGCGATCTTGCGCGAGGCGAAGAGCTTCTCGCGCAGCTTCTCCCATTCGGGCGAGGAGTCGCCGTGCGCCGCCTGCGGCAGGCCCCCGATCGCCGCTTGCGCGGGCGATGCCGCCAGCAGCCAGAGCGCAAGCATGCACAGGCAGGCGGTGATCGACTTCATGGTCTTGCTCTCGTCTCGGTGGGGCTGAACATTGCCGCGCGCTCCTGGCGCAGGAAGACGATGGAGGCATTGCGGCGGTGGATGGTGTCGTAGCCGTCCCAGCGCCTGAACTCGGGCAGCTCCACGGCGTCGGGTACTTCGCTGAGCGCGGCGCCGGCGCGCAGCAACTCGGCCGTGCGGGTCTCCAGCTGCACCAGGTAGCGCCCGACGGTGTTGATCACGGCCGATGATGTCATCGGCCCATGGCCCGGCACCACGGTGTTGACCCGCAAGGTCCGCAGGCCGCCGAGCGCGGCCTTCCAGCCCTCCAGCTCGCTGTCCTGCACGTCGGGGATGCGGCCCTGGTCGAGCAGGCCGCCGCCGAACAGCGTGCCGGTGCGCACGTCGAACACCGCCACGTCGCCGGGACCGCTGGAGTGGCCGTAGTACTGCACCAGCACCGGCCTGCCTATCATGTCCATCGCGTGCGACTCGTCGAAGACCTCGTCGGGCTTCCACATCGCCGTGCCGCGCATGGCTTCTTCGCCGAACTCGCGCTTCATGGTCTTCAGGCAGCCCTCGCAGCGCGCCGCCATCAGCTGGGCCGCGGCCTTGTGCATCTGCACCGGGATGCCGCGGGCCTGGAAGGCGGCGGCGCCGAACAGGAACTCCTGCCGCGTGTGGGTCACGACCGCCAGCCGCACCGGCTGCGGCGTGACCTGGGCGACGGCGCGCAGCAGGGCCTCGCCGTGCAGCCACGAGGTGCCGGTGTCCACCACCACCACGCCGCTGCGGCCGACGATGAAGCCGGCGTTGCCGACGCGGCCGAGGTTGTCGGCCTCGGGCTCACCGCGCGCGCCTTGCAGCATGTAGACGCCCGCCTCGACCTCCAGCGGCTCGGGCGTGCTGTCGGCGGCAGCGCGGGCCCGCAGCGCCCAGGGCGAGAGGGCCAGTGCCGCCATCGTCGAGCGGCGGGTGAGGCTCACTTGGTCTCGGCCAGCTTCTTCAGGTTGGCCAGCCCGCTGGTGTAGACCCCGGTGATGGCCTTGACGGCGGCTTCGTCGTTGCGGTCCGGCGGCGGATCGTTGTTGGGGAAGCCGCGGTAGAAGGCGCCGCGCCACTCGACGACGGCCTTGTCGCCGTCGGCCGTCACCGCGAGGGTCGAGGTGTAGTTGGTGACCGGCAGCGCGCTGCCGTCCTTCAGGCGGTAGCTGTACTTCTTCAGCGGCTCGCTGTAGCTCTCCAGCGTCTCCACCAGGTCGCCGCCGCCCTTGAGCTTGACCAGGCGCACCGAGCCCTCCGCGTTGCCCTTGTCGGCCGGGCTCTCGGCCACGGCGGGGTGCCAGTCCTTCAGCGCGTCGAAGTTCTTGATGCGGGCCCAGACGGCGTCGGCCGGGGCGTTGATCTTGATGGTCTCGACCACCTTCTGGCGGGTCGGGCCATGGGCCAGCGCCGTGCCGGCGAGGCCGGCGAACAGGCTGAGGGCGACGAGGGGCTGCAGCCAGCGTCGCGGCGAATGGGTCGTCATCGGGCAAGTCTCCTTGGGGCAGGTGTTGAAAACGGAAAGAGCGAATGCGGGCGGGGTCAGGGCAGCGCGGGCGGCGCACCGATGAAGGCGCCGAAGCCGCGGCTGTTCAGGCCGGTGGCGATGTCGGCGGCGAGCCGGCCGGTCTTGCCGTCGAGCACGCTGACCTTGTCGTCCATCCAGTTGACGACGTAGACCTTGTCGGCGAACGAGGCGATGCCTTCGGGGTAGCCGAAGCCGGTCAGGGTGCGCAGCGGCTGCAGCGTGGCGGCGTCGATCACGCTGACCGTGTCGTCGTGCTGGTTGGTCACGTAGAGCAGGGCGCCGCCGTCGGCCAGCGCCGCGCCGTAGGGCGCCTTGCCGACCGGCAGCGTGGCGATCACCGCCAGCGTGCGGGTGTCCACCACCGAGACATCGTTGCTGATCACGTTGAGCGCGTAGAGGCGCTGGCGGGCGGCATCGACGAGCAGCGCGAAGGGGTGCGTGCCGACCTTGACCCGGCCGCGCACGCGGGCCGTGGCGACATCGACCACCGCGACGCTGTCGTCGTCGCGCTCGGCCACGTAGACCGTGGCGCCACCGGCCTCCACCGCCACGCCGGCCGGCGCCCGGCCGACCGCGACGCTCGCCAGCGGCTGGCCGCTGCGGGTGTCGTAGCGCAGCAGCTGGTTGCCGTACCAGTCGGCCACGTAGAGCCGGCTGCCGTCGGGCGACGCGTCGATGCCGACCGGGCCGCTGCCGGCCGGCCACTGGCCGAGCAGCTTGTGCTCGCGCATGTCGATCACCGAGATGGTCTTGCTGTCGGGGTTGGAGACGAAGACCCGGCCAATGCCGCTGGCCGCCACAACCCCCGCCGGCGAGCGCCCGACCGGCACCGTGGCCACCACCCGCTGCGAAGCCAGGTCGATCACCGAAACATCGTGGCTGCCTTGGTTGGTGATGTAGGCGAAAGGCGCCGCCACAGCCGGCAAGGCCGCCACGAGCAGCAGCCTCGCCACCCAAGCAGCTGCCGCGGATCCGGCTCTGCCGGTCCGCTGGTAGCGCCCCCCCGGGGGGGCGGCCGAAGGCCGTAGGGGGGGGGCCATCAATGGTGGGCCATCAATTCTTGGGCTGCAGCTTCAGCGTGCTCTCGAAGCGCAGATCCTGCGTGTCGACCAGCTCGGCCTTGAGCTCGCCCTCCCCGGCGGGCACGAACCAGAAGCGGAAGTTCGGGTTCT
>DATHWJ010000108.1:0-2012 GCA_035460745.1 Ideonella sp. | reverse complement strand
GTGGCCAGCGCGGCCAGCGGCCCGCGCGCCGGGCCGCGGCGATGGAGGGGCAGGGCGATGTTCATGGCCGGGATTGTCAGCGCCGCGGCGGCCCGGGCCGTGTGCCGCCGGGCGAAGCGCCGGCCCGCGCGCATGAAGTGCGGCCCACGCGGGCCGAGTGGCGCGGCGGGCTCTCAGCCCAGCAGCTGCTTCAGCTCGCCGCTGGCGATCAGCTTTTCCAGGTCGGTGGCGCCGCCGATCAGCGCGCCGTTGACGAAGACCATCGGAAACGTCGGCCAGCCGGTCCACATCTTCAGCGCGTTGCGGCGCCGCCATTGGCTGAGGTAGCTGCCGTAGCCCAGGTACTGGTAGCGCACGCCGGCGGCCTCCAGCAGCCGGCGCGCCTTGCGCGGCCAGGGGTTGATCGCCATGCCCACCACCAGCACCGGCACGGCCAGCGCGGCCGCGTTGACCTCGGCGACGATCTCGGCCTGCAGCCCGGTGACCTTGGCGCGGATGGCGGGGTGGATGCGGGCTTCGTCGAGCACGGCACGGGTCATGGGGGATGCTTTCGGGGAGAGGCTGGGCTGGCAGTTTAGGCCGCCGCGTGCCGGCGGGCAGAATGACGAGCCCGCTCCCGCCACCCCCAAGGACCCTCCGCATGAAGCTCTATTACAGCCCCGGCGCCTGCTCGCTCTCGCCCCACATCGCGTTGCTCGAAGCCGGCCTGCCGGTCACGCTGGTGAAGGCCAGCACCAAGACCAAGCTGCTGGAGGACGGCAGCGACTTCCTCGCGATCAACCCCAAGGGCCAGGTGCCCACCCTCGAGCTCGACAGCGGCGAGCGCCTCACCGAAGGCCCGGCCATCGTGCAGTACATCGCCGACCAGGCGCCCGCCTCCGGCCTCGCCCCGGCGGCCGGCACGATGGCGCGCTACCGCCTGATCGAGTGGCTCAACTTCATCACCAGCGAGCTGCACAAGGGCTTCTCGCCGCTGTTCAACCCGGCCACCGTCGCAGAGACCAAGGCCCAGGCGGCGGCGGCGCTGCAAAAGCGCCTGGCCTGGGTCGACAGCCAGCTCGAAGGCCAGCGCTACCTGCTCGGCGAGAACTTCACGGTGGCCGACGCCTACCTGTTCACCGTCACCAACTGGGCCGGTGCCGTCAAGCTCGACATCTCGGGCCTGAAGAACCTGGGCCGCTACATGGCGCGCGTCGCGGCGCGGCCGGCGGTGCAGGCGGCGCTGGTGGCCGAGGGCCTGGTCAAGAAGTAGGCGGTTGCGGCGACGGGCGGCGAGGCGTCCGTGCCGACTCCCGCCCGCCCGCCGGCGCTCAGGGCTTCAGGTGCTGCCTGAAGAACCCCTCCATCGCCTCGTAGAACTCGAACTTGTTCTCCTCGTTGTGGAAGCCGTGGCCTTCGTTGTCCTTGACCATGTACTGGACCTCCACGCCGCGCTTCTTCAGCGCCTCCACCACCTGGTCGCTCTCGGCCTTGTTGACGCGCGGGTCCTTGGCGCCCTGGGCGATGAACAGCGGTGCGCGGATCTTGTCGACGTGGAAGACCGGTGAGGTGGCGGTCAGGCGGGCCTTGTCCTTCGGGTCCTCGGGGTTGCCGACCATCGCGTAGAACTGCTGGCGCAGCGGCTCCCAATACGGCGGGATGGTGCTCATGAAGGTGAACATGTTGGAGACGCCGACATAGTCCACCCCGGCGGCATAGAGCTCGGGGGTGAAGGTCATGCCGGCCAGCGTCGCGTAGCCGCCGTAGCTGCCGCCGTAGATGCCGACGCGCTTGGGGTCGGCGATGCCTTGCGACACCAGCCACTTGACGCCGTCGCTGATGTCGTCCTGCATCTTCAGGCCCCACTGGCCGAAGCTGGCTTCCCAGTATTTGCGGCCGTAGCCGGTGGAGCCGCGGAAGTTCATCTGCAGCACGCAGTAGCCGCGGTTGGCGAGGAACTGCACCTCGGGGTTGAAGCCCCAGGCGTCGCGCGCCCACGGGCCGCCATGCGGGTTGACCACGCAGGCCAGGTT
>DATHWJ010000107.1:0-6719 GCA_035460745.1 Ideonella sp. | reverse complement strand
CCGCGCGCGATGGACGCGCTGCGCGGCGCGCTGGCCGCCTCGGCCGCCCGCCTGGCGCCGCTGGTGCCGGTGCTGAGCGACTCGGCCGCCACGCAGCACCTGGCCCGGCTGGCGGCCATCGCCGACCCGATGCCGGACGGCGCCCAGAACACCACCCGGCTGCGCGAGCTGCTCAACGCCGCGCGCGGCGAGCTCGACGGCCTCTACCTGCGCGCGCCGGCCTCGCCCGCCAGCGACCCCGACACCGGCGCGCTCAGCCACCCCGGCCAGGTGCCGGGCGACGAGCCCACCACCTGGCTGCTGCGCGACCACTTCTCGACCCTGGACTCCGCGCTGCGCGACCTCGAGGACGACGGCCAGGCCGGCGCGGCGCTGCTCCATCTCGCGCAGCGCTGCCGCGCGCTGGCGCTCTCGGCCAACTTCGCCTTCCTCTACGGGCGCAAGCGCCACCTGCTGCACATCGGCTTCCGGGTCGATACCCAGCAGCTCGACGAGAGCCACTACGACCTGCTGGCCTCCGAGTCGCGCCTGACCAGCCTGTTCGCGATCGCCAAGGGCGACGTGCCGGTGCGCCATTGGTCGGCGCTGGGCCGGCCGTTCTTCGCCACCGGCATGCAGGTCGGGCTGAAGTCGTGGTCGGGCTCGATGTTCGAGTACCTGATGCCCTCGCTGGTGCTGGACGAGCCGGCCGGCAGCGTGCTGCACCAGGTCACCGCCAGCGCGGTGCTGGAGCAGCGCGCCGACGGCGAGCGCCACCACACGCCCTGGGGCATCTCCGAGTCGGCCCACGCCGGCCAGGACCACACGCTGGCCTACCAGTACGGCCCGCAGGGCGTGCCGCGGCTGGCGCTGCGCCGCACGCCGCCCGATGAGCGTGTCATCGCGCCTTATGCCACCGTGATGGCCACGCTGGTCGCGCCCATCGCGGCGGTGGCCAACCTGCGCACGCTGCAGGGGCTGAACGCGCGCGGTGCCTTCGGCTTCATCGAGGCGCTGGACTACACCGCGCAGCGCCAGAGCGGCGGCAGCGGCTTCGTGCCGGTGCACACCTTCATGGCCCACCACCAGGGCATGGGCCTGGCCGCGCTGGCCGGCGTGCTGCTGGAGCAGGCGCCGCGCCGCTGGCTGATGGCCGACGCCCACCTGCGCGCGGTCGCCTCGCTGCTGCACGAGCGCGCGCCGCGCGAGGTGGCCGAGCTGCGCGAGCCGGTGCCGCTGCCGCCGGCCCGCCGCAGCCGGGTCTCGCGGGCCCAGCTCGACACCACCCCGGGCCTGGAGGCGCTCACCCCCACCCACCTGCTCAGCAACGGCCGCTACTCGGTGGGGCTGCGCAGCAACGGCGCCGGCTGGAGCCAGTGGGAGGGCGTGGGCATCAGCCGCTGGCGCGACGACGTGCTGCGCGACGCGCACGGCAGCTTCCTCTACCTGCGCCGCGCCGGCGCGGCGGCGATGCACTCGCTCACCTACCACCCGGCGCCCGACCCGGCGGCCGAGTACCAGACCCGCTTCTTCCCCGACCGGGTCAGCTTCGAGACCCGCTGGCCCGACCTGGAGAGCCGCTGCGACGTCTGGGTCAGCCCGGAGGACGACATCGAGCTGCGCCAGGTCGAGCTGGTCAACACCGGCGCGGTACCGCTGGTGCTGTCGATCAGCTCGGCCTTCGAGGTCGCGCTGTCCGACCCGCGCGCCGACGAGGCCCACCCGGCCTTCGCCAATCTCTTCATCGAGACCCGCTGGAGTGCGGCCGAGCGCGCGCTCTACTTCCGCCGCAAGCCCCGGCTGCCGGGCGAGGAGAGCGTGCAGGCGGTGCACTTCATCGCCGCCACCGACGCCTTGATCGAGCATGTCGCGGTCGTCACCGACCGGGCGCGCTGGCAGGGCCGCTACCGCGACGCCAGCCACCCGCTGACGCCGCTCTCCGACAGCCCGGCCACCGCGCTGCAGGCCGCGCAGCCGGTGCAGGGCGCCGCGCCGTCGGCGCAGCCGCACGAGCCGGCCGAGGATGAGTTCAGCGGCGTGCCGCAGATCACCGGCCTCGACCCGGTCGCCGCGCTGACGGTGCGGCTGCGCGTGCCCGCCCACTCCACCGTCAAGCTCACCTTCGGCACTGCCGCCTCGCGCCAGCGCGAGGTGCTGGGCACGCTGGTCGACAAGTACCGCCAGCTCGCCCACACCGCGCGCGCCGCCAGCATGGCCTACACGATGGCCGCGATCTGGCTGCGCGAGCTGCAGTTCGACCCCGACACCTGGGCCGCGATGCTGCGCGCCAACAGCGTGATGACCGGGCTGATCACGCGCGATCTCTCGGCGGTGCGCAACCAGGCGGCCCAGTCCGTCGGCGCGCCGGTGGACGCGCAGGGCCGGTCGGGGCCGGCGCCGCGCTGCGACCGCCGGCTGCTGTGGCGCCATGGCATCTCGGGCGACCGGCCGATCGCGCTGGTCAGCGTGGCCGACGTGCAGGGCGTGGGCCTGGTGCAGACGCTCAAGAAGGGGCTGCGCCTGTGGACCGCAGGCGGTGTGCCGGCCGACCTGGTGGTCATCAACCAGGAGCCGCCCTCCTACCTCTCGCCGGTGCAGCACGAGCTCAACCTGCTGCGCGACCGCCACCTCTCGCAGATCGACGAACGCGTGCCGCCGCATCGCCGCGCCAGCCTGCACCTGCTGCGCGCCGCGGACCTCGGCGCCGACGAGCTCTTCACGCTGGGCACGCTGGCCCGACTGCGGCTGCACGCCGACGGCCGGCCGCTGGCGCTGCAGATGGAGTGGCTGGCCAACTCGCACGACGAAGCGCTGGAGCTGCGCGAACGCCACGCCAGCGCGCGCGTGGCCGACGTGCTGCCGCAGTCCGGCCGGCCCTTGCCGGCCTCCGACACGCTGGGCAGCTTCGACGCCGGGAGCGGCGCCTACAGCTTCCCGGTCAGCGCCACCACCCACCCCTCCCGGCCCTGGATCAACGTGCTGGCCAACCCGGTCTTCGGCACCCAGGTCTCGGAAGTGGCCGGTGGCTACACCTGGGCCGGCAACAGCCGCATGCACCAGGTGACCGCCTGGTCCAACGACCCGCTGGCCGACCCCAGCGGCGAGATGCTGCTGCTCGAGGACCTGGACAGCCACCGCATCTCCTGGCTGGGCCGCTCGCTGACCGCGCGCGAAGCCCGCGAAGTGACGCATGGCACCGGCTGGACCCGCATGCGCCAGCACTGCGACGGCATCGACGTCGAGCTCTGCTGGTGCGTGGACGCCGAGCTGCCGCTCAAGCAGCTGCAGGTCAGCCTGGTGCTGCCGGCGGGCAGCAAGCCACGCCGGCTGCGGCTGGTGGGCCTGGTGGAGTGGATGATGGGCTCGGCCCGCGCCGAGCGGCTCTCGCTGCACACCGCGCAGGTGCGCTGGGACGACCCGGAGACCGGCCTGGGCAGCGCGCTGCTGTGCACCCAGCAGGACCACCTCGGCGGCTTCGGCGACGCCACCGCCTTCGTCAGCCTGCGGCCGGCCCGCCTCAGCGACGGGGCCGGCGAGGCCACGGCGGCCGGCGTGCCGGTGCGCCTGGACAACGACGACTGGACCTGCGACCGGCGCGAGTTCTACGACTCGCAGGGCCGGCTGGTGCTGCCCGAGATGCTGGGCCAGGCCGACGGCGCCGGCCTCGACGCCTGCGGCGCGCTGAGCTGCCGGGTCTCGCTGCAGCCGGGCCAGCATGCGGCGCTGGCGATGCTGCTGGGCCATGGCGACAGCCTCGCCGCCGCGAAGGCGCTGGCCCAACAGGCCAGCCAATTGCCGCCCGCCCAGCGCCTGGCGCGCCAGCAGCAGCGCTGGGACGAGTTGCTGGGCGTGGTCACGGTGAAGAGCCCGGACCCGCTGTTCGACGCGCTGGTGAACCGCTGGCTGCCCTACCAGACGCTCTCGTGCCGCCTGTGGGCGCGGGCCGGCTTCTACCAGGCCGGCGGCGCCTTCGGCTTCCGCGACCAGCTGCAGGACGCGATGGCCTTCGCGACCAGCGCGCCCGAGCTGCTGCGCCAGCAGATACGCACCAACGCCGCCCGCCAGTTCGCCGCCGGCGACGTGCAGCACTGGTGGCACGCGCCAGGCGGCGCCGGCGTGCGCACGCACTTCTCCGACGACCTGCTGTGGCTGCCTTTCGCCTGCGCCCACTACCTGGCGCGCACCGGCGACACGGCCTTGCTGGACGACGCCGTGCCCTTCCTGCAGGGCTCCGAGGTGCCGGCCGGCGCCGACGACGTCTACGAGGCGCCCGGCGTCTCCAGCGAGAGCGCCAGCATCTACGAGCACTGCGCGCGCGCCATCGACCACAGCCTGCGCACCGGCGTGCACGGCCTGCCGCTGATGGGCACCGGCGACTGGAACGACGGCATGAACAAGGTCGGCCACGAGGGCCGCGGCGAATCGGTCTGGCTGGCCTGGTTTTTGTGCCAGGTGGTGGAAGACTTCCTGCCGCTGGCCAGCAGCCGCGGCGACCATGCCCGGGTGCAGGCCTGGGGCGCTGCCCGGCGCGGCTGGCAGCACGCGCTGGACGACAGCGCCTGGGACGGCGAGTGGTATGCCCGCGCCTTCTTCGACGACGGCTCGCCGCTGGGCTCGCGCGCCAACGCCGAATGCCGTATCGACCTGATCGCGCAGGCCTGGGCGGTGCTGTCCGGCGCCGGACAGCCCGCTCGCGCGGCGCAGGCGATGGCCAGCGCCGCCGAGGGCCTGTTCGACGAGCCGCGCCGGCTGCTGCGCCTGCTCGACCCGCCGCTGCAGCAGGCCCACCCGAGCGCCGGCTACATCCAGGCCTACCCAGGCGGCGTGCGCGAAAACGGCGGCCAGTATTCGCACGCCGCCGTGTGGGGCCTGATGGCCTTCGCCAAGCTGGGCGACGCCGCGATGGCCTGGAAGACCTTCACCGGCCTGAGCCCGGCCCACCGCTGGGTCGACCCCGCGCAGGGCAGCACCTACGCGCTGGAGCCCTATGCGATCGCCGGCGACATCTACAGCCAGGCGCCCTACGCCGGCCGCGGCGGCTGGAGCTGGTACACCGGCTCGGCAGCCTGGCTGGCGCGCGCCGCGCTGGAGTCGCTCTGCGGCTTCACGGTGGTGCAAGGCCGGGTGCAGCTCGCCCCCTGCCTGCCGCCGCACTGGCCCGAGGTGACCGTGAGCCTGCGCTGGCAGGGCAAGCGCCACAGCTTCGTGCTGCGCTCGGGCGCGCTGGCCGGCGCGCCGCTGCCCACCGGCGCACGCCGGCTGGTGCTGAACGACGCGATCGACCTGGCCACGCTGGAGGACGGCAGCGTGCAGGTACTGACGCTGCCGGCCGCGAAGGCGAGCACGGCGGCGCTGGGGCGGGTGCCTGTCTGACGCGGGAGCGCCGTCGGCGCGGCTACAGGCTTTGCACCAGCGCGAGGATGTTGCCCTCGCTGTCCTTGAACCAGGCCGCCTTGGCGCCACCGGCGGTGACGGCGCCCTGGGCGCTGCGCTCGCCGGGCATGTCGTAGTGCTCGAAGACGACACCGCGGGCCTTCAGCGCGGCGATTTCATGGTCGACATCGTCCACGGCCCAGAAGGCCTGGCTGGCGAGCGAGGTGCCGGCGTTGGGCGTCGGGTAGAGGAAGCAGGCGGTCTGGCCGGCGAAGCGGTAGACCACGCCGCCAGCCGTCTCCTGCGCCGGCACCAGGCCCACGTGGTCTTCATAGAAGCGGCGCGCGCGGGCCATGTCCCGCGCGGGGATGTAGGCATACATGGGGGCTTGCTGCAGCATCGCCGGCCCCTATGCGCTGACCAGCACGTCGAAGCCGCCGTAGATCATCCGCTTGCCATCGAACGGCATCGGGTTGGCCTCGGGCTGCAGCCGGGGATCGGCCATGGCCTTTTTCATGCCCTCGTCGCGCGCGCTGCGCGAAGGCCAGGTGATCCACGAGAACACCACCGTCTCGTCGGCCTTGCGCTGCACGGCCAGCGGGAAGGAGGTCAGCTTGCCCTCGGGCACGTCGTCGCCCCAGCACTCGACGACGGCCAGCGCGCCATGCTCCCTGAAGACCGTGGCCGCAGCGGCGGCGTGCTGGCGGTAGGTCTCGCGGCAGGCCGTCGGCACCGCGGCCACGAATCCATCGACGTAGTCCATGTCGTATCTCCTGTGAATGAGGAAGCGATGGCGCGTGCAGGCGGCGCCATATCGATACGACGAACGGGGTTGGGCGGAATCGACGCGCCGGGCGAGAAGGGGTAGGACGATGGCCGGCGAGGTGCGCAAACCGCCGACCGGGGTGTTTCATCTCGCCTATCCCGTCGGACTGATGTTCGTGGCCCCGATCCCGCGATCAGGCTCGCTGGGCGAGGCGGGCAAGTCTCCTCAATTTTTCTGCTGCGAGTCCCACTGCCAGATGGTGGCGCCATAGTCGCCGCCGACGTCCGGCATCACCTCGCCCGCGTTGAAGTGCCGGCGGCTGTTGGCCTTCGCCGGCGTGAACCAGAAGCCATCGCGAGGGCAGGGCCGGCCGGCTTCGCAGCGCAAGCGAAGCTCGGTGGCTGTCGTTGGCATCTGACCCGCTACACCGATGCAGCGAGCGAAATCCGCCAGATCCCTTGGGTAGAAGTCCTTGTCGCGGTAGCTGCTGTCGTCGATACCGAGCACGATGGAGACGGCGGCGGCCTCGAAGCTCCAATAGCCAAGGTAGCTGTGCTCGCGGCCCTGGGTGTGCGAGCGGTAGTAAGGTTCGCGCCGGCTG
>DATHWJ010000106.1:0-11849 GCA_035460745.1 Ideonella sp. | reverse complement strand
GACCACGATCGCGACGATGACCAGCACGCCCAGGCTCAGGATGCGCCCGATGCGCGCGACCTCGACCTGCAGCGGCGTGGGCTTCTCGGCCGTGGCCTCCAGCATCGTGGCGATCGCGCCCATCTGGGTCTGCATGCCGGTGGCGGTGACCAGCGCGCGGCCGGTGCCCTGCGCCACGGCCGTGCCCTTGAAGACCATGTTGAGCCGCTCGGCCAGCTCGGCGGGCGCCGGCAGCGTGGCCGCGTCTTTCAGCACCGCTTCGCTCTCGCCCGTCAGCGAGGCCTCCTGCACGCGCAGCGCCGCCGCCAGCACCAGCCGCGCATCGGCCCCGACGGCGTCGCCCTCGCCCAGCACCAGCAGGTCGCCGCGCACCAGGGCGGCGCTGGGCACGCGCTGCAACTGGCCGTCGCGCACGACGGCGGAGCTCACCGCGGTCATGCGGGCCAGCGCGGCCACCGCGTCGCGCGCCTTGGCCTCCTGCACGTGGCCGAGCAGGCCGTTGAACAAGACGATGAGCGTGATCACGATCGCGTCGACCGGCCAGCCGACGCGGCCCTCGATGGCCCAGGCCGCCAGCGCGATGGCCACCGCGCCCAGCAGCAGGTAGATCAACGGGTCCTGGAACTGCGCCAGCAGGCGGCGCCACGCGGGCACCGGCGGCGCGGCGCGCAGCTCGTTGGGGCCGTCCTCGAGCAGGCGGCGAGCGGCCTGCTGCGCCGACAGCCCTTGCGCGAGGCTGGCGCCCAGTTGCGTGGCCAGGTCGTCGGCGCTGAGAACGGAGGGGTCGGCGGGCTGCGCGGCCGTGGCTTGCGGGCTGGCCTTGGAGCTCATGGATCAGGGCGCTGCCGACAGCCCCGGCGCGGTGCAGCGCAGCGTGTGCCGGGCGATCATCTGCTCTTCGTCGGTGGGGATCACCGCCAGCCGCAGCGCGCTGGTTGGCGCATGGATGAGCTCCAGGTCCACCGCGTTGGCGTCCTCGTCCAGCTCCGCGCCCAGCCAGGCGCAGCCGGCGCAGACCCTGGCGCGGATGACGCTGGAGTTGGCGCCTATGCCGGCGGTGAAGACCAGCGCATCGAGCCCGCCCAGCGCCGCCGCCAGCGCGCCGATCTCGCAGACCACCCGGTAGACGAACAGCGCCACTGCCTCGGCCGCGTGCGGGTCGTCGCTGTCGAGCAGCACCTGCATGTCGCCGCTCAGGCCGGAGACGCCGAGCAGGCCGGAGCGCAGGTAGAGCAGGTCGCTGACCTGCTGCGCGCTCATGCCGCGCTGCTGCAGCAGGTAGAGCACGGCGCCGGCGTCCAGCGCGCCGCAGCGGGTACCCATCATCAGGCCGTCGAGGGTGGAGAAGCCGGTGGTGGCCGCCACGCTGCGGCCGCCCTGCAGCGCGCACAGGCTGGCGCCGTTGCCCAGGTGGGCGACGACGACGCGGCCGCCGGCCTTCTCGCCGACGACCTCGGCCAGCCGGCTGGCGACGAACTCGTAGGACAGGCCGTGGAAGCCGTAGCGCCGCACGCCGGCACTGGTGACCTCGCGCGGCAGCGCGAAGGCCTGCGCCACCGGCGGTTGAGTAGCGTGGAAGGCGGTGTCGAAGCACGCCACCTGCGCCAGCGCGGGCATGCGTTCGCGCAGCGCGCGTATCGCCGCCAGGCTGTAGGGCTGGTGCAGCGGCGCCAGCGGCACCAGGGTGTCGAGTTCGCTCAGCACCTCGTCGGTGACACGCACCGGTGCCGTGTGGTGCTGGCCGCCGTGCACCACCCGGTGCCCCACGGCGGCCAGCGTGAGCCCGCCGCGGTGTTCGTCCAGCCAGCCGAACAGGCGGCCCATCGCCTGGTCGTGGTCGAAGTGCTGGGCGGCGGTGGTGCGGGTCGATTGTTCGAGCAGCATGCCGTCCGCCCGCTCCACGCGCAGCTCGACCTCGGGGCCGTGCTGCGCGATGCGGCCCTTGCCGATCAGGCGCAGCTCGCCGGCCGCGGCCGCGGCTTCGTAGGCGGCGAACTTGAGGCTGGAGGAGCCGGCGTTCAAGACCAGGATGGCGTCCATTTCAGCTCCCCTGCGGCGTCGCGGCGCCGGCCTTGGCCTGCACCGCCAGCAGCGCCAGCGCACACGACGCGATGCGCGCCATCGGCCCGTCGGCCCGGCTGGTGAGCACCAGCGGCACGCGGGCGCCCATCACCAGGCCGGCGGCCTGCGCGTCGGCGAGGTATTGCAACTGCTTGGCGATCATGTTGCCGGCCTCCAGGTCGGGGGCGATCAGGATGTCGGCCTGGCCCGCCACGGGCGAGACGATGCCCTTGTCCTTCGCGGCCTGGGCCGAGATCGCGTTGTCGAAGGCCAGCGGTCCATCGACGATGCCGCCGCCGATCTGGCCGCGGTCGGCCATCTTGCACAGCGCGGCGGCGTCGAGCGTGGAGCGCATGTTGGCGTTGACCGTCTCGACCGCCGCCAGGATCGCGACCCGGGGCTGCGCGATGCCGATCGCCTGCGCCAGGTCGATGGCGTTCTGCACGATGTCGCGCTTGGCGGCGAGGTCGGGCTCGATGTTGATGGCGGCGTCGCTGATCAGCAGCGGCTTGGGGTAGCTGGGCACGTCCAGCAGGTAGACGTGGCTGACGCGGCGGTCGGTGCGCAGGCCTGCGCTCGCGCTCAGCACCTCGGCCATCAACTCGTCGGTGTGCAGGCTGCCCTTCATCAGCGCCTGCACCTCGCCGCTGCGCGCCATCTGCACCGCGAGCGCGGCGGCGGCGTGGCTGTGCGGCGCGGCGGCGATGCGGGTGGCGCCCAGCTCTATCCCGGCCCCCGCGGCCAGGGCGCGGATCCTGGTCTCCGGCCCGACCAGGATGGGCACGATCAGGCCCATCTGGGCTGCGTCGATCGCGCCGCGCAGCGCGTCTTCGCTGCAGGGGTGCACGACGGCCATCGTGATGGGCGCCAGCCCCTCGGCCCTCGCCAGCAACTGGCGGTAGCGCAGGGTCTTGTCGCGCAGCCGCACCTGCAGGGGGGCCAGCCGCGGCCGGCGGATCTTCTCGGTCGGCGCCCGCACCAGCGCGCTGCCGGCGATGGCCGCGACGCCCTCCTGGTTGGTGCAGGTGCAGTCCAGCGTGACCTGGTGGTTTTGCGCGTCCTTGGCGCTGACGGTGACGCGCACCTCCAGCGTGTCGCCGATGTGCACCGGCTCCAGGAAGCGCAGGCTCTGGCCCAGGTAGATCGCGCCGGGCCCGGGGTACTCGGTGCCGAGCACGGTGGAGATCAGCGCCGCCCCCCACATGCCGTGGGCGATGATGCCGTGGAAGGGCGTGCTGTCGGCATAGGCCGGGTCGACATGCGCGGGGTTGACGTCGCCGGACATCGCGGCAAAGAGCTGGATGTCTTCGGCCTTCAGTGTGCGGCCCAGGCAGGCGGTGTCGCCGACGCGGATCTCGTCGAAGGTGTGGTTCTCGATCATGTCGAGCGGCATCTTGTCGGGCAGGGTCATGGGGGTCGTTGGCGGGTCGCTTCGGGAGGTCGGTGGCGCCGGGCGGGTCGTGCGGGAATTCTCAGCGGGCTGCGCGGCGGCTGGACGGCGGATTCGGGCCGCAAGCTGTCAAGTCGCGGGGAGCTTGATCTGGCGCAAACCCGGTCGAACGGGGCGCGGCCCTGCCGTGAGGGAGCGCGTGCGGGCCGGCCGGTACCGAGGGCCTGCGATGCGGCACAGGTGGATGCACTGTGCGTGGTTCGGGCCGCCCGATCTGTGCGGTGGCGCGCATAGGCGCCGCGGGCCGGCTGCGGTGTGCACGCCAGCGGGGGAGGGCGCGGCGAGGCACTGCCCGCGGGCGGGGCGCCCAAGCTGGTCCGTCCGTGCGCTGGCGCACAGACCGCGCGCCGGGGCGGGCCTATCTTTTGGGCCGCTGCCCTTCCGGTTGCGAGTGCGGGTCGGGTTGCATCTTGCTCGTCGGGTCAGCTCCATCAACGCCTTCGACCGGCCGCGCCAGCGGGCCGCGAAGTGCATTCGAGAACCGCGCTGCCATGGGTTACATCGGAATCCTCCTCGCCGTCACCTTCGCCTTCTCCACAGCGGGCCTGTTCGCTTTTGTCTGGTCCTTGTCGTCGAAGACGCCGGCAGGGCAGCGGCACAACGCCGAGGTGATCTTCCAGGACGTGGGCCAGGTCGAGGAGCCGGCGGGTACCAACACGCAGGAGCGGGCGCTGCAGGCCGAGATGACCGGCGCCGCGGTGCCGGCGCACGCGGATGCGATGTCGGCCCAGGAGCTCGCCACGTTGGACCGCTCGTCGCGCACGGCCTTCCTCACGTTTCTCTTCGGGGCGATGGCCTGGCTGCTGATCGGCTCGCTGGCGGGCCTGGTCGCGTCGCTGAAGCTGCACTTTCCGGACTGGCTGGTGGAGCAGCCCGAGCTGACCTTCGGCCGCATGCGCACGCTGCACCTGAATGCCGTGGCTTACGGCTGGTCGGCGATGGCGGGCCTGGCGATGGCGCTGTGGCTGTTCCCGCGGCTGTTGCGCACGCCCTTGGTGGGCGCGCGTTTCGCGGTGGCGGGCGCGGCCTTGTGGCACATGGGCCTGTTCCTCGGCGCGACCGCGATCATGCTGGGCTGGAACGGCGGCATGGAGTGGCTGGAGATCCCCAAGCCCTTCACGCCGCTGATCGCGCTCGGTGGAGCGCTGGTGGGCGTGCCGCTGGTGTTGACGCTGTTCCAGCGCAAGGTGGACCACCTGTATGTCTCGGTCTGGTACCTGAGCGCCGCGGTGGTGTGGTTCCCGATTCTCTACATCATCGCCAACCTGCCCGGCGTGCACTTCGGCGTGCAGGCGGCGCTGGTCAACTGGTGGTATGGGCACAACGTGCTGGGCTACTTCGTGACGCCGGTGGCGGTGGGCACGGCGTATTACCTGATCCCCAAGATCCTGGGCCGGCCGATCGCTTCCTACAACCTCTCGCTGGTCGGCTTCTGGGCGCTCGCGCTCTTCTACGGCCAGGCCGGCGTGCACCACCTGGTCGGCGGCCCGCTGCCCACCTGGGTGGTGAGCGTGGGCATCGTGGCGAGCATCATGATGGCGGTGCCGGTGGTGGCCTTCGCGGTGAACCAGGTGTTGACGATGAAGGGCAACTGGCGAGCGCTGAAGCACTCGCCCACCCTGCGCTTCGCGGTGGTCGGCGCGGCCGGCTACATCGGCAGCTCGATCGAGGGCTGCTTCGAGGCGCTGCGCTCGGTCAGCACGGTCATGCACTTCACCCATGCGACCGTGGCCCATGCGCACTTCGGCCTCTACACCTTCTTCAGCTTCGTGATGTTCGCGGGCATCTACTTCGCGCTGCCGCGGGTGCTGGAGCGCGAGTGGCCTTACCCGCCGCTGATCACCGCGCACTTCTGGCTGGCCTTCGCCGGCATGTCGATCTACGTGATCGGCCTCTCGGTGGGCGGCTGGCTGCAGGGCCAGGCCATGCTGGACGCCCAGCGGCCCTTCATGGACTCGGTGCTGCTGACCATCCCCTACCTGCAGGCCCGCTCGGTGGGCGGCGCGCTGATGGTGCTCAGCCACTTCATCTTCGTCGGGCACGCCGTGCTGCTGGTGTTCGAGCGTGGGCCGCAGCGCACGGGGCCGGCATTGTTCCGGGAGGCCGCCGGATGAACCGGCACCTCGACCTCGTCATCGGGGCGTTGATCGCGATCATGTTCGCGACCATGATGCTGGTGGTGTTCCCCTATGCGCAGCTGGCCGACATCCCGGCGCCCCAGGGCTTGAAGCCGTACAGCAGCGTGCAGCTCCGGGGCCGGGCGGTCTACATCCGCGAGGCATGCCTGTACTGCCACAGCCAGCAGCCGCGCGACCCGGGCCAGACGCCCTCGGACATGGCGCGCGGCTGGGGCCGCCCCTCGGTACCCGCAGACTATGTGAACGACCGGCCGCCCTTGCTCGGCACCATGCGCACCGGGCCCGACCTGTTCAACATCGGCGCGCGCCAGCCCAGCCGCGACTGGCACCTGCTGCATCTCTACCAGCCGCGTGCGGTGGCGCCCGGCAGCATCATGCCGGCCTATCCCTACCTGTTTCGCAGCGCCACCGGGATCCAGGGCGAGGTGGTCGTCAATGTGCCCGAGCCGTTCAAGCGCCCGGGCGCCGGCACGGTGGTCGCCACGCGCGACGCGCTCGACCTGGTGGAATACCTGAAGGGGCTGGACCACACCTATCCGATCAAGCTCGAAGACCCCGGCACGGGGACCCTGCCATGACGCCCCGTGAGCCCACCGAAGTCCACCGTCGCGAGCGCGAGGAGCCGGTCGAGCACTTTCAGCCCATCCCCCTGTCGTACCTGTTCTTCGTCGGCGTGCTGACGGTGATCGGCTTCGTCTACATGGTGCGTTTCGCAGGCGATGAAGGCCTGCAGGGCGACATGCGAACCGCCTCGGCACTGGCGCCGGTGGCGCCCGCGTCCAGCGCGGCATCGGGCGGGGCGGCGGCGGCCGATGGCGGCCAGATCTATGCGTCGCTGTGCGTGGCCTGCCACCAGGCCAGCGGGCTGGGGCTGCCGGGCGTGTTCCCCCCGCTGGCCGGCTCCGAGTGGCTGAAGGGCGCGCCCGAGCTGTCGATCAAGATCCTGCTCCTGGGCATGGGCGGCAGCGTGACGGTCAAGGGCGTGGCCTACAACGGCCAGATGCCGGCCTTCAAGCAACTCTCCGACGCCGAGATCGCCGCCGTGCTCACGCACGTGCGCGCGGCGTGGCAGAACGGCGGCGCCGCGGTGACGGCGGACGCCGTGAAACAGGCCAGGAAGGCGCTGCAGGACCGCAGCGAGCCCTGGAAGGGGGAGGCAGAGCTGGGGCGACCGCAGTGAGCGCCCAGGCCGGCAGCCTGGTGCTGGGCGTCCTGGTGCTGGCGGGATGTCTCGGGGTGGTGTTTGAAGAAACGGCGGGCCTCAGGGTGCTCACCAGCAGCCGGCGGCCCGCGGTGCAGGCCCTGCAGCACCCGCGCTTCGAGTTGCCGCTGCGCGGCAGCTCGGCAGGCGCCGCCCAAGCGGCGGCCGCGCTGCCCGGCCCGGGCCGCTTGCGGGTGGTCGAGATCACCTTTGAGCGATGCCGCACCGTCTGTACCGTGCAAGGGGGTGCGCTGGCCGACGCCTTCGTGGCGCTGCAGGCCGAGGTCGCCGCGCAAAGGCTGCAGTTCGTGTCGCTGAGCATCGATCCGGGCGATTGCCCCGAGGGCATCGCCGGCAGGGTGCGGCGGCTCAGCGCCGGCCGGCCGGGCTGGGACGGTGTGTGCGTGCAGGACCAAGCTGCGCTGCGCACCCTGGCACGGCGTATCGGTGTGGTGGCCTTGCGCGATGGCGACGGCGACTACCGCCATACCGCGGGTGTGTTCCTGGTCGGGGCCGAGGGCCGCGTGATGGCCTACGAGCCCTCGCTGAGCCGGCAGACCCTGGTGCTGGCCATCCAGCAGGCGCTGCAGGGTGGCGGCGCAGGCGGCGATGGCTGAGACGATGTTGCTGCGCATGCCGGCCGCGATGCTGCTGGGCGCGCTGCTGGGCTGGTGGGCCGCGCGGCGTGTGGCGCCGGCCTGGGGTGCGTTGTTCAGCGTGGCGGCGCTGGTGCTGGCGTCGTTCGTCATGCCGTTCTGGATGTTGCCGGTGATGATGGACAAGGCAGCGGCCGAGCCGGCGTACTGCGCGGCGCGCGACGCCTCGCTGGCATTGGCCGGCGCCGGCGCGGCGCTGTGCTTCGAGCATTGGTCGCCGCTGCTTCGCCACCTCTGGGTGCTGGAGCAGGTGGGCATGCTGCTGCGTTATGCCGTGTGGTACGGGATGGCGCCGGTCGCGCTCTGCACGGCCTGGGATGCCGGCCCCCAGCGCACCGTGGGTTGGGGGCTGCTCGCCGGCGCGGCGGTGCTGGCGGGAGGCTACCTGGCGCTTTGTCTGCGAGTGCGCGGCCTCGATGCGAGCCTGGAGGCGAGGGCGGGCCGAGCGGTCTGGGTGGGGCGGCGCGGCCGAAGGTCATTCACAGACACGTAACCTGCGCCGAGCATCACCGCCTGGAACATCGATGGACCACAAGGACTATTACGCCACCCTCGGTGTGGAGCGCACGGCCACGCAGGAGGAGGTCAAGCTTGCCTACCGCAAGCTGGCGCGCAAGTACCACCCCGACGTCACCAAGGAGGCCGACGGCGAAGCCCGCTTCAAGGAGGTGGCCGAGGCCTACGAAGCGCTGGGCGACCCCGAGCAGCGGGCCGCCTACGACGATGTGGGCCAGCGCTACAGGAGCGGCCCCGAGTTCAGCCCGCCACCGGGCTGGAGCCGCGGCTTCGAGTTCAGTGGCGGCGGTTTCGACACGCAGGGCGGCGGCGGCCACAGCGAATTCTTCGAGTCGATGTTCGGCCGCAACGGCAAGGGCGGGCGCGGCCCGCGTGCGGCCGCCCACCGGCCTGGCGACGACCACCATGGCAAGGTGCAGATCGAGCTGCGCGATGCCTACCGCGGCGGCCGGCACACGGTCTCGCTGCGCGTGCCGCACCCGGACGGCAGCGGCCGCATGGCGATGCAGGAGCGCCAGCTCGACGTCAACATCCCCAAGGGCATACGGCAGGGGCAGCGGCTGCGGCTGGCCTGCCAGGGCGGGCCGGGCCTGGGGCGGGGCAGCGCGGGGGACCTGTACCTGGAGGTCGAGTTCGTGGCGCACGAGCACTTCCGGGTCGAAGGCCGCGATGTCCATGTCGACCTGCCTGTGGCGCCCTGGGAGGCGGCCTTGGGCGCGAGCGTCACGGTGCCCACCCCCGACGGCAGCGTGGAAGTGGCGGTGCCGGCCGGCTCCTCGGCCGGGTGCAAGCTGCGGCTCAGGGGCCAGGGCCTGCCGGGCACGCCGCCGGGCGACCTGTACGCGGTGCTGGCGATCGCCTTGCCGCCGGCCGAGTCCGACCTGGCCCGCGAAGCCTACGCCGACCTCGCGCGGGTCTTCGCCGACTTTGACCCGCGGCGCGCGCTGCTGTCTGCCGACGCGTGATCGAGGGCGGCAGGCCCTTGTCTGTGCGGCAGCGCACAGAGAGGCCGGGGATTTCGGCGCAGAGTCCGGGCCATGTCGCATGAACTCGAAGAGAGCAAGACAGTGGTACCCGCGCTCAGGTGGATGCACCCGGACAAGTCGGCGCGGGTGGTGCTCGGGCTGTTTGACGGGCCATCCGGCCCGGTACCCAGGGGGCCAGCGCGGCGAGCGACGGTGCACCGCTCCCTTCACTTTTCGAGCGGCACCCGCGCGAGGGGGGTGATCCTGCCGGACAGCAGGGTTGCGGTATCGCAGCTGAAGTGGATGAATGCTGGATCTTGACGAGGTGGTCACCGTCGCGTCTTGGAGCCGTGTTCTTCTGTGCAGGTCGTCGAGCTGGCCTGCAAGTTGCCTGCTCGCCGCGATCAATTCCAACCGAGGATCCCCCATGACACTGATGCTTGCGAAAACCAAAGCCGAAGAAGCCGCGGCCAGGGCCGAAGCCAACAAGAACGAGCCGGTCAAGCTGCTCGCCGAAGCCGTTGCCCTGATGTCGGAAAGCCTGGCCTCCCACATCGGGCACATCAAGCTGCAGCTCAAGGCGCTCGAGGACGCTGCGCGGGCGGAGTAATGGCTCCGCCTGCGGTCCGGGCGGCAACCGTCGATGGATCGGTTGCTTCATCTCCGTAACGTTATGTTGCAAATGGCCCGTGTCGGTTTATCCTCCGGATACAAACGAGAGAGAGCCCGGAGGGGGCCGAGATGGACTGCAAGAGATATCTGTTGCTGCTCGCGCTGTCGAAGGCGAGCACGGTGTACGGGCTCGCGCTGTATGCCCGACTCAGGCGCGACATCGATCCCACCGCGCAAGCGGCATGGATCGACGAGCACGGCCTCGGCGTGTTCATCGCGTCCAGCCTGACCGCCAGCGACATCTGGCGGATTGCCGTGCCGGAACGGCTGCCCACGGAGGAGTTGAGCGCCTTCAAGGACATGCTGCTGCTGGAGCTCGGGCAGGACCATCGGGGCATGGTGGGCGCGCCGGCCCTGGCGTGGCTGGAGCGCACGCAGCCGCTTGGCGGCTGAATCGGCGCAGGCCGCCACTGAGGCGGCGGCCGGGAAAACACGTCGAATGTTGTCTTGATGATTCTTGAAGATTGTGCGACCGAGTACGATTGCACCCGATGTTGCGTCTGCTTCACAATCGTTAACACTAAGAAGTAATAAAAATGCTAGCCCGTCTGACGACGGCGCGCCCCGTTCTGAGCGATGTCTCTACCGCACGTCAAGCTGGTGAGCGGGCCAGCATCTGGGAGGAATCATGTCTAGATACTGTCGCGTGGCTGCAATTGTGGCTTCAATGATCGCCGGCTTTTCGGTCCAGGCACAGACGTTGCAGCAACCCAAGTACACCTTGGTTGAAGCCGCGAAAAAAGTTTATGGCCGTGCATCCCAAGACTTTCGCGGTATTGGCGTCATCGATTATTGGTGGGTCGGGCACGATCCCAGCGATGGACCCTTCAAAGGCATACAGGGTGTTCGCGGCCGCTACAGCGCGACGCAGTCGTTCAGCCTGCCCACCGTCGCGATCGATGGCACCAACATGGATAGGCATGCCTGCGGTTTCGCGCACCTGAACGATGACAACAAGATTGACATGATTTGCGCGCTCGGCGCAGACAAGGGCAAGGGGAGTGGCCCCAAGGAGGTGTATCGAAACGACTCGACGCCTACGGCAATTCGCATGACTCGGATCGAAGGGGCCATGCTGCCAACGGGCATCGAGGACCCCACCGGCCGCGGACGCGCAATGACCCCCTTCAAGTTCGCCGACGGAACTCGCGGTATGTGGAGCGTTGTGCATGGGGATATTCGCTCCGATGGCCAACCGAACTTGAACAGAATATTTCGCTACAACGGCACAGGCACCTTCAAGTTTACGGAGGTGGCTTCGGCACCGATCAATGTGACCACTCGCAGCAATTGCAGCGTCGCTGGCGACCTCAACGGCGATGGCCTGGACGACTTCATCCTGTGCCGGACGGAGTCGGCCAAGGATGTCCCTGCCGACAGTCTCTTGTACGTGCAAAGCAGCGATGGCAGTTTCCGCGAGCTCGCGCTTCCCATGACGTCAAAGCGGTTTGTGACTGCCGAAGCAGCGGACCTGGACGGGGACGGCCGCAGCGATTTGATCGCCTCGGTATTTGATGAGCGTGGCCCTGCCATAGAAATCTATCTCCAGACTCGCCAAGGCACCCTGCCCAAGAAGCCGTCCCTTCGCAAACCTACCAGCGGGCAGATCAACAGCTTTGCCATTGGCGACTTGGACGGCGATGGCAAGCCAGACATCTATGCCGCCATTTCGAATGCAGCCGAGTGCGTTGAAGACGCCAAGGATGGTCCATTCACCGACCGCTGGCCGGATATCGTGCTCAGCACCAAGGGGGCCACGAGCATACCCTTCGTGTTCACGACCATGCTGAATGAGCCTCAAGCGGACGGATGCTCATGGCTGGCCACTTGGGCGGAGCCCGGCATCATCCATCTCGGCCGCGGGATGGAAGGCACACCTGCAGACAACTACTCCCTGAAGTTTCTGGGTGCTGGCGAATAGAACGGCAGACCTGGACTCTCATCTTTCGGGCGGGCATCCCTGGCTGGGAAACTAGCTCGCAATGCCGTCAGCCAAGTACAGCCCGCACCCGCGGGCTTTTTCTTGTAGTGCACCCGTTGCCAGATCAGCGTGTTGTTTGCCTGCGCCGACAGGCGGGGGCGCAACCTGAAGCAAGAGGGCAGCGCCAAAATTCCACCGACGGGCGGGGTGAAGGGGAATCCCGGAGAGGGATCCGAATCGGTGTTTTCCCGTGTGGCGCGCGGCTCAAG
>DATHWJ010000105.1:0-2615 GCA_035460745.1 Ideonella sp. | reverse complement strand
GCCGCGCCGCCCTTGTTCTCGTACTGCACGGAGTCCGCGGCCTTGGCTTCCGTCAGTGCCTTGCCGAGTGCGCGGCCGGTGGTGTCCCAGCCGCCGCCCGGGTTGGCAGGGATCATCATCTTGAGGTTGGCCGCGGCGCGGGCCGACATCGGCAGCGCGCCCGCGGCTGCCAGGGCGGCCATGGACTTCAGAAAGGCATCACGACGCATACAGGTCTCCAGTGTTCGAATGACGACATGAGAATCATTGTGGGTGAGCCTGTCAACCGGCTGTCACCAGCCCTGGGGCAAATGCTAATGTCGCGAGGATGAAGGTACTTCTGATCGAGGACGACCCCGCGATGAGCGCGAGCCTGCAGCGCACGCTGGAGCGGCGCGGCATGCGCGTCACCACCTGCGCCGACGGCGCCCGCGCGCTGGACCGCTGGGAGGCCAGCGTACCGGACGTGGTGCTGCTGGACCTGAGCCTGCCGGGGCTGGACGGCCTGCAGGTCTTGCAGCAGGCGCGCGCCGCCGGGCTGGAAACGCCGGTGATGATCTTGACCGCACGCGGCACCATCGGCGACCGCATCATCGGGCTGAACACCGGCGCCGACGACTACCTCGGCAAGCCCTTCGACCTCGACGAGCTCGAGGCCCGCATGCGCGCGATGACGCGCCGCCGCGGCAACGGCACGCCGCTGGCCCAGCGCGTCGATGCCTTGACGCCCGACTTCGCCGGCCTGCGCATGGACGCCGAGAGCGGCGCGGTGTACTGGCGCGGCGACGCCATGGAGCTGACGCCGCGCGAATCGGCGCTGCTGCGCGCCCTGCTGCAGCGCCCGGGCCATGCGGTCTCCAAGGAGCGCCTCTTCGAGGCCGTGTTCCCCGGCCAGGCGGACGTGCAGCTGGAGGCCATCGAGGTGGTGGTCTACCGCCTGCGGCGCCGCCTCGCGGAGACCGGCGCGCAGCTGGTGACGCTGCGCGGGCTGGGCTATCTGCTGAAGGCGCCGGCGTGAAACTGGACGCGCCCGCCGGCCTGGCGCCCGACGCGGCCGACGTCGCGGGCCGCGCGCCGGCTTCAGCTCACCAAGCCGACCCGCATTCCCTCGGGGGACCGACCGGCGCACTCGCCGGCCGAGGGGCCAGCATGACCCATTGGCTTCGCCGCATGTCGCTGCGCGACCGCCTGATGCTGGGCATCCTGCTGCCGGTGATCGCCTTCATCGCGATCAACACCGTCGTGCTCTACCGGCAGGCGCTGCGGGCGGCCGACACGGCCTACGACCGCACGCTGCTGGCCACCGCCAAGTCCATCGGCGACCTGCTGGAGGCCAATGTCGTGACGGGGGCCGAAGACCCCTCGCAGGTGCAGTTGCACTCCACGCTGCTCTGGTCGGCGCTGGAGCCCTTCGAGGCCGACAACCGCAGCCGGCTGTACTACAAGGTCACCGGCTTCCAGGGCGAGACGGTCTCCGGCTTCCCCGCGCTGCCGACCTGGCACGGCAAGCTGCCGATCAAGGGGCCTTATGCCGCGCTGGTCGACTTCTACGACGCCGAGTACGAGGGCGACCCGGTGCGCATGGCCGTGCTGCTGCAGCCGGTCACCTGGGCGACCGGCCAGGGCATGGCCACGGTGCAGGTGGCCGAGACGCTGGAGCTGCGCCAGACCCTGGCGCGCAGCCTGCTGATCGACACGCTCTGGCGGCAGGCCGCACTGATCCTGGTGATCGCCGCCGTGGTGGTCTTCGTGGTGCAGCGCGCGACACGGCCGGTGCGCGCGCTCAGCCAGGCGCTGCGCGCACGCGCCGAGAGCGACCTCGAAGCCATCGCCAGCGACGACGCGCCGCGCGAGCTGCAGCCGCTGGTCGAGGCGACCAACCACCTGATGGCCCGCCTGCGCCACCTGCTGGACCACCAGAAGCGCTTCGTGCGCGACGCCTCGCACCAGCTGCGCACACCGCTGGCGGTGCTCAAGACCCAGGTGCAGTCCGCCCGGCGCGGCGACCTGGACGCCCGCGAAGCGCTGGACGAGATCCACGTTACCGTGGAGCGCGCCACCCAGCTGGCCAACCAGATGCTGGCGCTGGCCAAGGTCGAGCAGCTGCGCCAGACCGGCGACGTGCCGGTCTGGGACTGGTCGGCGGTGGTCCGCGCGGTGGCGCTGGACCTCTCGGCGCTGATCGCCGAGGGCCAGCTCGACTTCGAGATCGAGACCCAGCCGGCGCCGGTGCGCAGCCTCGAATGGGCGCTGCGCGAGCTGACCCGCAACCTGCTGCACAACGCGATCAAGCACTGCCCGCCCGGCGGCACGCTCTCGGTGCGGCTGCTGGCCGACGGCCGCCATGCCGCGCTGACCATCGCCGACAGCGGGCCCGGCGTCGCGCCGGCGCAGCGCGAGCGGCTGTTCCAGCCCTTCGCGGCCAGCGGCAGCCACGGCGGCTCGGGCCTGGGCCTGGCCATCTGCCACGAGATCGTCGGCTCGCTGGGCGGGCAGATCGAGCTGGAGAACCGCTGGGAGCGCGGCCGGCTGGCCGGCCTGGACGCGACCGTGCGGCTGCCGCTCGCCGCCGGCGCCTGAACGGGCGCCGGCCGGCCCGCGAAACTCGCTGACCCCCTTGACCTGCACGGTGCGCG
>DATHWJ010000104.1:0-14762 GCA_035460745.1 Ideonella sp. | reverse complement strand
CACGGCCACCTCGCCGGCCTTGCCGATCAGCTCGGCCATCTTGTCGGCGGCGAGCGCTGCAGCGGCCTTGTTGTCGGTGGTCGCGGTGGTCACCGGGATGTCGCTGTCCACGCCCGAGTCGAAGGCGACGACAGCGATCTTGGCGGCCTGTGCCTTCTTCAGCAGCGGGATCGCGGCCTTGCTGTCCAGCGCGGCGAAGCCTATGGCCTGCGGCTTCTTGGCCAGCGCGGCCGAGAGCATGTCGATCTGCTTGTCCACCATCGCCTCGGTCTCGGGGCCCTCGAAGCTGACCTTGACCTTGAGGTCCTTGCCGGCCTGCTCGGCGCCCTGCTTCACGGCCTGCCAGAACTGGTGCTGGAAGCCCTTGGAGACCAGCGGGATGTAGATCTCCTGGGCGAAGCTCGCGGTGCTGAAGCCGAAGGTGGCGGTCAGGCCGAGGGCGAGGGTCAGGGCGCGTCTGTTGAGCATGTTGTCTCCTTGTCGTTGGGGGTGTCGCGGGTCGGTGAGAGGGTGCGGCGAGGCGAGCCGCTCAGGTCTTTTTTCGCCGGATGATGTCGATGTAGACGGCGAGGATGATGATCACGCCGGTCACCACCGTCTGCCACTCCTGGGCCACCGACATGATGCGCAGGCCGTTGGTCAGCACGCTCATGATGAAGGCGCCGATGATGGTGCCCAGGATGGTGCCGGTGCCGCCCGAGAGCGAGGTGCCGCCTATCACCACCGCGGCGATCGCGTCGAGCTCGTAGCCCTGGCCCAGCGCGGGCTGGGCGGAGTTGAGCCGCGAGGCGATCAGCAGCCCGGCGACGCCGCAGATGCCGCCGCTGACCGAGTAGACGACGATCTTCCAGAAGTCGACGTTGACACCCGACAGGCGCACCGCCTCTTCGTTGCTGCCCAGCGCGAAGGTGTAGCGGCCCAGCATGGTCTTGTTGAGCACCAGGCTGGCGAGCACGGCCACGACGAACAGGATCAGCACCGCATTCGGGATGGGCAGCGCGGGGATGAAGTAGCCGATCAGCGACTCCTGCGAGATCCAGGAGAACTCGGGCGTGTCGTTGAAGTAGATCGGCTTGGTGCCGGAGATCACCAGCGAGAGGCCCTTGAGCAGCATCATCATGCCCAGCGTGGCGATGAAGGGCGGGATCTTGAGCTTGGCGATCAGCACGCCGGAGGTGAAGCCGCAGAGCGCGCCGAAGAAGATCGCCGCCAGCACGCCGAGGTAGATGGGCAGGCCCCAGTAGGTCAGCACGACGCCGGCCATCACCGCGCAGAAGGTCATCAGCGTGCCGACCGAGAGGTCGATGCCGGCGGTGATGATGACGAAGGTGCAGGCGATGGCCAGCACGCCGTTGACCGCGGTGGCCTGCAGGATGCTCACCATGTTGTCGCCCTGCAGGAAGTTGGGCGACGCGACGGTGAAGAAGGCCATCAGCGCGAGCAGGCTGGCAAAGGCCAGCAGCGTCTGCCGCGTGGCGGGGTGGAAGAGCCTGCGCTTCAGCGCGGCCGCCGCACCGGGGCGGGCTGGCGGCGCTGCGGCGGGCGCCAGCGGGCGGGTGGTGTTGTCCATCGGGGGGCTTGTCTCTTTGCGGTGGGGGCCGGGGGGCATGCGAAAGCGGGGGCGGGGGCGGCGCGTCAGGCCGCCAGCACCGGCTCGCGCTGCGTGGCCAGTTGCATGATCTTTTCCTGCGTGGCGTCGCGCGCGGCGATCTCGCCGGTGACGCGGCCCTCGCACATCACCAGGATGCGGTGGCTCATGCGCAGGATCTCGGGCAGCTCGGAGGAGATCATCACGATGGCCTTGCCCTGCCCGGCCAGCGCGCCCAGCAGCTTGTAGATCTCGCTCTTGGCGCCGATGTCGATGCCGCGCGTGGGCTCGTCGAAGAAGAGGATGTCGCAGTCGCGCAGCAGCCACTTCGCGATCACGATCTTCTGCTGATTGCCGCCCGAGAGCAGGCGCACGGGCTGCTCCACCGACGGCGTGCGGATGTCCAGCCGCTGCACATAGCTCAGCGCGGTCTCGCGGATGGCGCGCTGGTCCAGCATGAAGCCCGGGCCGGCGAAGCTGCGCAGGCTGGACAGCACGATATTGGTCTCGACGTCCAGCCCCGTGGCCAGGCCGAAGTGCTTGCGATCCTCCGAGAGGTAGCCGATGCCTTGCGCCACCGCGTCGGCCGGCGAGTGGATCCTGACCGCCCGGCCGTGCACGCGGATCTCGCCGGCCTCGAGGCGGTCGGCCCCGAAGATGGCCCGCGCCACCTCGGTGCGGCCGGCCCCCATCAGGCCGGCCAGGCCCAGGATCTCGCCCTTGCGCAGCGTGAAGCTCACGTCCTTGACGGCGGTGCCCCGGCGCAGGCCGCTCACCTGCAGCGCGATCTCGTTGCGCGAGGTGTCCGGCACCTGCGTGGCCTGCTCGTCGAGCTGGCGCCCGACCATCATGCCGATGATGGTGGCTATGGGCGTGGACGCGGTGGGCACGGTGGCGATGTACTGGCCGTCGCGCATCACCGTGACGCGGTCGGAGATCTGCTTCAGCTCGTCCATCTTGTGCGAGATGTAGACGATGCCGACGCCCTGGGCCTTCAGCTGCCGGATGATGCGGAATAGCTCGGCGATCTCGGCGTTGTTCAGCGCGGCGGTGGGCTCGTCCATGATCAGCACGCGCGAGTCGAAGGAGAGCGCCTTGGCGATCTCGACCATCTGCTGCCTGGCCACCGTCAGCTCGCCCACCGGCGTGCGCGGGTCCAGCGCCAGGTGCATGTGCTCGAAGATGCGGCGCGCCCGTTCGTTCAGCGCGTCTTCGTCGAGAAAGAGGCCGAAGCGCCCGCGCGGCTCGCGCCCGATGAAGATGTTCTGCGCCGCGCTCAGGTGGTTCATCAGGTTGAGCTCCTGATGGATGATGCGTATGCCCAGGTCTTGCGCGGCGCGCGGCGAAGCGAGCTCGACCGGCCGGCCGTCGAAGACGATCTCGCCGGCGTCCTTCTGGTAGACGCCCGCCAGCACCTTCATCAGCGTGGACTTGCCGGCGCCGTTTTCGCCCATCAGCGCGTGGACCTCGCCGGGCAGCAGCTCGAGCTGGCAGTCGTGCAGCGCACGCACCCCGCTGAAGGCCTTGCTGACGTGGCGCAGCGAGACGATCGGGGCGCTCATGCCTGCACCGGCGCGAGGCCGTAGAAGCGCTCGGCGTTGCCGCGGCGAACCGCGGCCTGCTCCTGCGCCGTGAGCTCGGCGAGCAGCGTCTCGCTCACCTCGACCCAGCCCGCGTAATCGCCGGCCAGCGTCAGCACCGGCCAGTCGCTGCCCCACATCAGCCGCGCGGGGCCGAAGCTCGCCAGCAGCGTGTGCCACAGCGGGCGCAGCGTCTCGAGCGCGGCCTGCGGGCTGCGGCGCTGCGCGGGCGACATCTCGGTGAGCAGGCCCGAGAGCTTGCACATCACCTGCGGGTGGGCCGCGATGCGGGCCATGTCGGCGCGCCAGCGGCCGGCCCACTCGCCCTCCCAGCCCTGCGCCAGCGCGGGCTTGGCGGCATGGTCGATCACCACCGGCAGCGCCGGCCAGGCTTGCAGCAAGCGTTGCAGCGGCGCGAGCTGCGGGGCCTTGACCAGCGCGTCGAAGCGCAGGCCCAGGCGCTGCAGCGCCTGCATCGCGGCGGGGTGCGGTGCGGTGGCGATCCAGTCGGCCTCGGGCAGGTCTTGCAGCATCGGGCGCACGCCCTTGAACTTGGGGTGCTGCGCCCAGCGCGCCAGCGTCTCGGCCGCGGCTGCGCAGCTCAGGTCGATCCAGCCGACCACACCGCCGATGAAGCCGTGCTCGGCTGCGAGCGCGAGCAGGAAATCGGTCTCGGCCTCGCTGTCTGCAGCCTGCACCAGCACCGTCTGCACCACGCCCTGCGCCAGCAGCGTGGCCTGCAGGTCGGCCGGCAGGAAGTCGCGGCACAAGGGCGCCAGCCCGGGCACGCCCGGGCGCAGCCAGGCGTAGTCGCCGCGGGCCGGGCGCCAGAAGTGCTGGTGGGCATCGACACGCGGGTTCACGGTCGGTAGAAGCCCGGATGTGCGGCAGGTGTGTTCATATACGAACATCCTATCCATATATAAACCACCGTCGCAAGAGGGTTCCGCCGGGTGAGGTCCTGGGACTTACCCGCGCTGTTAAGGTGCTCGCCGGCCTGCCTTGCCCCCGTATTGGCCCCTCCAACCCACCGCCACCGTGACCGACACGAACGACTCCGGCGACGCCGCCGACCCCGCGGATCGCTACCGCGCCCCTGCGCTGGACAAGGGCCTGGACATCCTGGAGCTGCTCTCCGCGCAGCCGCACGGGCTGACGCGGGCCGAGATCGTCAAGGCCATGGGCCGCAGCCCGAGCGAGATCTACCGCATGCTGGAGCGGCTGGTGGCGCGCGACTACGTGAGCCGCTCGGCCGAGGGCGACCGCTATGCGCTGAGCCTCAAGCTCTTCGTGCTGGCGCACCGCCATCCGCCGCTGGACCGACTGGTGGCGCGCGCGCTGCCGGCGATGGACAGCTTCGCCAAGGCGGCCGAGCAGTCGTGCCACCTGGGCACCTACGACCGCGGCAACGTCACCATCGTCGCGCAGGTCGCAGCGCCCGGCAACTGGGGCCTCTCGGTGCGGCTGGGCGCGCGCGTGAGCCTGCTGGACACCGGCTCGGGCCATGTGCTGCTGGCCTTCCAGCCCGAGACCAAACGCGCCGAGATGCTGGCGGCGCACGAGGTGATGGACGGCGAGGTGCCGCTGAGCGCGCGCTCGCTGAACGCCACGCTGCGCGGCGTGCGCGAGCTGGGCCATTGGCAAGGCCTCAGCCTGCAGACCCACGGCGTGACCGACATCTCCATGCCCATCATGGGCCCGGACGGCAGCGCGCTCGCGGTGCTCACCTGCCCCTTCATCCGGCGCATCGACCGGCACGTGGGGCCTGGCATCGACGCGGCGCGGGAGCTGCTGCGGCAGACGGTGGAGGGGCTGTCGATCGGCTGACCCGCCGGCCCCCTCCGGGGGCCTGACGCGAAGCGGCAGGTCTGGGCAGCGCTCTCAGGCGGCCATGGCCAGCTCACCGTCGAGCGCCTCGACCAGGTCGGGGATGAGTTGGCAGAGCTCGCCGGTGGCGATCGCGGCATCGGTGTCGAAGCCGTCGTCCTTGGTGTCGGCCTTGCTGCCCTTGCTGTTCTCGAAGACCACGTCCTCGAAGCCCAGCTTCTTGATCTGCAGCGCGTCGGTCAGCATGAACGAGACGCGGCCCTGCCAGGTCATCGCCAGCTTGGTGGGCTGCTTGCCGGTCTGGATGTGCTGGCGCACCTCGTCGATGTCCAGCAGGTGGCGCGAGTAGCGCACGACGGACTTCATCTCGTCGGCCGACTTCAGCTCGCACTCCCGGTCCACCGTGAAGCCGCTGGGCGGCTCGCCGCTGGCCAGCCAGGCCGACATCGCGGCGGCCGGCGACATCGTGGTCTGGAATTGCGTCACCGCGAAGCCGTCCAGCGCCTTGACCAGGTAGGTCACGACGCTCTCGGCCCGGGTGGCGCTGCTGGTGTCGATCATCAGCAGGCGGCGCTTGGGGTCCAGCCAGACGTTGACCGCCGCCTGCTTGGTGAAGGCCATGGGCAGCAGCTCCAGCACGGCCTGCTCCTTGATCTCCTTGCCCTGCTTCTTGCCCGGCTTGCGGCCGGTGGTCTTCTCGATCTGCTCGGCGATCTCGGTGCTGCGGCGCTTCACCACCGCGCCCGGCAAGACCTTTTGCTCGACCATCAGCTTCATCAGCCACTGCCCGCCGATGGACTCCACCAGCGGCCCCGGCGCGTGGCCGCGCGGCTCGACCCAGCCGGCCGACGACGCCTGCGTGGCGCCGCACTCGACGAAGCGCTCCTTGGCCAGGCTCTCCTCGACTTCTTCCAGACCCACGGACCAGTCCGGCCCGACGCGATACACCAGCAGATTCTTGAACACGAACGTCCTCGGGGATATGACCAACGGCGGCCGGGCGGCAGGTGCCTGCCCGGCGGCGAAAAGGGGGCTGATTGTGCATGGCCCGCGGCAGGCCACCCGATGTTTCCACCCCTGCCGTCCGGGCATCAGGCAGTTCGGCCCCGATTACCGGCAGTTCGTCGCATGCCGGTTTGCGCGCCGGGGGGCGCTGCCTACAGTTCACTACATCGCAGCAAACGAAACGCCACCCGGGCACCGCAAGCTGCACCCAGCCACCCCAAGGAGTACCGCCATGAACAAGACCTTCACCGTGCAAGCCGCCGCCCTCAGCCTGGCCGCTGTCGTCACCCTCACGCTGCTGAGCAGCGTCAGCGGCGTCGCGAACCGCCAATACGACAACGCCGTGATCGCGCAGACCACCACCGACACGATCCCGACGCAGCAAGTCGTCATCGTCGGCAAGCGCATCTCGCGCGCCTGAGCCCCGCCCTTCCCTTCCTCAGCCGGGGTGGCGAAGCACCGGCGAAAAGGCCCCGCAGGCTTGTGCCTTGCGGGGCCTTTTCTTTGCCTGAAGAACCTCTCCGTCAGACTCTGTAGCAGTCATCACGTTGTGCAATACTCGTTGCATGACCGACTGGCTGCTGCTCACCGCTTCCCTGCCGGCCTCGCCGAGCGGCCTGCGCGTGCGCATCTGGCGCTCGCTGAAAACCACCGGCTGCGCCACGCTGCGCGACGGCGTCTACATCCTGCCCGCCGGCGCCCCCACCGCGGCCGAGCTCTGGGCCATCGAGAAAGCCATCCTGGCGGGCGGTGCCGAGGCGCACATGCTCTCATTGCGCGCGCGTGACGCGGCGCAGGAGGCGGGCTTCATCGCGCTGTTCGACCGCAGCGAGGCCTATGCCGACTTCTCGCAGTCGCTCAAGGAGGCGCGCAGCTCGCTGAAAACGGCCGGCGAGCCCGACCTGCGCAAGGCCTTGCGCACGCTCTCCCAGCAACTGCAAAGCCTGCGCAGCATCGACTTCTTCCCCGGCACGGCCTGCGACAAGGCGACCGCCGGCCTGGAAACCCTGCGCCACGAGATCGACCGCCAGCTCTCGCCCGGCGAGCCGGCGCCCACCGCCGCCGCGATCGAGCGGCTGGACAAGGCGGACTTCCAGAACCAGGCCTGGGCGACCCGCCAGCGCCCCTGGGTCGACAGGCTCGCCACCGCCTGGCTGATACAGCGCTTCATCGACCCCGAGGCCCGCTTCGTCTGGCTGGCGCACCCCGGCCAGTGCCCCAAGGCTGCGCTCGGCTTCGACTTCGACGGCGCCCGCTTCACCCACGTGGGCGACCGGGTCAGCTTCGAGGTGGTGGCGCAGAGCTTCGGGCTGCAGGACGAGCCGGGACTGAAGCGGCTGGCCGAGCTGGTGCACTTCATCGACGTCGGCGGCATCCCGGTCGATGAAGCCGCCGGCCTCGAGACCCTGGTGCGTGGCCTGCAGGCCCAGCACCCCGATGACGACGACGCGCTGCTGGCAGCGTCGCACGCCTTGTTCGACACCCTCTACGCCGCACTGCGGATCGCCCCATGAACGACACCGTCACAGCCGCTGCCGCGCCACCCCACGACCCGGCGCTCGAACGACCCCAGAGCGTCAGCCTGGGCGAAGCCTTTGTCTACTGGCTCAAGCTGGGCTTCATCAGCTTCGGCGGGCCGGCCGGGCAGATCGCGATGATGCACCAGGAGCTGGTCGAGCGGCGCCGCTGGATCTCGGAGAACCGCTTCCTGCACGCCTTGAACTACTGCATGTTGCTGCCCGGGCCCGAGGCGCAGCAGCTCGCGGTCTACATCGGCTGGCTGATGCACCGCACGCGGGGCGGCATCGTCGCCGGCGTGCTGTTCGTGCTGCCGTCGCTGTTCATCCTGATCGCGCTGTCGTGGATCTACATGGCCTACGGCGAGGTGCCTGCGGTGGCGGGGCTGCTCTACGGCATCAAGCCAGCCGTGACTGCCATCGTGGCCTCGGCGGCCTACCGCATCGGCTCGAGGGCGCTGAAGAACAACTGGCTCTGGGGCATCGCCGTGGCGGCCTTCGTCGCGGTGTTTGCGCTCAAGCTGCCGTTCCCGCTGATCGTGCTGGCGGCCGGCCTGATCGGCTACTTCGGCGGCCGCTTTGCGCCGGACAAGTTCACGGTGGGCGGCGGCCACGGCAAGGCAGCCAAGTCGGCCGGCCCGGCCCTGATCGACGACCAGACGCCGACACCGCCCCACGCCTTGTTCACCTGGGCACGCTTCACCCGCGTGGTGCTGGTGTGCGGCGCGCTCTGGCTGGCCGGCATCGGCGGCCTCACGGCCGTCTACGGCTGGGACGCGGTGCTGACGCAGATGGCCTGGTTCTTCACCAAGGCTGCGCTGCTGACCTTCGGCGGCGCCTATGCGGTACTGCCCTATGTTTACCAGGGAGCGGTGGAGAACTTCCAGTGGCTGACCGCGCCGCAGATGATCGACGGCCTGGCGCTCGGCGAAACCACGCCCGGCCCGCTGATCATGGTGGTCTCCTTCGTCGGCTTTGTCGGCGGCTGGACCAAGGCGGTCTTCGGCAGCGACGCGCTGTTCCTCTCCGGCGCGGTCGCGGCCAGCGTGGTCACCTTCTTCACCTTCCTGCCATCGTTCTTCTTCATCCTGCTGGGCGGCCCCTTCATCGAGTCCACCCACGGCAACCTGAAGTTCACCGCACCGCTGACCGGCATCACCGCGGCGGTGGTCGGCGTGATCGTGAACCTGGCCGTGTTCTTCGCCTACCACGTGCTGTGGCCCGAGGGCTTGCCGGGCCGCTTCGAGTGGGCCTCGGCCTTCATCGGCGCGATCGCCGCTGTCGCGATCTTCCGTTTCAAGGTCGGCGTGATCCCGGTGATCGCCGGCTGCGCGCTGCTGGGGCTGGCCTGGCAGTTCCTGCGTTGACACCGCCGCCCGGCCACCCGCTCATCGAAGGAGCACCGTCATGAAATGGATCACCCGCGAGCGCCCCAAGATCGACCGCATCGCCTGCCCCTGGCTGATCGCCCGCTTCATCGACCAGGCCCCCGAGTTCCTCTACGTGCCCAGCGCCCAGGTGCTGGAGGTCGCGGCTGCCACCGGCGCGACGCCCTACGACATCCCGGGCGTCGAGTACAGCCACGTCGGCGAGCTCTGCAGCTTCGACGCCTTCTTGTCCAAGCACGCGCTGGCGGACCCGGCCCTGCTGCAGCTCGCGGCCATCGTGCGCGGCGCAGACACCTCGCGCCTGGACCTCACGCCCCAGTCGGCCGGGCTCTATGCGCTCTCGCTGGGGCTGTCGAAGGTCTTCACAGACGACCACGAGATGCTGCGGCACGGCATGGTGATGTACGACGCGCTCTACGCCTGGTGCCGGAGCTGCCAGGCGGAGACGCACCACTGGCCGCCGGCGATGTGAGCGCCCGGTCGGCGCGATGCACGAGCGGCTTCCATCGCCACAGCTTGCAGTTCACCCCTGCTTCCCTGCCGTTCGTCGCAGGCCTGTTTTCGGGCGAAGAGACGGTCCCTACAGTTCACTCCATCGCAGCGTGCTCGCTGCACCCCGCCACCCCAGGAGTAACGCCATGACCAAGACCTTCACCGTGCAAGCCGTCGCCCTCAGCCTCGCCGCCGTCGTGACCCTCTCGCTGCTGACCAGCGTCAGCGGCGTCGCCGACCGGCAGTACGACAGCGCCGTGGTCGCGCAGACCGCCACCGACACCCTGCCCACGCAGCAGGTTGTCATCGTCGGCAAGCGCATGCCGCGCGCCTGAACCCGCACGTCGCGCCCTTCCCCAGCCGGGGTGGCGATACGCCGGCAAAGAAGAAGCCCTGCTCTGCAGGGCTTTTTTGTTGGGCCGTCCATGCAGGCTGGAGCGGCTGCCACAGCCCTCGCCACTCACAGGTACCTCGCCCACATCGTGTTGGAGAACTTTCCGCCCGGATCGACCTGCTTCTTCAGCGCCCGCAGCGAAGCCACCTCCGGATAAGCGCGCTCGAACTGGCTGGCCGTGGCGTGGAGCTGATAGGGCAGGTAGTAACGGCCACCGCTCTCCAGGGCATGCGCAATCAGCTCGCGCGTCCAACGCCCCACTGCCGAGCACGCCTCGGCCGTCGTGTCCTGCTTGTAGTAGAGGACAAAGCAGAACACGTCCGTCCTGGCCCAGGGCATCAGCGAGAGCGTGTCCGCAGGTGAATGGCGCAGGGAAACATTGAGTGCGTTCACGCGGTGGCTGCGCAGCGTCTTCGCCATGGCCTGGCAGAAAACGGTGACGGCTAGGCGCGGCACGAAGTACTCCTGCAGCACGTAGGTCGAATGCCGACGGCTGGCGGGTTCGAGCTCCGCGACATCGAGGCTGGCCTCGTGGTTGAGCCACTTCACGGCAGGCCCTTCTTCCAGCAGCGGCTGGACCACGGACTTCCGTATCGTCTGCCCGCCTGGCAGTTCGGTGACGGCCCAGATCAGGCTTCGCTGGAGCGCATAGCCGTCATCGCGCGGCACCAGCCTCGCCGGCTCGGTCAGCGCCTTGTCGGTCGTACGCCAGGTGACGGCCGTCGGCGTATCGAAGTGGGGCGGCAGCAGGTTGGCGTTGTGCAGCACGCTGCGCGGGTCCGCCAGGACGACCTTGTCAAAAAACTCGACGTAGCGCTCCAGCGCCACCGCTTCGACCGTGCGTTCGATGCGCACGTTGTCAGCTAGATCGAGCTCGACCTCGGTGATGACACCCACGGCGCCGTAGCCTCCCAACGCCGCGCGGAAGAGTGTGGTGTTCTGCGTGCGCGAAGCCTCGACGAGGCTGCCATCGGCGCACACCAGTTGCACGGCCCTTACCGAGTTGCCCACCGGGCCCCGCCCGACATAGCGGCCGTGGGCGTTCACCGACACGGCGCCGCCTATCGTGAAGTTGGCGTAGCTCTGCATGAGCTTGACGGCCAGCCCCAGTGGGTCCAGCACGTCCTGCAGATCCCGCCATCGCATGCCGGCTTGAACCCGCACGGCCTTGTCGGCCGGGCGCACCCAGACCAGACCGTTCATCTGCCGCATGTCCAGATGAAGCCCGCCTGCGATGGCCACCTGGCCTCCCATGCTGTAGCACCCACCGCCCACGGCCACCTTGCTCGGCCATGCACGCACGGCGGCAGCCACGGCGGCGCTGCTCGTCGGCCGCTCGATGCGGGAGACGCGGACCGGATAGAGCTGCGTCACGTTCGACACAAACTGCGGCGGGGCCGCCATCGTCGATAGCGGCGCCAGCGTCAACACGCCGGCAGCGCTCAAGGCCTGGACGAGGAATCTGCGCCTGGCAATGCGCTGGGGAACCGGCTGAGGCATGCGAAGAGACACCGTTGCAAAGCTTGGGGGAACACGGGGGGCGTTGACGCGCCACCATTCTTGCGTCGGCGACGCCGCGGCGCAATTCATCTGCCCGGCGGGCCGGTCGCAGCGGCTTCCATCACCCCAGCTTGCAGTTCGCCCCTGCTTCCCTGCCGTTCGTCGCAGGCCTGTTTTCGAGTGAGGAGGCGGTCTCTACAGTTCACTCCATCGCAGCTTGCTCGCTGCCCCCGCCACCCCAGGAGTAACGCCATGACCAAGACCTTCACCGTGCAAGCCGTCGCCCTCAGCCTCGCCGCCATCGTGACCCTCTCGCTGCTGACCAGCGTCAGCGGCGTCGCCGACCGGCAATACGACAACGCCGTGGTCGCGCAGACTGCCACCGACACCCTGCCCACGCAGCAGGTCGTCATCGTCGGCAAGCGCCTCTCGCGCGCCTGAGCCCGCGCGTCTCGCAGCTGGGGTGGCACGCCACCGGCCACAAAAAAGCCCCGCCGAAGCGGGGCTTTTTCTTGGGCGCTGGGCGCTCAGCGCTTCTCGCCGCCGATCAGGCGGTAGGCCACCGCGCCTATCACCGCGCCGATGATGGGCGCGACCCAGAACAGCCAGAGCTGCGCGGTCGCCGGGCCGCCGACGAAGACCGCCACGCCGGTGCTGCGCGCCGGGTTGACGGACGTGTTGGTCACCGGAATGCTGATCAGGTGGATCAGCGTCAGCGCCAGGCCGATGGCGATGGGCGCAAAGCCGGCCGGGGCGCGCTTGTCGGTCGAGCCGAGGATCACGATCAGGAAGAAGGCCGTCATCACGATCTCGGTGATCAGCGCCGCCTGCATCGAGTACTTGCCCGGCGAGAACTCGCCGAAGCCGTTGGTGGCGAAGCCGCCGATCGCGAAGTCGGGCTTGCCGCTGGCGATCAGGTAGAGCACACCACCGGCCGCGATGCCGCCCAGCACCTGCGCCGCGATGTACGGCAGCAATTGCGAGGCCGGAAAACGCCCGCCGGCCCACAGGCCCACCGACACCGCCTGGTTGAAGTGGCCGCCCGAGATGTGGCCGACGGCGAAGGCCATCGTCAGCACCGTCAGGCCGAAGGCCAGCGCCACCCCGTGAAAGCCTATGCCCAACGCCGGAAACGCCGCCGCCAGCACCGCGCTGCCGCAACCGCCCAGCACCAGCCAGAAGGTGCCCAAAAACTCAGCCCCATACGATTTCATTGGAATGTCCTTTCACAAACTTCGCTCAAAAAATGCAAGCGCCTCCCGGCTCGGTGCGGGTCTCCTCCCAACACCCCGCACAGGCAAACGCACAGCGGCCGACACGGTGTCACAAGTCGCAACGGCGCGACACCTCGGATGCGTCATGCAGTCCTTTGGCGGCGCCGTTCCGTGCTTCGCGCACGGCCGTGCGGGGAATGTGCCACTGTCGAGTGACTTCTTCTCCATCCAGCTGCCAAAAAAAGAACGGCAGGCGATGGAATCAAAGCTCGCATATTCATCAGTTGTTTCGCCAAACACCTGAACCGACGGCGCAGCAGCGAACGCTTGCGGGCCTGCGCCCGCCTGCGGCGACGCCCGCTGCAGGCAGATACAGTGAGGCCTGTTACCGCCATCCTGAGTTTGTCGATGCTGCAACCCCAGACGCCGCCCGCCGCGGCCCCATCCTCCACCGCTGCGCGCCCCGCCCCACCAACGGGCGGCCATGCCGTGGTCGACCTGGAGCGCTACACCCCCGCGTATTTCACCTGGATCGCCAACAAGCTCTCGCGCGGCGCCTCGCAGGCCTACCTGAGCGCCTTCGACGTGGGCATAGAGACCTGGCGTGTGCTGGTGCTGCTGGCCATAGAAGGCGCGATCTCGGCGCAGAGGGCCTGCAACACCATAGGCATGGACAAGTCCTCGATGAGCCGCTGCTTCAAGAGCATGCAGATGCGTGGCTTCATCACCCTCAGCCTGGACCCGGAAGACGGCCGCGCGCGCATCGCCACGCTGACGCCCGCCGGCCGCACGATGCACGACCAGATCCGCGAGGTGGCGCTGGTGCGCGAGCGGGCCTTCATGTCGGTGCTGAGCGAGGCCGAGCGCCACGCGCTGATCGAGCTGCTGCACCGCCTGCACGAAAACCTGCCCGCCGTCGAGACCGCCACCCGCCAGTACATGGTGCGCCATCCGCCGCAGGCGCTCAAGCACGGCCGGCGCCAGGCCGCCGAGCCCGACGACAGCTCTCCCTCTTCTCCCGACGACCACCCCGGAGCCCCGGCATGAACCCCATCGTGATCATCGGCGGCGGCCACGCCGCGGCCCAGCTCTGCGCCGGCCTGGTCGACGCGGGCTGGGGCGCGCGGCTGCACCTGGTCTGCGAAGAAACCTCGCTGCCCTACCACCGCCCGCCGCTCTCCAAGACCTTTCTGAAGAACCCCGACGAAGCGCCGCAGCTGCACCGCGCCGAAGACTGGTACCGCGACGCCGGCATCCAGCTGCACCTGGGCGATCCGGCGGTGGCCATCGACCGCACCGGCCGCAGCGTGACGCTGCGCTCGGGCGCCGTGCTGCCCTGGGAGCGCCTGGTGCTCGCCACCGGCACCCGCGCCCGCACGCTGGCCGCCCTGCCCGCCGGGCTGGACAACGTGGCCCTGCTGCGCGCGGCCGACGAGGCGCAGCGCCTGCGCCCGCTGCTCGGCGCCGCGCAGCGGGTCACCGTGCTGGGCGGCGGCTTCATCGGGCTGGAGATCGCCGCCACCGCGCTCGCGCTGGGCAAGGCCGTGACGGTGCTGGAGTGCGCGCCGCGGCTGCTCGGCCGGGCCGTCTCGCCGGCCCTCTCGGAACACGTGCTGGCGACGCACCGCGCCGCCGGCATGGACATCCGGCTCGGCGTCGCGGTGGACGGCTTCCAGGCCGACGACCGCCGGCTGGTCTCGCTCACGGTAAACGGCAGCGCCGAGCCCGTGGAGCTGCTGATGCTGGGCATAGGCGCGGTGCCCGAAACGGCGCTGGCCCAGGCGGCCGGGCTGGAGTGCGCCGACGGCATCGTCGTGGACACCCACATGCAGACCAGCGACGCCGCGGTGCTGGCGATAGGCGACTGCACCCGCTTCCCCGACCGCCGCGCCGGCCACGCGCTGCGCCTGGAGTCGGTGCAGAACGCCAACGACCAGGCCCGCACGGCGGTGGCCACGCTGACCGGCGCGCCCAAGCCGCACGACGCGCTGCCGTGGTTCTGGTCCGACCAGGGCGGCCTGCGCCTGCAGATGGCCGGGCTGGTGCCGGCCGAAGGCACGCCCGGGCTGGTCACCGTGCGCCGGCCCGGCGCCAATGCCAACGCCTTCTCGCTGCTGCACTATGTGGACGGCGCGCTGGTGTGCGTCGAATCGGTCAACGCCGCGGTGGACCACATCATGAGCCGCAAGCTGCTGGAAGCCGGCATCAGCCCGGCACCCGAAGTGGCGGCGGACCCGAAAGTCCCGCTCAAGAGCCA
>DATHWJ010000103.1:0-9827 GCA_035460745.1 Ideonella sp. | reverse complement strand
GCGCGGTGCTGTTCCGCGAGTGGTGGCGCGTCGCCCGCCAGGCGCCCGGCCTCTGGCGCGTGGCCTTCAGTGCCAGCGACCCGGTGAACACGCCCAGCGGCCTGAAGATCGGCGACCCCAAGCTGCGCGCCCGGTTCTTCGACGCGCTCGACCAGGCCGCGGCCACGCTGCGCAGCGCCGGCTTCGCGCTCGACGTGCCGCTGGGCGAAGTGCAACACCGCCAGACTGCCAGCGGGCCGGTGCCGCTGCACGGCGGCGACGAGATCGAGGGCGTGCTGAACCGGGTCGAGTCCGCTGGCGCGGGCGGCCTGGCCCCGGGCGGCCTGGAGATCGCCCAGGGCAGCAGCTACCTGCAGGCCGTCACCTTCGACGAGCGCGGCCCGCTGGCCGAAGGCCTGCTGGTCTACGGCCAGTCTTCACAACCCGGCTCGCCGCACGCCTTCGACCAGCTCCCGTTGTTTGCGCAGAAACAATGGCCCGTCCTGCCCTTCCACCCGGAAGACGTCGCGAAGGCGAGGGTGGGCAGCGTGCTCAGCCTGGCGCTGGCGCCCAAGCCCCCAGCGGTGCCGGCGCCCAACCCCATTCCCATCCCGCCGCCGCTGCCGTCGATCTCGGCGTCGGCACCAGCGCAGGGCAGCCGGACGCGCTAGGCAAGCTCACACCGCCGCCACCTTCGCCGCGATCGCCTCGCCCAGCTCCGTCGTCGAGGCCCGGCCGCCCAGATCGCGCGTGCGCGGCCCCTCGGCCAGCACCTGCTGATCGCCCGCACGATCGCATCGTGCGCGGCGCGCCCGGCCCCTTCGCCGCCGGTCAGGAAGTCCAGCATCAGCGCGCCCGACCAGATCATCGCGATCGGGTTGGCGATGTTCTGGCCATAGATGTCGGGCGCCGATCCGTGCACCGGCTCGAAGAGGGAAGGGAAGTGGCGCTCCGGGTTCAGGTTGGCCGAGGGGGCCAGGCCTATGGTGCCGGTGCAGGCCGGGCCGAGGTCGGAGAGGATGTCGCCGAACAGGTTGCTGGCCACCACCACGTCGAAGCGGTCGGGCTGCAGCACGAAGCGGGCGCAGAGGATGTCGATGTGCTGCTTGTCGACCGCGATGTCGGTGTAGAGCTTGGCCATCTGGTCGGCGCGGCCGTCCCACCAGGGGATGCTGATCGCGATGCCGTTGGACTTGGTGGCCACGGTGAGCTGCTTGCGCGGGCGCGAGCGGGCGAGCTCGAAGGCGTATTTCAGCACCCTGTCGGTGCCGTGGCGGGTGAAGACGGACTCCTGTATCACCAGCTCGCGCTCGGTGCCCTCGAAGAGGCGGCCGCCGAGGTTGGTGTACTCGCCCTCGGTGTTCTCGCGCACGACGAAGTAGTCGATGTCGCCGGGCTTGCGGCCGGCGAGCGGGCAAGGCACGCCATCGAACAGGCGCACCGGGCGCAGGTTGATGTACTGGTCGAACTCGCGCCTGAACTTCAGCAGCGAGCCCCACAGCGAGACGTGGTCGGGCACCATGTCGGGCCAGCCGACGGCGCCGTAGTAGATCGCATGCTGGCCCTGCAGCTGCGCCTTCCAGTCGTCCGGCATCATCTGGCCGGTCTTCAGGTAGTGGTCGCAGCTGGCCCAGGCGATCGGGGTCAGCGTGAGCGCGATGCCGAAGCGGCGAGCCGCCGCCTCCAGCACCCGCACGCCCTCGGGCATCACTTCCTTGCCGATGCCATCGCCCGGGATCACGGCCACCCTGAAAACTGCACTCATGGTTCGACTCCGTGTAGGGGGCGGGCCAGCCGGCACCGCAGGGGTTCAGCCGTTCAGGATACGGCTGACCAGCGCCTTGGTGAAGGTCTCGGTGTTGGCGGTGCCGCGCAGGTCGCCGGTGCGCACCTTGTCGATGTTCAGCGTCTCGTGGATGGCCTTGCGCAGCCGGGTGGCTTCGGCCGTCATCTTCACGTGGTCCAGCATCAGCGCGGCGGCCAGCATCAGCGCGATCGGGTTGGCGATGCCTTTGCCGGCGATGTCGGGCGCCGAGCCGTGCACGGCCTCGAAGATCGCGGCGTCGGCGCCGATGTTGGCGCCCGGCGCCATGCCCAGGCCGCCGACCAGGCCGGCCACCAGGTCGGAGACGATGTCGCCGAAGAGGTTGGTGGTGACGATGACGTCGAACTTCCACGGGTCCAGCACCAGCTTCATCGCGCAGGCGTCGATGATGACGGTGTCGATCTCGAACTTGCCCTTGTACTTGCGCTCGTAGAGCTCCAGCCCGGTCTCCAGGAAGATGCCGGTCAGCGCCTTCATGATGTTGGCCTTGTGCACGATGGTGACCTTCTTGCGGCCGGTGGCCACCGCGTGCTCGAAGGCGTATTCCAGCAGGCGGCGGCTGCCGGTGCGGGTGTTGACGCCGGTGGCCATCGCGACCGCGTGCGGGTCGTCGTCGATCTGGATGTAGTGCTCGTGGCCGATGTAGAGGCCCTCGAGGTTTTCGCGCACGACGACGAGGTCGATGTTGTCGTAGCGGCCGCCGGGGATGATGGTGCGGGCCGGGCGCACGTTGGCAAACAGCTTGAACTCCTCGCGCAGCCGCACGTTGGACGAGCGGTAGCCGCCGCCCGAGGGGGTCTCCAGCGGGCCCTTGAGCGCCAGCCGGGTGCGGCGGATGCTGTCCAGCGTGGCGGCGGGCAGCGGGTCGCCGGCCGTCGTGACGCCCTCCAGCCCGGCGATCTGGCGGTCCCACTCGAAGGGGGCTTTCAGCGCGTCCAGCGCGGCCAGCGTGGCGTCGACGATCTCGGGGCCGATGCCGTCGCCGGGGATCAGCGTGGCGGGGATGGGGTTGCTCATGGATCGTGCTCCGCAAGTAGGTGATGACCGAATGGTTACGTCTTGAGCATACCTTCGCAGAGGCCCCGGGCGTGCCGTGCGCGGCGAGGCGGGCTACAGTTTGGCGTCTGCCCGCCTTGCGCCGCCCGCGCTGTGCCGTGCCAACGGCGCTGCCGCTTGGCGCGTTGAGTCGGCCGGCCTGTAGATGGACCCCCCGATGACCCGAACCCTGCTTGTTTCCGCCTTGTTGCTCGTCTCGCTGGGCAGTGCCGTTGCGGCGCCGCCCGACGACGCCGGCCTGGCCCGCTACCGCCACGCCTCTGCCTGCGTGGCGGTGATGAAGCAGGACGCCACCGCGCTGGCCGAGCGCTACCGCGCCGGCGCCACCGCGGTGCGGCCCGAGGTGGTGCGGCTGACGGAGTTGGGTTTCACCTTCATCGGCACGGCCTACAAGTCCGGCCTGCGCAACCCGCAGGCCGACCAGCTGCTGGACGAGGCCGAGCAGGCCCAGCAGGGCCAGCCCGCCAGCGCGCTGAAGCAGCTCTCGGCCGACTGCCAGGCCGAGGGCGCCAAGCTGCTGCGCGACTCCAACGCGCTGGAGCGCGCGCTGGTCTCCAACCGTGCGAGGGCGCGGGTCGACAGGCTGCTGGCGTCACCAAAGACGCCGTGAATCGCTGCCGCCGGTGAGCGGCGCCCGCTGAAGACCCCACCGGGGACGCCGTCGCCGAGCACATCGCTGCAACGGGCGCCCTGAGTTTCGCCCTGAGGCGGGCGGTAGCGAAGCTCCGTTCTCGAACACAAGCCGCGACATGCCGCAGGCCCGGTTCCTGCTCTGCCGTCGCGACCGGGTTTGCACGGATGCAAGTGCCCCTTTTTGATGCATACATTTCTTGTATGCAAGCTTGTGATCCAGATTGAAACTGTCCCGGTGCTTGTTTTCAACCAGGAGCGTTCACCATGCCCAAGTTTTTGAGGTCGCTGTTCGGCCAAGTCGTGCTGGCGTTGATCGCCGGTGTGTTGCTCGGCTTTCTGATGCCCGAGTTCGCCATCAAACTCAAGCCGCTCGGCGACGGCTTCATCAAGCTGGTGAAGATGCTGATCCCGGTGATCGTCTTCTGCGTGGTGGTGCACGGTATCGCCGGCGCGGGCGACCTGAAGCGTGTCGGGCGCGTCGGCGTCAAGTCGCTGATCTACTTCGAGGTGGTGACCACGGTGGCGCTGGCCCTCGGGCTGCTGCTGGGCCACTTCTTCCAGCCTGGTGCGGGCATGAACGTGGACCCCGCCACACTGGACAGCAAGGCCCTGGGCGCCTACGCCGAGAACGCCAGCAAGCTCTCCGGCGGCGGCCTGGTCGACTTTTTGATGAAGCTGATCCCCACCACGGTGGTGAACGCCTTCGCCACCGGCGACGTGCTGCAGGTGCTGATCTTCGCGGTGCTGTTCGGCTGCGCGCTGGCCCTGCTGGGCGAGCGCGGCAAGCTCGTCACCACCTTCATCGACGACCTCTCGCACGTGATGTTCAAGATCATGGGCCTGATCATCAAGCTGGCGCCGCTGGGCGTGCTGGGCGCCATCGCCTTCACGGTCGGCAAGTACGGCCTGGGCTCGCTGAAGCAGCTCGGCCTGCTGGTGGCGCTCTTCTACGGCGCGGTGATCATTTTCGTCTTCGGCGTGCTGGGGCTGATCATGAAGTTCTCCGGCTTCAGCCTGTTCAAGCTGCTGCGCTACCTGCGCGAGGAGCTCACCGTGGTGTTCGCCACCACCTCGTCCGACAGCGTGCTGCCGCAGGTCATGGCCAAGCTCAAGCGCATGGGCATACGCGACAGCACCGTGGGCCTGGTGATCCCCACCGGCTATTCGTTCAACCTCGACGCCTTCTCGATCTACATCACGCTGGCCGCGATGTTCATCGCCCAGGCCACCAACACGCCGATCTCCACCGGCGACCTGCTGACCATCCTCGCCATCGCGCTGGTCACCTCCAAGGGCGCCCACGGCGTGCCGGGCTCGGCCATCGTGGTGCTGGCCGCCACGCTGCAGGCCATCCCCGCGATTCCGGCGATCGGGCTGGTGCTGGTGCTCTCGGTCGACTGGTTCATGGGCATCGCCCGCGCGCTGGGCAACCTGATAGGCAACTGCGTCGCCACCGTCGCGATCGCCGCCTGGGAGGGCGACATCGACCGCGAGCGGGCCCATGCGGTGCTCGACGGCCAGGTGCTCGGCGAGCTGGCCGGCATCGAGGACGAGGCCACCCCTGCGCCGGGCGCCGTGCCGGCCTGAACCCGGGCGGCCGGCCGCCGCGGCCCTTTGCGTTAGAGTCCCGCCCGCCATGGCCGCCAGCAACCAAACCCACATCGCCGAGCGCATCGTCGAAGCCATCCTCGCCCAGAAGCTCAAGCCGGGCGAGCGGCTCGGCGAGGTCGAGCTGGCCGAGCTCTTCAACGTCAGCCGCACCCTGGTGCGCGAGGCGCTGATGCAGGTGCAGGCCCGCGGCTTCGTCGAGGTGCACTCGCGCAAGGGCTGGTACGTCGTAGAGCCCTCGATAGAGCAGGCCCGCGACGCCTTCGCCGCGCGCCGCGCCGTCGAGTCCGGCATGCTGCGCCAGACCGAAGGCCGCCCGCTGCAAGCCGTGATCAAGCGCCTGCGCCAGCACATCGCCGACGAGCAGACCGCGATCGACGCCGCCGACGCCGCCACCCGCTCCTTCCTGCTGGCCGACTTCCACGTCTGCCTGGCCGAATGCCTGGGCCACCGCGTGCTGGCCGACATGCTGCGCGACCTGACCGCCCGCACCACGCTGGTGGCCGCGCTCTACCAGAGCACCCACGAAGCACGCGAATCGTGCGCCGACCACGAGCGCATCGTCGGTGCGCTGGAGGCCGGGGATGTCGAGGCCGCGACCGGGCTGATGCTGACCCACATCGGCAACGTCGAGGCCGCCATCGACCAGCACGCCGCGGTGGAGGACGACGCGCGAACGCGCCTGCGGGCGAGCCTGGCGCCGTTGGCGGCGTTGAAGTAAGGGGGGATTGGGTGGTGATGGTGGTTGGTGGCTTGCTTCGACCGGAGGGGCCGCTGCCGGGTGCCCTGCCTGCGCCCTGGTGGCGGCGGTCTTCGCTGGCGCTCCGACTGCCTTCGGATTGCAAGGGGGCCGGCCGCGTCGCCGACTCCTCTTCGCTCGCAAGCTCGCTTCGATCGATGGCGCCGAGTCAGTTGTTGATGCTCGCTGCGCTCGCCGGCCAGCCCCCTTGCAATCCTCAGCGCCGCCAACAGGGCGCAGGCAGGGCACCCGGCAGCGGCCTGCACCACAGGTAGCAGTGCACGAAGAATTCCTTGGCATGCCAACAGTGGTGCCTGCTGAGCCGGCCCTGTGCCCTGCGGCGGCTGTGTGAGGCGTCGAGCAGCGGAGGATGGCCGGCCAGCGAGCGCAGCGAGCATCAACATCTGACTCGGCGCGGTTGTTCGAACGCAGCGAGCGCCAGCGAGCGAAGTGAGTTCTGCGCCGGGCCGGCCAGCCGAGCAGCGCAGAGCAGTCCGAGCGCCAGCGAGGACCGCCTCACCCAGCCGCCGCAGGGCACAGGGCCGGCTCAGCTCGCTCCCAACCCAATTCCCCAGCGCACAAAAAAAGGGCCGCTGCCCTGAAGCAGCGGCCCCTCTCACCTCACCACAGCCTCAAGCCGCCGTCAGCACCTGCGCCAGCACCGCGCTCGGCGCCACCGCGTAGTGGTCGAACTGCATCGAGTACTGCGCCCGCCCTGAAGAGAGCGCCCGCAACGAGCCGATGTAGCCGAACATCTCCTTCAGCGGCACCTGGGCCTGCACCACCGCCGCGTTGCCGAGCGGGTGCTGGCCGTGGATGGTGCCGCGGCGGCGGTTCAGGTCGCCGATGCTGTCGCCCAGGTAGTCGGGCGGCGTCACCACCTCCACGGCCATCACGGGCTCCAGCAACTGCGGCTCCGCCTTGCGCACGGCCTCCTTGAACGCGGCCGCCGCCGCCAGCTCGAAAGCCAGCGTCGACGAGTCGCGCTCGTGGTGGCTGCCGTCCACCAGCGTCGCGTGCCAGTCCACCACCGGGAAGCCCGCGAGCACGCCCGCTTCGGCCGCCCGGCGGATGCCGGCTTCCACCGCGGGGATGAACTCGCGCGGCACGGCGCCGCCCACCACCTCGCTGTCGAAGCGCTGGCCCTCGCCCCGCGGCAGCGGCGTCACGCGCAGCCAGACCTCGGCGAACTGGCCGGGGCCGCCGCTCTGCTTCTTGTGCAGGTGGTGCACCTCGACCTCGCGCGTCACGGTCTCGCGGTAGGCCACTTGCGGCCGGCCCACGTTCACTTCCACGCGGTGCTGCGTGCGCAGTTTCTCCAGCGTCACCTCCAGCTGCAGCTCGCCCATGCCCGACAACAGCGTCTGGCCCGACTCGGGGTCTTGCCGTACGCGCAGGCTGGGGTCTTCCTTCACCAGCGCGTGCAAGGCTTTGCCGAGCTGTTGCTGGTCGGCCTGCGTCCTGGGCTCCACGGCGATGTCGATCACGGGCTCGGGCACGCTGATCTGCTCCAGCACCACCGGGTGCTGCTTGTCCGCCAGCGTGTTGCCCGTCAGCGTGTCCTTCAGGCCCACGATGGCGCCGATGTCGCCGGCCTCCAGGAACTCGCGCTCCTGGTGCTTGTCGGCGTGCATCTCGTACAGCCGGCCGACCCGCTCGGTGCGGCCGGTGCTGGTATTGAGCAGCACGTCGCCGGTGCGCATGCGCCCGCGGTAGACCCGCACGAAGGTCATCGTGCCGTGTTCGTCGGTCACCACCTTGAAGGCGAGCGCGGCCAGCGGCCCCGCGGGGTCGGCGGCAGGCTGTTCTTCGCTCAGGCGCACCACGTCCGCCGGGCCGGGCAGGTAGGCCACGACCGCGTCGAGCAGGGGCTCGATGCCCTTGTTCTTGAAGGCCGAGCCGGTCAGCACCGGCACGAAGGCGCTGGCCAGCGTGCCTTCGCGGATCGCGCGGCGCAGGGCCTCCTCCGAGGGCTCTTCGCCGTTCAGATAGGCGGCCAGCAAGGCATCGTCGCGCTCCGCGGCGGCTTCGATCAGGCGGCTGCGCCAGGCATCGACCAGCGGCTGCATCTCGGGAGGCACCGGGCCGTCCACGGGGGCTTCACCGGCCTTGCCGCTCCACAGCAGGCTGCGGCGGGTGAGCAGATCCACGACGCCGCGGAAAGTGTCCTCGGCGCCTATGGGCAACTGCAACACCACGACCTTGGCGGCCAGGCGCTCCTCGATCATGCGCACCACGCGCAGGAAGTCGGCGCCGACGCGGTCGAGCTTGTTGACGAAGGCCAGCCGCGGCACGCGGTACTTGTCCGCCAGGCGCCAGTTGGTCTCGCTCTGCGGCTCCACGCCGGCCACACCGTCGAACAGCACCACCGCGCCGTCGAGCACGCGCAGCGACCGGCTCACCTCGATGTTGAAGTCGATGTGCCCGGGGGTGTCGATGATGTTGACCTGCGCACCGTGCCAGAACACGGTCGTCGCGGCGCTGTTGATCGTGATGCCGCGCGCCCGCTCCTGCGGGTCGAAGTCCATCGTGGTGGTGCCGTCATGCACCTCGCCGATGCGGTGGTTCTCGCCGGTGTAGAACAGGATGCGTTCGGTGGTCGTGGTCTTGCCCGCGTCCACGTGGGCGATCACGCCGATGTTGCGAAGAATGCCGCGCGCGTTCGTGGCGGGCAGGTGGGTGTTGGATTTGTTCGAGTTCATGACAAGTCTTTCGTGTGCGTTCAACAGGCCGGTGGCTGGCGATCACGACGAAGCTTGTCGGTGAATCGCTAGCGGCTGCTTTGCAAAACGGCGTGCCGGTGGGCCTGGATAGTGCCGGCGGGCCGGGCTGAAGTGAAGCCAAAGGACAGGCGCAAGCCTCCCGTGCTTTGGCGGGCGGGGATCGTGGCGATCAACTTGTCGAAGCTGCGATGGAAAGGGCGGGTCATGGTCAAGCTCAGAAAAGCAAAAAACCCCGGTGACGCGAGCCGACCGGGGTTGGAGAGCCGGAAGGCACGCAGCCTTCCGAGAAAATTCGAAGGGCTGTCTACAAGGGCAGGAGCAAGCAGCGATCGGCGCAGGCAGCCGCCGCGGCGCAGGCAGCCGCCGCGGCGCAGGCCGAGGCAACGCGCCGGGCGGGGCTCGTGGACAGGGGTTGCAGGGTCGTCGGCATGGTCATCAGGATACGGCAGATCGGGCCGGCGCGCTCGATCTCAAGTGATGGCCTTTTCAATCGTGATCATTGCCCGGCGCTATGGAGTGTGGTGGTGGCTTGGGCACGCGGCATCTCTCCAAAGGGGGAGGCATGGCCCCTCCCCATGGCGTCGCGAGGGCCACCCCGAGTGACTAGACTGCAGCGCGGTGCCGGCGCTAGCCCAAGGCGCCGGGCGTCGCGGGCAACCGCTTGTTTCCACCCTGAATTTCGAGGAGCACAGCATGAAGATCAATCGCACCGGTTCCGCTGCCTGGTCCGGCGGCATCAAGGACGGCAAGGGTGCCATCTCGACCGAGAGCGGCGCCTTGAAGGCCTACCCCTACGGCTTCGCCAGCCGCTTCGAGGGCCTGCCCGGCAGCAACCCCGAAGAGCTGCTGGGCGCTGCCCACTCGGCCTGCTTCACGATGGCGCTCTCGCTGATCCTGGGCGAAGCCCAGCTCACCGCCGAGCAGATGGACACCACCGCCAAGGTCACGCTGGAGAAGGTCGACGACGGCTTCGCGATCACCGCGGTGCATCTGACTTTGAAGGCCAAGGTGCCGGGCGCCACCGAGGCGACCTTCAAGGAGCTGGCGGGCAAGGCCAAGGCCGGCTGCCCGGTCTCCAAGCTGCTGAATGCGGAGATCACGCTGGACGCGACGCTGCTGGCTTGAGCCGGGTGGCGGCGCCAGCCGCCCTACCCAACTGGCATAAGTAAAGTTGAAAAAAGCCGCGCGGCGCCTGGCCGCGCGGCTTTGCTTTTTTTTGCCTGCGCAGCGGCCGCTTCGACCGGACAGATCTGCTTGCAACTTG
>DATHWJ010000102.1:0-12450 GCA_035460745.1 Ideonella sp. | reverse complement strand
GACCCGAGAGGGACCTACCTTCAGAGTAGTTCGCCTAAGCGTCAATGCACCCTCTCCAACCCGCACTTCTTGCCGTGGGTAGAAACGTGGGTAGAAAGAAAAAACGGGCCGCTAGGGCCCGTATTTGCTCGATTCCTGGCGGAGAGGGAGGGATTCGAACCCTCGGTACCTTGCGGTACGCCTGATTTCGAGTCAGGTACAATCGACCACTCTGCCACCTCTCCGCGCGCAGCCAAGCATCATACTCGATTTTGGCGGCCGTCAAGCAGCTTGAGGCGGCTCCGCGGGCGAGGCGTTGATGCCGAGCTTTCGATTTGCCGGGACGGCGATGTCGATCAGGCGGGGCTGGGGCAGGTTCAGGTTGTCCATGATCTGCACGAATTCGGCCTCGCTGCGGCCGGCCAGGCGCGGGTTGTGGGCCTGCTCGTCGGCGATGCGGCTGGCCTTGCGGCCCTTGTAGTCGTGGCCGGGCAGCACCAGCGTGTTGCCGGGCAGCGTGAACAGGCGCTTGGTGATGCTGCGGTACAGGTCCTGCGCGCTGCCGCCCTGGAAGTCGGTGCGGCCGCAGCCGCCGATCAGCAGCGTGTCGCCGGTGAAGGCCACCGTGTGCCCGCCGTGCTGCCACAGGAAGCACAGGCTGCCGGCGGTGTGGCCGGGGGTGTGCAGCGCCTGCAGCGTCTGCGTGCCGAACTGCAGGGTCTGGCCATCGACGAGCTGCTGCTCGGCGGCGGCGATGCCGCAGTGCACCGGCGCGGCGGTCGAGGCGCCCAGGCGCAGCGCGAGCTGGCCGGTGCCGGTGACGTGGTCGGCGTGGGCGTGGGTCTCGATGGACCAGCGCAGCGTGAGGCCGTTGTCGGCCAGCACCTTGATGTCGCGCTCGAGCTGCTCCAGCACCGGGTCGATGATCGCCGCCTCGCGGGTCTGCGGGTCGTAGACCAGGTAGGTGTAGGTCGACGAGACCTCGTCGAACAGTTGCAGCAGCGGCAGCTCGCCGGGGATGGTCACGGTGTCGGGCATGGTACGTCGTTCCTTGGGACAGCAGGCAGGATCTATTCGGCGCCGGTCGCGATCGGCGAGCCCGGCAGCGACGACCACTCGCTCCACGAGCCGGGGTAGAGCGCGGCGCCGGGCAGGCCGGCGACTTCGAGCGCGAGCAGGTTGTGGCAGGCGGTCACGCCGGAGCCGCACTGGTTGATCAGCTCGCCGGCGGGGCGGCCGCCGGTCAGGGCGCTCCACTCGGCCTTGAGCTGCTCGGCGGGCTTGAAGCGGCCATCCGGGCCCAGGTTGTCGCGGAACAGGCGGTTGCGCGCGCCCGGGATGTGGCCGCCGATGGCGTCCAGCGTCTCGTTCTCGCCGCGGAAGCGGTCGGGGGCACGGGCGTCGACCACCAGACTGGCGGGCGTGTCGATGTTGGCGCGCACCTGCGCGTGGTCCACCGTCTTGACCAGCGTGGGGCCGGCGACTAGGCTGCCCGGCGTGCGCGGCTGGGCGGGGCCGGTCTCGAGCTCGAGGCCGGCGGCGCGCCAGGCGGGCAGGCCGCCGTCGAGCACCGCGGCAGCCCGGTGGCCGGCCCAGCGCATCAGCCACCACAGGCGGGCGGCATACATGCCGCCGCTGCTGTCGTAGGCGACGATCTGCGTGTCCTTGCCAGCGCCGAGCTCGGCCATGCGCTTCACGAAGTCTTCGAGCTGCGGCAGCGGGTGGCGGCCGTTGAGGCCGGTCTTGGGGCCGCTCAGCGCCTGGTCGAGGTTGAGGTAGACGGCGCCGGGCACGTGGCCGGCGAGAAAGGCCTGCTCGCCCGCGGCCGTGTTGGCGAGGTCGAAGCTGCAGTCGCAGACGAGCACGCTGCTGGGGCTGTCGCGCAGCAGCGCGGCGAGTTGATCGGCTTGTATCAGGGTCGTGGCCAGCATCGTGACTCCGGGTGTGATGGCTTGAGGCCCTCCATCGTACGCACGCAAGATGCATACGCGGGGCGGTGCGCAGGCTTACTCAATGGTCTTCAGCAGCTCGGGGGTCACGCCGCGGCGGTAGGCTGCGACGTCTTCCACGATGTACTTGCGGAAGGCGTCGCCGCTGCGGTCGGCTTCCACCGCGCCATCGGCCCGCACCACCTTCTTGAACTCGGGCGAGGCGAGCGCCTTGGACAAGGCCTTCCTCAGCATCTCGACGATCTCGTGCGGCGTGCCAGCGGGCGCGGCCACGCCGTACCACTGGGTCAGCACCACGTCGATGCCGATCTCGCGCAGCGTGGGCACCTCGGGCATCGAGGGGTTGCGCTTCTCGCCGCTGATGGCGAGCAGGCGCAGCTTGCCGCCGGTCACCTGGCCCATCACCGGCGGTGCGGTGGCAAAGAAGCTGTCGATCTGGCCGCCGATCAGGTCGGTGATGGCCGGGCCCGAGCCCTTGTAGGGGATGTGCAGCACCTTCACGCCGGCCTTTTGCACCACCATCTCCATCGTGATGTGGGCGGCGCCGCCGGTGCCGGTGGAGCCGAAGGTGAGCTTGCCGCCCTTGGCGTCGGCGAAGAACTCCTGCGCGGTCTTGTACTTGGAGTTGGCGGCGACGAACAGGCCGTGCGGCGCCTCCACTGCCATGCCGATGGGCACGAAGTCGTCGGGCACTTTGTAGGGCAGCTTGTCGCCGCGCAGCACCGGCGCCAGCGCCATGTTGCCGCTCATCGCGAAGAGCAGCGTGTAGCCGTCGGGCTTGGCCTTGGCCACCGCGTCGGCCGCCAGGTTGCCGCCCACGCCGGGCTTGTTGTCGACGATGATGGTGTGGCCCAGGGCCTTGCCCATGTGCTCGGCGATCAGCCGACCATAGGTGTCGCCGCCGCCGCCGGGCGGGAAGCCGACGATCAGCTTGATCGGCTGGTCGGGGTAGGCAGCGGCGTGCGCGCCGCTGGCCAGGGTGAGCGCGGCGGCGGCGCTCGCTGCGAGGCGCAGCAGCCAGGTTTTCAGGTTCATTTCGGGTCCTCTCTCAAAACTTCGGGCAAAGCGGTGCCGGCAGCGCGCGGGCGGCGCCGGTTTTATCAGGGGGTCGGATCCTGCGGGGGAAAACTCGGTCAGGCTGCCAGCCAGCCGGCGGCGCGCTGGCGGGCCAGCGTGCGGTCTATGCTGGCACCGGTCTCGCCGAGATAGCCGGCGGGGTCGGTCATCAGATCGATCTCGGTGTCGCTCAAGGCGCCGGCCAGGTCCTTGTGCTGGCGCAGCGCGTCGGCAAAGCTGAGCTTGCTGGCGATGCCGTGCATCGCGGCTTCATAGATCCACTCGTGGGCGGTCTGCTTGCCGAAGCGCGCGCCCAGCTCCAGCATCACCCGCTCGGAGAGCAGGTAGCCGCGCATCATGTCGAGGTTGCCGGCCATCTTGTCGCTGTCGATACGCAGGCCGGCCAGCAGCCGCGAGGCCTGGAACAGCATGCCGCCCGCGATCAGGCAGCACTCGGGCAGCGCCTTCCACTCGGTCTTCCAGGCCACGCCGTCGCGCTCGCCCTCTTGCACCATGGCCTCGGTCATCATCGCGGCGTTGTAGCGCAGCGTGCGCGAGAGGCCGGCGAGGTTTTCGGCCGAGGTGGGGTTGCGCTTGTGCGGCATCGTGGAGGAACCGAGCTTGCCTTCGCTGAAGGCCTCTTCCACTTCGCCGAACTCGTTGCGCTGCATGTTGAACAGCTCGTTGCCTATCTTGGAGAGCGTGGCGCCCAGCATCGCGAGCACGTTGGCGTACTCGGCCACGCGGTCGCGCGAGGGCGCCCAGCTGATGTCGGGCACGGCCAGGCCCAGGGCCTGCAAGGTGAGCGTCTCCACCTCGCGGGCCTGCGGGCCCAGCGAGGCCTGCGAGCCGACCGCGCCGACCAGCATGCCGACAAAGACGCGCTTCTCGCACTCGCGCAGCCGCTCGTGGTGGCGCGAGAGCTCGTCGAGCCAGATCGCGCACTTGTGGCCGAAGGTGATGGGCAGCGCCTGCACGCCGTGGGTGCGGCCGGTCATCAGCGTGTCGCGGTGGGTCTCGGCCAGGCGCGCGAGCTCGCGGCCCACGGCCTTCACGTCGCGCAGGAAGATCGCGTGGGCGTCCTTGAGCTGCAGCACCATGCCGGTGTCCAGCACGTCCTGCGTGGTGGCGCCGTAGTGCACCCACTCGCCGTGCTCGCCGCAGGCGGCCTGCATCTGCTTGAGCATGGGCACCAGCGAGTGCTTGATGCGGCGGATGTCGGCCGCCATCGCGGGGATGTCTATCTTCTCGACCTTGGCGGCTGCCGTGATGGCCTCGGCGGCGGCCGCCGGCAGGATGCCCAGCCGGGCCTGCGACTGGGCCAGCGCGGCCTCGAAGTCCAGCCACTTCTGGATGCGGCTTTCTTCGCTGAAGATGGCGCGCAGCTCGTCGCTGGTCCACAGGTGGCGCAGCGACTCCATGTCGAAGACGGAAACGGTCATGAGCTTGTCTCTCTGGGTTCGGATTCGGGGGCGGCCCGCGGCGGCAGCAGCCGGCCGGGGTTCATCAGGTTCATCGGGTCCAGCGCCTGCTTGACGCGCTGCATCAGCTCGATCGCCAGCGGGTTCTTGAAGCGCACGAAGTCGTCTTGCTTGAGCCGGCCTATGCCGTGCTCGGCCGAGATCGAGCCGCGCAGCTCGACCGCCAGGCCGTGCACGATCTGGTGCACCCGCTCGAAGCAGGGCTTGAAGTCGGCCGCGCCCATCTGCAGCGGCGCGCTCTGGTTGAAGTGCAGGTTGCCGTCGCCCACATGGCCGAAGCACATCACACGGATGCCGGGCACCGCGGACTCCAGCAGCGGCGCGGCCCGGGCGATGAACTCGGGGATGCGCGTGATGGGCATAGAGACGTCGTGCTTGATCGAGGGGCCCTCCAGCCGCTGCGCCTCGGGGATGTGGTTGCGCAGCTGCCACATCGCCTCGCGCTGCGCGCCGGAGGCGGCCACGGCGGCGTCCAGCACCAGGCCGTCTTCCATCAGCGCGCCGAGCGCGGCTTCGAGCTTGGGGTTGAGCTCCTCCAGGCTGCCGCTGTCGCTGATGTCGGTCAGCACCTGCCAGGCGGCGGCGCCGGGCAGCGGGTCGCGCGTGCCGGCAAAGTGGCGCAGCACCAGGTCGAGCACGCCGCGGCCCATGATCTCGAAGGCGGTCACGCGATCGCCGAGCGCGTCGCGCAGGCGGGCCAGCACGCTCACCGCCGCCTGCGGGTCGGGCACTGCGAGCCAGGCCGTGGCCTGCGCGCTGGGCAGCGGGTAGAGCTTGAGCGAGGCCGCGGTGATGATGCCCAGCGTGCCCTCGGCGCCGATGAAGAGCTGCTTCAGGTCGTAGCCGGTGTTGTCCTTGCGCAGCGGCGAGAGCGCGTCCAGCACGCGGCCGTCGGGCAGCACCACCTCCAGGCCCAGCGCCAGGTCGCGCGCATTGCCGTAGCGCAGCACCTGCTCGCCGCCGGCGTTGGTGGAGAGGTTGCCGCCGATCATCGCGCTGCCCTGCGCGCCCAGCGCAAGCGGGAACAGGCGGCCGTGCCGGGCGGCCTCCTCCTGCACGGTCTGCAGGATGCAGCCGGCCTCGACGGTGATGGCATTGCAGAGCGGATCGACCTCGCGCACGCGGTTCAGGCGCTGCAGGCTGAGCACCAGCTCCCGGCCGCTGGCGTCCGGCACCGAGCCGCCCACCAGGCCGGTGTTGCCGCCCTGCGGCACGATGGCCACGCCGGCCGCGGCGCAGAGCTTGACCACGGCGCTGACCTCGGCCGTGCTCGCCGGCAGCGCCACCGCCAGCGCGCGGCCGGGGAAGTTGCCGCGCCAGTCCTGCAGGTAGCGCGCCTGGTCGGCCGCTTCGGTCAGCAGGCCGCTGGGGCCGAGCGCCTCGCGCAGCGCGGCCAGCAGGCCGGCGCTCACTGGCGCGCCTCCGGCACGGGGCGGCTGCACGACAATGTCTGCAAGCGCCTATCGTTTCTTTCAATGAAATGTGCGATCATTTGATGAAACGATAGGCCTACGCCGCGCGCTCGTCAAGCGCGGAAAACATCTATACAAAGCCGATAGCTTTCGATGCCAGCCTCCAAACCGCCCGCAACCGCCCGTGCCCCCGGCGCCGCCTCCGCTGTGGCCGGCACGCCATCCGCCCCGCCCACCCCGCCCATCGGCGTGCTCGACCGCGCGCTCAGCGTGCTGGAGTGCTTCCGCGCCGACCGGCTGCGCCTGCACCTGCGTGAGCTGGCCGAACTCACCGGGCTGGACAAGGCCACGCTGCTGCGCAACCTCGGCACCCTGGCCCGCCACGGCTACGTGCACCGCTACGACGACGGCCGCTACGCCCCCGGCCCCGCGCTGCTGCGCCTGGGCGGCCTCTACCTCGCCAACTTCAACCTCGCCGAGCGCATGCAGCCGGTGCTGGCCCGCGTGATGCACGCGACGCAGGAGACGGTGGCCTTCTACATCCGCAGCGGCGACGAGCGCGTCTGCCTCTACCGCGACAACACGCTGCGCGAGATCGCCCACCACGTCGAGGTCGGCAAGCGCATCCCGCTCAGCGCCGGCGGCTCGTCGGCCCACGTGCTGCTGGCCTGGACCGGCGACGACTCGCCGCACGGCCGGGCGGTGCGCGAGCGCGGCTACTGGATCACGCGCGAAGAACGCGTCGCCGAACTCGCCTCGGTGGCCGTGCCGGTCTTCGAGGGCCACGGCGGCTTCCTGGGCGCGCTGGTGGTGATCGGCCTGGCCAGCCGGCACAGCGAGGCCGACCAGGAGGCGGCGGTGGCGCTGCTGCGGCAGGAGCTGGCGGCGCAGGGGTTTCGGATGGAGGCGTTGTAAAGCGGGATTCACGCGGGGCCGAGGCACCCTGCACTTGAGTCCTCATACGTCTTTGACGTACGATGGCATGTGTTCACGATCTACGAGACACCGACCTTCGTTGCGGAAGCCGCTGGGATCTGGACCGATGCAGAGCGGCTCGAATTTTTCGCGTGGATCGCCAACGACCACGAGGCTGGCACCATCGTTCCCGGCAGCGGCGGCTGCCGGAAGGTGCGATGGGCTCGCCCCGGGATGGGCAAGCGCGGCGGTGCACGCGTCATCTATTTCGCACGCCTTGCCGCCGGAGAGTTGTGCATGCTGCTCGTCTACCCCAAGTCCGCCAAGGACAACATTCCCGCCCACATCCTGAAAGCAATTCGCAAGGAGTTGGAAGATGGCCACCCGTAGTACCCGCACGCCGCGCTCGTCGAGCGAAGAGCTTGGACTCAAGCTGCTCCAGTCGGTCCGCGAGATGAAGCAAGGAAAGTTCGCCAGAGTGACCGAGGTTCCGGTGAACGCGGTTGTCCAGGCCCGGCAGGGCACGGGCATGTCGCAGACCGAGTTTGCGCAGGCGCTGCGCATCTCCAAGCGCACATTGCAAGAGTGGGAGCAAGGCCGGCGCTCACCCTCTGGCGCTGCTCAGGCATTGATTCGCATTGCCCAGCAGCACCCGGACGTGGTGAGAGAAACGCTGGCTTAGGACGCCAGCCCCGAAGGGGCCAGCCTCGGCTGATCCGATGCACCGATCAAATCGGCGTCCAGACTCTCGTCCAAAGACCCGCCTACACCACCCCGAACAACCCCGCCCCCGGCACCTCGAACGGCGCCTCGGCCGCCGCCTCCCGCACCCGCTCGCACCACCCCGCCACCTGTGCCAGCGCCTCGGCCGGCATGCGCGGCGCGAAGGCCCGGCTGCGCGCCAGCATGCCGGGCCAGTCGAAGGGCTCTTCTGGGTCGCCGCGGCGTGTCATGCGGTGCTTCTGCAGGCGCCGGCCGTCCTTCAGCGTGAGGGTCACGGTACAGGGCCGCCACTGCGGGAAGCCGCGTTCGTGTTCGTCATCGGTGACGAGCTCGATGCGGCTGGCCAGCGCGCGCAGCGCTGGGTCGTCCGGCGTCGGCGCTTCGACCTCGGCCAGGCCCAGCCGGCCGTGCAACAACAGCGCGGCGACGCAGTAGCGCGGCGAAAAACCCACCTCGCCCGGCTTGCTGGGCCAGTCCACGCCGGCGACCTGCAGGGCTTGCGGATAGGTGCGGACCTCGATGGCTTCGATGCTCTGCGCCACGGCCGCCTCCCCCAGCTCGGCGGCCAATTCCGCCATCAGCTCGGCCGTGCAGTCCAGCGCGGTGAAGATCTGGCCGCAGGTGGGCCAGGCCTTGATGGTGGCCTCAACGAGCTTGTCGGCCTCGCCCAGGCCGTGCGAGAGCGCGGCGGGATCGCCATTGCCGTGCAGCAGCGCAAAGAGGCCGCGCTGGCCGCTGAAGAAGGCGCGCGCGCCGGGCAGGCCGAGCTGCGCCGCGTACGCGGCCGTCACGCCATTGCGCACCGCGAAGGCCGGGTGCAAGGCCTTGGACTCGTGCGCGCCGTCGTCGACGATCTGCCACAGGCCGGCGGCCTGGGTCGCGGCGATGCCCAGCGCGTCGTGCATCTGCCTGGCGTCCAGCCCCAGCATCACGCCGGCCGCCGCGGCCGCGCCCAGCGAGCCGGCGGTGGCGGTGGAGTGGAAGCGCTGGTAGTGGCCGGCGCCCAGCGCCTCGCCGACGCGGATGGCCACCTCGTAGCCGGCCAGGATCGCGGCCATCGCGCGGGCCTGCGTCACTGCTGCCCCGGCCGCCAGCGCGAGCACCGGGCTCACCGCGACGACGCCGGGGTGCAGCGTCGCCGCGCGGTGGGTGTCGTCGATCTCGCGCAAATGGGTGATGGCGCCGTTGCCGAAGGCCGCGCCGAGCACACCCTGCCCCGCCTTGCCACCGAAGACCCAGGCCGTGCCGCGCTCAGGGTGCAGCCGCTCGCCCAGCGCGCGGTAGGTGGCCGTCGAAGCCATGTCCAGCGCCGACCAGCCGGCGGTGAACCAGTCCAGCAGCGCCTGCGCGAGACGGGCGCGGGTAGCCTCCGCCAGCGGCCGCCCAGGCAGCGCGGCGACATAGGCGCTCAGTCGTTGTTCCGGCAAATCACCAGCCAGGGCGGGGTTGGACATCGGGGCAACCGTTTCTTTCAGTGCAACTCATTTCATTCTATGACTGCACACACTCCACCGCCAGCCACCGCTTTCACAGGTACACCGCCGCCGCGGCGTCGTCCCCCCGCATCAGCGCCAGCAGCTCCTCGGCCGCCGGCACCCGGCTCGTCTCCGTGCCCTCCAGCAGCAGGTCGGCCAGCTCCCGCTTGTCGTGGTGCAAGGTCAGGATGCGCTCCTCCAGCGTGCCCTTGTTGACCAGCCGGTAGACCGTCACCGGCCGCATCTGGCCGATGCGGTGGGCGCGGCCGCTGGCCTGATCCTCCGCAGCCGGGTTCCACCAGGGGTCGGCGATCACCACGTAGTCGGCCACCGTCAGGTTCAACCCAAACCCGCCCGCCTTCAGGCTGATCAGGAAGAGCTCGCCCTGCCCGGCCTGGAAGGCATCGACGCGCTTGGTGCGCTCGGCCGAGGGCGTGCTGCCATCGAGGTACTGGTACTTGATGCCGGCGGCGTCCAGCGGCTCGCGCAGCAGCGAGAGGAAGTCGACGAACTGGCTGAAGACCAGCGCCTTGTGGCCGTTGGCCACCAGCTCGGCGGCCAGCTCGCCGAAGGCCTGCACCTTGGCGCCGACGAAGCCTATGCCCGGCGTCGTCAGGCGCGGGTCGCAGGCGGCGCGGCGCAGCCGCGTGAGGCCGGCCAGGATGTTGAGGTGGGCCTGGCCGGCGCCGTCGCCCGAGAGGCTTTTTTCGGCCGCCATCAGGGTGTCGCGGCGCAGCGCCTCGTAGTGCGCCACCTCGGCGTCGTCGGGCTCCACGTGCAAGACCAGCTCGGTGCGCGGCGGCAGGTCGTCCAGCACCTGCGCCTTGGTACGGCGCAGGATGAAGGGGCCGATCAGGCGGCGCAGGGTGCGCTGCGCGCCGCGGTCGCGCTGGCGCTCGATCAGGCCGGCGAAGCGCTCGTTGAAGCGGGCCAGGCTGCCGAGCAGGCCGGGGTTGCAGGCGCGCATGATGGACCACAGCTCGGCCAGCCGGTTCTCGATCGGCGTGCCCGAGAGCGCCATGCGGAAGTCAGCCTGCAGGTCGAAGACGGCCTGGCTGCGCTTGGCCGCGGCGTTCTTGATGGCCTGCGCCTCGTCCAGCACCAGCGTGTGCCAGGGCCTGGCGGCAAACGCCGCGCCGGCCGTCTGCAGCATCTGGTAGGAGACCAGCACCACGTCCTGCGGGCCGGCGCGCTCGATCACGCCGGCGCGGCCGCCCTCGCCGCCCTCCGCGTAGATGTGCATGCGCAGCGTGGGCGCGAAGCGGCGGGCCTCGGCGCGCCAGTTGCCGAGCAGCGAGGTGGGCGCCACGATCAGCGCCGGGCCCTCGGCCGCGCGGGCCAGCAGCACGGCCAGCGCCTGCAGCGTCTTGCCCAGGCCCATGTCGTCGGCCAGGCAGGCGCCCAGCCCGGCGTAGGCCAGGCGCATCGCCCACTCGAAGCCTTCTTCCTGGTAAGGCCGCAGTTGCGCCTGCAAGGTGGCAGGCAGCGCCGGCACGACCTGGCGCGCCGCCTCCAGCCGGGCCAGGCGCTGCTTGAAGCCGCTGTCCTGCGTCACCTGCGCGCCCTGCAGCGCCTCGTCCAGCCAGCCGGCGGCGATCATCGGCACGCGCAGGCCGTCGGCGGCGGCCGCGCGCTGGGCCTCGGCCACCGCGGCGAGGTCGTCCAGCCGCTGGCGCAGCTCCTGCGTCAGCGCCAGGTAGCGGCCGTCGCCCAGCGGCATGAAGCGGCTCTTGCTGCCGCCGGCGAACGAGATCAGCTGCTGCAGGCTGAGCACGAGCTGCTCGTCGACCTGCAGCTCGCCCTGCACGGCCAGCCACTCCTGCTTGGTGTGCACCCGCAAGGCGAGCTGGCCCAGTCCGCCGGTGTCCACGCGCATCGCCCGGCCCTGCGGCCAGTCCAGCGCGGCCAGCGCGTTCAAGGGCCGCAGCCGCTCGACCAGCGCGAGCGCGTCTTCGGGGTCGTCGAGCTGCCATTCGCAGGGCGCACCGGGCGCCGGCTCGATCAGCATGGGGCAGGCGTCGAGCACGGTGTCCAGGTGCTCGCGCTCCCGCTTCAGCTCGCGCTGCACGCCCACCGTCTCGCCGCGCAGCGCGGTGACCACGCGGGCCCGGCCGCTGCCGGGGATCAGGCGCGGGCCGTCGGCGGCGTAGTCGTTGCCGAAGGGCGCGGCCACCAGGCGCAGCTGCAGGCCGTCGCCTATCGGCGAGAGCTCGGCGCGCAGCCGGCTTTCGGCCGGCAGCTCGCGGGCGGCCTGGGCGGTCTGCACGTCGTCGGCATGGATGCGGAAGTGCGAGCCCAGGCTGGCCAGCACCTCCTGCAGTTGCGCGGCGCCGCGCTGCGGGATGTCCAGGCCCTTGGGGCCCAGCAGCTGCGCGACGCGCTTTTGCGCCGGCGTCAGCCGTATCAGCCGCGCGCGCTGCGGGCTGTCGCGCACGACGGTGACCAGGCGCAGCGCGTCCATCTCCTTCTGCTCGGTGGCGCTGCCGCCCCAGCGCGCCACGCCCTCGTCGCTGGCCACGTGGATAGCCGGCAGCATGCGCACGCGCAGGCGTTCGCCTTCGTTGAGCACGTCGAGCTCGGGGCCGGCCTCGCTGAGCTCGACCAACTGCTCGGGTGCGTCCTCGAACGCCAGCGCCGGGTGGCCGGCCAGCGCGCCCACCGCGCTCGCCAGGTCGAAGCGCAGGGCCCGGCTGTAGCTCTCCTGCTTGATGGTGCGGGCCACCATCGCGTCGTGCGGCGCGAGCGCCTCGGCGCTGCGCTGCAGGCGGCTCAGCGGCACCTCCTTGGGCTTGCCCCAGCCGCGCGGGCCGCGCTTCTGCTCTTGCGGCTGCAGGCCGCGCACGGCGCCTTGCGGGTTCACATCGAGCACCCACAGCAGCCGCGTCTCCTGCACCGCGCCGGCGCGGGCCGGTGCCGCCGCGCCTTCGGGCAAGCCCACCGCCGAGAGCGCCGCCAGCGCCACCTGCCAGCGCTCCTGGCCGGCCGGCACGAAGAACCACTCGGGCGCCGATTCGCCCGCCAGCACGCCCAGCGCCGCCTCCAGCTGCGCGCTCCAGCCCGCCAGGCCGACGCTGTCCAGCCGCTCCTTCAGGCGCTGCGCCGCGCCGGCCTCCGCCGCGCTGAGCGGCTCCTGCACCGCGCCCTCCTTGAGCCAGGCCCGCATCAGCCAGCGCCACAGGTCCAGCTGCGAGACGTACTGCGGCTGCAGGTAGGGGCGGAACGGCGTGGGGTCGCGCGGCACCTCGCCCAGCCGCATCTGGATCGCCAGCGCGATGAAGCCGTAGGGCGTGTCCAGCACCGGCTCGCGCTTGCCGCCTTCGGCCAGGCAGAACTTGAGCGCCTTGTTGAGGTGAGCCGGCGTCTGCTGCGCGAGCAGGCCGAGCGCGTAGAAGGCGCCCAGCGTGGTCGAAAGCAGCCCGCGGCGCTTGCTGGTGAGCTTGCGCAGCGTGACGAGCGCCGC
>DATHWJ010000101.1:0-9650 GCA_035460745.1 Ideonella sp. | reverse complement strand
GGCCCTGGGCTGCGGGCCCGCCGCGCCGGCAGCGCTGGCGGCGCTGCTGCGCGACAGCGAGGCCCTGGCCGTGCCGCCGGCCCCCGACTGGCAAGCCGCCCTGGTGCAGGCGCTGGCCGAAGGCGACGAGCCGGTGGGGTGGATCGCGCGCCGCCTCGGCGTCTCGCTGGCCCACGCGAGCCGCAGCATCCGCAGCGCCTACGGCCTGGCCCCGCAGGCCTTGCGGCGCGAGTTGCGCTGGCGCCGGGCGCTGGCCCTGCTGGCGGGCGACGCCCCGCTGGCGCAGATCGCCGCCAGCTCAGGGTTTGCCGACCAGAGCCACTTCACCCGCACCACCCGCCTGTGCGCGGGGCTGACACCGGCGGCCCTGCGCCGGCAGATCAACTGCGTTCAAGACGGCGGCTGAAGCGCGGCTGACACTGCCGCGGTTTTCAGCCCCGGAGTGCATGCCATGCCCCTGCCCTTTCGAGCCCACGCTGCCCGTCTTGCAGCGCTGGCACTGTTGCCCGCCGCCTGCCAGGCCGCCACCCCGGCGACCACCGCCCCCGCCAGCAGCCCGGTCGCCGTCCAGGCCCTCGCCCAGGCAGACAGCGCCATGCTGCAGGGCGACGCGCGCGCCGCGCTGGCGGCACTCGCCGGCGTGGCGGCCCGCGAGTTCCGCGGCAAGGACGCGAGCGAGCGCGCCTGCCTGATCGAACGTTTCGACCGCGCGACGCCGCCCACCCTCTCGACCCCGGTCCACGATGCCTTCACCGGCCAGTTGATCGAGATCTACCGAGCCTACTGGTGGCGGGCCCTGCGCGCCCCGGGCGAGCGCGAGGCGGAAGACGCCGGTCTGCTGCAGCGGCTGCGTTCGCTGCTCGGCGGCTCCGCGAGCGAAGCGCCGGACTTCGACGCGCTGGCCCCGGCGCTGACGGCCCGGCTGCAGGCCGCCGGCTACCACGCCCTGCCGGCCGGCCGCACCCCGCCGCTGCAGGAGCTGATGATCTGGCGCCAGCAAGACAGCCGCGATGTCACGGTGCTGCTGCCAGAGAGCGTGCAGCCGGTGCGGCTGGTGCTGCTGGACGACTTCGTCGAGCGTGGCTGGAGCCACTATGCACGCTGCGGCCATGGGTCTTCGGCCGGCTGGGCCACGCCGGAGGGGCTGTATGCCGTGAGACCGGCCTACGGCGACCTCGAGGGCGAGAGGTTCCGTGTCAGCCTGCTGGGCCACGAAGCCCAGCACTTCGCCGACTACCTGCGCTTCCCCGGATTGGCGAGCTGGGAGCTCGAGTACCGCGCCAAGCTGACCGAACTCGCGCTGGCCGAGACCACGCAAGACCATCTGCTGAGCCGCTTCGGCGCGGCGCAGAGCGACGACCTGGACTCGCCCCACACCTACGCGAACCGGCGCGTGCTGCGCGCGCTCGCGGAGCGCCTCCCACAGGGCGTGGCGCAGGCCGGGGTGGCCGCGCTGCAGGCGGCGGCCAAAGCGGCGTTGCTGGACGACTCGGCGCGGCGCATCGCTGCGCAGGCCCGCGCAGCCGCGCCATGACCCAAGCCGGCGGTGGCTCAGATCTCCAGCGTGTAGACGTCGGCCCCGCCACGCTCGGTGGCGTTGTGGCCGGCGAGCGCCTTGTCCCACTCGGGCCCGCCCGCGCTCTTGGCTGCCACCAGCCCGGAGCTCATCTGCGCGACCTCTTCGGTGCCGGCATCGAACTCTGCGACCTGCTCGCGCGTTTCGAGGAACAGCCGTGCCACGATCGACCCGCCGGAGTCTATGACCACCAGAAAGCGCGCGGGCTGCTGGTGGGGGGTGTGGGTATGCTGACCCGGTCGTTCGATGCCATAGCTGTCCATCGGGCCATGATGCCACCGGCGACCGCCGCATGACAATGCGGCCCCCGCCTTTCCCTCCGACCAGCACCATGACGCCCCCGACGCTCCCCCTGCAAACCGTGCTCGACGACATCGCCGACGAGATCCAGCCGCTGCTCGGCAGCCAGGGCAAGGTCGCCAGCTACATCCCGGCACTGGCCCGCGTGTCGCCCCGGCAGTTCGGCATCGCGCTGCGCACCTGCGCCGGCGAGGAGGCGGCGGCCGGCGACTGCGACCTGCCGTTTTCCATCCAGAGCATCTCCAAGCTGTTTTCGCTGACGCTGGCGATGCGGCTGCTCGGCGAGGCGCTGTGGGAGCGCATAGGCCGCGAGCCCTCGGGCAATCCGTTCAACTCGCTGGTGCAGCTCGAGAACGAGCAGGGCAAGCCGCGCAACCCCTTCATCAATGCCGGCGCGATCGCGGTGGCGGACCGGCTGGTGAGCCATGGCGACGCCAAGGGCCGCATCCTGGCGCTGCTGAGCGGCCTGTGCGGCGAGGCAGTGGGCTTCGACGAAGAGGTGGCCGCCTCGGAGGCCGAGACGGGCTTTCGCAACGTGGCGCTGGCCAACTTCATGAAGAGCTTCGGCAAGCTCGACAACGACGTGGCCGAGGTGCTCGACGTCTACTTCCACCAGTGCGCGCTGCGCATGAGCTGCCGGCAGCTCGCCCGCGCGGCCGGCTATCTCTGCCGCGACGGGCGCCACCCCTTCGAGCCTGACAGCGCGGTGCTCAGCGGGCGCCACACGCGGCGCATCAACGCGGTGATGCTCACCTGCGGCACCTACGACGCGGCAGGCGAGTTCGCCTTCCGCATCGGGCTGCCGTGCAAGAGCGGCGTGGGCGGCGGCATCGTCGCGGTGGTGCCGGACAAGCTCAGCCTGTGCGTCTGGTCGCCGGCGCTGGACGCGAGCGGCAACTCGGCGCTGGGGATGAAGGCGCTGGAGTTGTTCGTGGCGAAGACGGGCTTGTCGGTTTTCTGAGCTGGTTCGAGCGGGCTGGCTACTCCAGCGCGGACGCGGGCCCGAAGAACTCGTAGCGCACCTGGGCATCGGGCACGCCGAGGGCGCGCAGCGAGCGCCTGACCGAGGCCATGAAGGGCTTGGGGCCGAGGAAGTAGGCGTCGAGATCGCGGGTCTTGGCAGGCAGCCATGACGACAAACGCTCCTGGGTCAACGGGCCCACGCCGTCGGCGTCCTCGTGGGCCTCGTCGTAGCAGAAGCGGCGCGTCAACTGGGGGTGGCGCGCGGCGAAGGCGTCGAGCTGCTCGCGGAAGGCGTGCACGGCGCGGTTGCGGGCGCAGTGGATGAAGTGCACCGGGCGCGAGGTCTTCAGCGCGGCTTCCAGCATCGCCAGCGTCGGCGTGATGCCCACGCCGCCGCTGATCAGCACCAGCGGCTTGTCGCTGGCGGCGAGGGTGAATTCGCCCGAGGGGGCGAAGAGCTGCAGCAGGTCGCCGGGCTGCACCTGGTCGTGCAGGTGGTTGGAGGCCGTGCCGCCGGCTTCGCGCTTGACGCTGATGCGGTAGTCGCGGCCGTTGGGTGCAGCCGAGAGCGAGTAGTTGCGGCGGATCTCGCGGCCGTCCACCTGCAGTTGCAGGCCGATGTACTGGCCGGGCTCGAAAGCCAGCAGCGGGCCGCCGTCGGCGGGTACGAGGTAGAAGGAGGTGATCTCGTCGCTCTCGCGCAGCTTGCGTGCGACCTTGAAGGCGCGGGTGCCGCGCCAGCCGCCGGGGGCCGCGGCGTTGGCGGCGTAGCGGGCCTCCTCGGCGCCTATCAGGATGTCGGCGAGCTGCTGGTAGGCGACGGCCCAGGCCGCGATCACCGCGTCGGTCGCGATCTCGGCGCCCAGCACCTCGCGGATGGCGCGCAGCAGGCAGCCGCCGACCAGTGGGTAGTGCTCGGGCAGCACCTGCAGCGCGACGTGCTTGTTGACCACCTGCGCGGCCAACGGGCCGAGGGCTTCGAGGCGGTCGATGTGCTTGGCGTAGGTCAGCACGCCGTTGGCCAGGGCGCGGGGCTGCGCGCCGCTGGCCTGGTGGGCCGGGTTGAACAGCGGCTGCAGCTCGGGGTGCTCGGACAGCAGCAGGCGGTAGAAGTGGGTGGTCAGCGCCTCGCCGCCGGTTTCGAGCAGCGGCACGGTGGCTTTGATGATCGCGAGTTGGTCGGGGGTCAGCATAGTTGTGTGTGGGCAGTGGTGAGGATGCCTGCTTCTTTGCAACCTGCGTTCCAGCCCCGCGGCCCATGAGAATCAATGACTTGGCTGTCTGTCGTGTCATTCAGACCGCCGCACAATGCAGTCATACCGACAGCACCGTGTCCCAATGACCTCCAACCTCCTGCTGCGTGCGATGGCGCCGCTGGTCGCCGACCTGGCCCGCGAGCTGCCCGAGGCCGAGCGCTACCGCCGGCTGCTGGAGGGCATGCGGGTGTTGCTGCCCTGTGACGCCGCCGCGCTGCTGCGGCTGGACGGCGACAGCCTGGTGCCCGAGGCGATCGACGGCCTGGCCAGCGACACGCTGGGCCGGCGTTTCCGGGTCGACGAGCACCCTCGCCTGCAGGCCCTGCTGCGCGCGTCCGGCCCGCTGCGCTTCCCGGCCGACTGCGGCCTGCCCGACCCCTACGACGGCCTGGTGGAGGGCGTGCAAGGCCATTTGCCGGTGCACGACTGCGTGGGCTGCGTGCTCAAGGTGGACGACCAGCCCTGGGGCGTGCTGACGCTGGACGCGCTGGAGACCGAGCGCTTCTCGCAGGTCGACCTGGACGCGCTGCAGTCCTTCGCCGACCTCGCTGCGGCCACCGTCAGCGCGGCGGCGCGCATCACGCGGCTGGCGCAGCGGGCCGACGAGGAGAGCCGCCGCGCCGAGGGCTACCGGCTGGCCGCCAGCCAGGCGCCCGGGCCCGGCGCGCGCCGGCTGCTGGGCCACAGCGCAGCCCACAAGCAGTTGCTGAGGGACATCGCGCTGGTGGCCGGCAGCGATCTCTGCGTGTTGATACAGGGCGAGACCGGCGTCGGCAAGGAGCTGGTGGCGCAGGCGCTGCACGCCGGCTCGCCGCGCGCCGGCCGGCCCATGGTCAGCGTGAACTGCGCGGCGCTGCCCGAGACGCTGGTGGAGAGCGAGCTCTTCGGCCATGTGAAAGGGGCCTTCACCGGCGCGGTCGGCGAGCGGCGCGGCAAGTTCGAGCTGGCCGATGGCGGCACGCTGTTGCTCGACGAGGTGGGCGAGCTGCCGCTGGCGGTGCAGGCCAAGCTGCTGCGGGTCTTGCAGAGCGGGCAGTTGCAGCGGCTGGGCTCGGACCGCGAGCACCATGTCGACGTGCGGCTGATCGCGGCGAGCAACCGCCCGCTGGCCGAGGAGGTGCGTGCCGGCCGCATGCGGGCGGACTTCTACCACCGGCTCAGCGTCTACCCGCTGCAGGTGCCGCCGCTGCGCGAGCGCGGCCGCGACGTGCTGCTGATCGCCGGCAGCCTGCTGGAGGAAAACCGCTCGCGGCTGCACCTGGGCGGCCTGCGCCTGGGCGCCGGCGCCCAGGCTGCGCTGCTGGCCCACGACTGGCCGGGCAACGTGCGCGAGCTCGAACACCTGCTGGGGCGCAGCGTGCTGAAGGCGCTGGGCCGGCACGCGCAGCGGCCGCGCATCCTGAGCCTGGAGGCGCAGGACATGGACCTGGCTTCGGCGCCCGCCGCAGCCGGCCCAAGCGCTGCTGCCGCCGCCGCCGAAACGTCGGCCGGGCCGATGCAACCCACCATGAGCCTGCGCGACGCGGTCGATGGCTTCGAGCGCCAGCTGCTGCAGGCCACGCTGGAGCAGCACCTGCACAACTGGGCGGCCGCCGCCCGCGCGCTGGGCGTGGATCGCGCCAACCTGCTGCGGCTGGCCAGGCGGCTGGGCCTGCCGCGCTGACGGCAGCCTCTACCCGCGGCCTTCAGCCCCCCGGCAAGGCCCGCCCGTTGGCCGCCTCGCATGACGCATACTCGACGGACCCACAGGGCCGCGCCAGCGGCCTCACCCCCACAACCGTTCCTCCCCGACCCACCATGAAACGGATTGCCTGCTCCGGAATTCTCCTGACCCTGCTCGCTCTCGGCGGCTGCGCTAGCCCGCCGCCCACCCCGCTGAAGTCGCTGACGCTGAGCGCTGCACCGGCAGCAGCGACCTCGACCAAGAAGGCGGCGCTCACCTATGTCTCGAGCAACGTCGATGGCACCCAGGTGCCGCCCCTGGTGGTGTCGGGCAACGTGCTGTTCAGCGTGCCGTCCGACGCGATCGAGCCCTATCTGTTCAACCGCCAGGACCAGTCGGACACCGTCGAGGCCCTGCAGGCCAACCTGCTGCGGCTGAAGGTGTTCGACGCGGTGGAGTTCAGCAGCGCGCCCCGGTTGCCCGACCTGAAGATCATGGTCGTGTTCGACAAGACCTTCTACGAGGCCCGCAACCAGCAGTACACGCTGAACGTGACCCTGCATATCCAGGCCGGCAAGCAGCGTTTCCGCAAGGAATACCTGGCCCAGTCAAACCCGCAGGGCTCGGCCTTCCGGGCCCTCGCGCTCGGCAGCGAACAGGCCAAGGCCGAAGCGGCCAGGCTGCTGCTCGAACAGTTGTTGACCGACATCCGGGCGTTCGCGGCCGACAAGGCCTGAGCCACAACGCCCACCAGGCCATCCAGGCTCGCGCGGCGCCGGCGCGATGGCCCGCCGAACAGCCAGCGATGGCTCCTTCGGGCGATGAGCCGGCGCGCCGCCCTTCCTAAAGTGCTCTCACCTTGACAACCCGCCTCGACCCGAGGCGGCCTACGGAGAGAGCACACCATGATCGGGAATGAACTGGACCCCGTTTCGCGCATCGCCATGCTCGAAACGATGATGCTGATACGCGCCCACGAGGAGCGCCTCGCGTCGCTCGCCACGCCCACCTCGCCGGGCACCTGCACGGCCGTCGGCCAGGAGGCGGCGGCTGTCGGCGCCATCCGCGCGCTGGCCTCGCGCGACCGCATCCTCACCAACCACCGCAGCGTGGGCCACCTGCTGGCCCGTGGCGCGGACCCGGGCCGGCTGATGGCCGAGACCCTGGGCCGCATCGACGGCTACTGCAAGGGCAAGAGCGGCTCGCTGCACATCTCGGCCAGGGAGCTCGGCGTCGTGCTGACCTCCACCATCGTCGGCGGCGAGCTCTCGCTGGCGCCCGGCGTGGCGCTCGCGCAGCGCCTCGGCCAGCAGGAGCCGGGCGGCATCACGGCGGTGTTCTTCGGCGACGGGGCGGCCTGCGAAGGCATCTTCCACGAGTCGGTCAACCTGGCGGTGACCTGGCAGCTGCCGATCTTGTACGTCTGCGAGAACAACCAGTGGCAGGCCTACGTGCGGCGCGACGAGACCATGCCGGTGCAGCACGTCGCGCAGTGGGTGCAGGGCCACGGCATCGCCAGCGAGGTCGTCGACGGCAACGATGTCGATGCCGTGCACGCCGCGGCCCGCCGCGCCGTGGCCGGCATCCGTGCCACCGGCAAGCCGGCCTTCCTGGAGCTCACCACCTACCGCACCCGCGGCCATTTCGAACCCGACGACCAGGCCTATGTCGACGCGGCCGAGCTCGCGGCCTGGAAGGCGCGCGACCCCATCGCGCTGGGCGCCGAGCGGCTGCTGGCGCAGGGCGTCGTCTCGCCTGGCGAGCTGAGTGCCATGCGCCGCCGTGTCGACGACACGATCGCCGCCGCCCTCGCCTTCGCGCAGAACTCGCCCTGGCCCGACCTGCGCGAGCTGACCACCGACGTCTACGCCTGAGCAAGGCCGGAGTGCACCATGACCACCTTGAATCAAACCCTCACCGCCCACGATGCCATCGCCCAGGCGCTGGCCGAAGAGATGCGCCGCGACCCGCGCGTGCTGATGTTCGGCGAAGGCGTCGCCACCAAGCGGCAAGAGCTGCTCGCCGAGTTCGGGCCCGAGCGCGTGCGCAACACGCCGCTGGCCGAAGGCATCATCGCCGGCACCGCCGCAGGCGCCGCGGCGATGGGCCTGCGCCCGGTCGTCGACCTGCTCTTCGCGCCCTTCCTGACGCTGGCCATGGACGCCCTCGTCAACAGTGCCGGCAAGCTGCGCTACCTCTCGGGCGGCCAGTTCCAGTTCCCGATGGTGGTGCTGACGATGACCGGCGCCGGCTGGGGCGTCGGCGGCCAGCACAACCACAACCTCGAGGCGATGTTCGTGCACGCCCCCGGCCTGAAGGTGGTGATGCCCAGCAACGCGGCCGACTTCAAGGGCCTGATGAAGGCCGCGATCCGCGACGACAACCCGGTGCTGTTCTTCATGGACCTGGCGTTGGCGCACGCGCCGGGCGAGCTGCCCGGCCCCGCGGCCGGCGAGCACCTGGTGCCGCTGGGCAAGGCCGCGGTGGCGCGGCCAGGGTGCGACGTGACCCTGGTCTCTTACGCCAAGACGGTGGGCACCTGCCTGGAAGCCGCCCGCTCGCTGGCCGACCAAGGCATCAGCGCCGAGGTCATCGACCTGCGCACGCTGAAGCCGCTCGACGAAGCCACCGTGCTCGCCTCGGTGCGCAAGACCGGCCGGCTGGTGGTGGTGCACGAAGCGAACCGCCTGTGCGGCGTCGGCGCCGAGATCGCCGCGCTGGTCAGCGAGAAGGCCTTCGGCGCGCTGCGTGCGCCGGTGCGGCGCATCGCCGGGCCGGACGCACCCGCCGCCGCCTCCTGGGTGCTCGAGCAGGCCAGCGTGCCGCAGGCCGCCGCCGTGCACCAGGCCGCGCTGGAGCTGCTGGGCAGTTCCCTGGCCATCGTCTGACCCGCCTCGCCGCGGCGTCACGCAGGCCGCGCCCCCAACCAAGGGGCGTGCGCGGATCCGGCTCCGCCGGTCCGCTGCGCGAGCCCCCTCGGGGGGTAGGGAGCGCCAGCGACCGTGGGGGCACTATATGTGCAGCGCGTGCCCCAGCGCGCGCAGCGCGGCCTCCTGCACCGCCTCGCCCAGCGTCGGATGGGCGTGGATGGTGGCGGCGATGTCCTCCAGCCGGGCGCCCATCTCGATGGACTGCGAAAACGCGGCGCTGAGCTCGGAGACGCCGCGGCCCACCGCCTGCCAGCCGATGATCAGGTGGTTGTCGCGGCGGGCGACGACGCGCACGAAGCCCTCGGTGGACTCCAGCGTCATCGCGCGGCCGTTGGCGGCGAACGGGAACATCGCCTGCAGGCAGTCCAGCCCGGCCAGCGCGGCCTCGGCCGGGGTCTTGCCGACGACCACGATCTCGGGGTCGGTGAAGCAGACGGCGGGGATCGCGGCCGGCAGGAAGCGGCGGGTCTTGCCGGCGATGATCTCGGCCACCATCTCGCCCTGCGCCATCGCGCGGTGCGCCAGCATGGGCTCGCCGGCCAGGTCGCCGATGGCCCAGACCTGGCGCATCGAGGTGCGGCACTGCTCGTCAATCTTCACCGCGCGGCCGGCCATCTCCAGCGCCAGCGACTCCAAGCCCCAGCCATCGGTGCGCGGCCGCCGGCCAACGGCCACCAGCACCTGGTCGGCCGGCAGCGTGGACTCGTCGCCGGCAGCGCCCTGGATGCGCAGCGCGTCGCCGGTGTCGCCCAGGCCCAGCACCTTGCAGCCCAGGCGCAGTTGCACGCCCAGCCGGTTCAGCGAGGCCAGCACCGGCTTGCTCAGCTCTTCGTCGTAGGCCGGCAGCACGCGGTCCAGCGCCTCCACCACCGTGACCTCGCTGCCCAGCTTGCGGTAGGCCATGCCCAGCTCCAGGCCGATGTAGCCGGCGCCCACCACCACCAGCCGCTGCGGCAGCGAGG
>DATHWJ010000100.1:0-21250 GCA_035460745.1 Ideonella sp. | reverse complement strand
GCCGTGGCGCCCGCCCGAGGCCATGCGCGCGACGCGCGAGGACTCGGGGTGGAAGATGGCCGAGCCGGTGCCGACCAGCGCCGCGGCCACCAGCACGACGCCGAAGCTGGGCGCCACCGAGAGCAGCAGCAGGCCGGCCAGCGTGAAACCCATGCCGACCGGCAGCGAGTACGGCACCGGGCGGCGGTCGGTGTAGAGGCCCACCAGCGGCTGGAACAGCGACGCGGTGAGCTGGTAGGTCAGCGTGATCAGCCCGATCTGGCCGAAGCTCAGGTGGAACTCGCCCTTCAGGATGGGGTAGATCGCCAGGATCAACGACTGCATCATGTCGTTGATCAGGTGCGAGGCGCTGATCGCGCCGAGCACGCGGAAGGCGGTGCTGCTGCCCGCGGCAGCCGGCGGCAAGGCGCTGGCCGCCGGGGCGGTGGAAGAGGTGGCTGTCGACATGGCAAGCGGCGCGGGGTGAAAAACGAAGCCGGATCTTAGGGATAGCATGTACGCCTGTCTCACGCTGTTCGGGCCCTCATCTTCGCGAAACGGACACGGCACTCCCGAGCCGTGCCCCCTGCCCATGCCCCTGCCCACCTCCCTCACGGACATCGACCTCAACCCCTTGCCGGTGAGCTGCAAGGCCACCGACTATCCGGCCGGCCATGTGATCTCGCCGCACTCCCACAACAAGGGCCAGCTGGTGTATGCGGTGCACGGCGTGATGGTGGTTTCGGCCCAAGCCGGCGGGGCCCTGGCCAGCGAGGCACCGCCCGCGGACGGCGACGCACCGGGCACCCTGCCCGTCCCCTCGGCCAGCGGCCAATGGATCGTGCCGCCCACCCGCGGCATCTGGATACCGCCCGGGCTGAGCCACTGGATACGCTGCGTCGGCGTGGTCCACATGCGCAGCATCTACGTGCGGCCGGACGTGGCGGCGCGCCTGCCGGCGCAGTCGCAGGCGGTGGGCATCTCGCCGCTGCTGCGCGAGCTGATCCGCGCCGCCACCGAAATCGCCACGCCCTACGCGCCGGCCTCGCGCGACGGCCGCCTGATGCGGCTGCTGCTCGACGAGCTGCATGCCCTGCCCGTGCTGCCGCTGCACCTGCCGCAGCCGGTCGAGCCGCGGCTGCGGCGCATCTGCGCGCGCCTGCTGGCGCAGCCCGACGATGCCTCCACGCTGGGCGACTGGGCGCAGCGGCTGGCGGTGGACGCGAAGACGCTGCAGCGCCTGTTCGCGCGCGAGACCGGCATGACCTTCGGCCAGTGGCGCCAGCAGGCCCGCCTGCTGCACGGGCTGGAGCGGCTGGCCACCGGCGACAAGGTGGTGCAGGTGGCGCTGGCACTGGGCTACGAGAGCCCGAGCGCCTTCGCCACCATGTTCAAGCGGCAGTTCGGGCAGACGCCCAGCGAGTTCTTCCGCTGAGGGGCCGGGCGGCGCGCCGCCAAACGGTGGCGCCGGCAAGACAGACCGACCCGGCCCGCCGGTTCCCGTGTAAATTGCTGCCGCGGCGTCCCTGTGCCGCATGCTGTACCCAAGGGAACCCCGATGCGCCATCTCTGCCGCCTCCTGCTCTTGTCGGCGCTGCTCGCCGGGCCCGCTGCGGGGCTGGCAGGCAGCCGGCCGGACTGTTCACGCCCTTTCACGCTCGCACTGCACGACCACGGCCTGCTGTTCTCCAGCCAGACCGGCGAGGGCATAGACAAGGACTTCGCCGCCGAGCTGATGCGCCGCAGCGGCTGCAAGCTCAACATCACGCTGATGCCGCGCGCACGCATCTGGCAACTGATCGAGTCCGGCGCCCTGGACTTCAGCCTCTCGGGCATCAGCAACGAGGCGCGGGAAGCCTATGCGGCCTTTGCCTGGTACTTCTCGAACAAGTACTACCTGCTGGTGCGCAAGGACACCGGCGTGCAGAAGCTGGCCGACTTCAGCACCCGCGCGGAGCTGAAGCTGGGCGTGATCCGCAGCTTCCGCTACAGCCCGACGGCCAACCGCTTCGTCGACCAGCTCGACGCGCAGGCCCGCGTCAGCTACGCCACCCAGCTGGAGCCGCTCTACGAGGTGCTGCTGGACAACCGCGTGCAGGCCATGATCATCGAGCCCTTCGACTACCCGACGCTGCAGAGCGCCCGCATCCGCGAGCAGACGCAGATCCTGGAGTTCGACGACCCGCCGGTGCCGCACGGGCTGATCATGTCGAAGAAGGCCCTGCCGGCCGCGCAACAGCAGGCCTGGCGCGACCTGGTCGACGAGATGCGCGCCGACGGCACCGTGCAGCGCATCTTCGAGCGCTACTTCAAGCCCGAGCTGGCGCGCACGATGACGCAGTTCTGACCGCCGAGCCGCCGCCGTCTTGAAGCGAACCCCCTCCCTGTTGTGGCCGGTGCTCGTGGGGGCGCTGTCGCTGGGCGTGACCGGCTGGCTCTGGCAGCACGAGCAGCAGACGCAGCAGCAGGCGCTGCGCAGCAACTTCGATTTCGGCCTGCGGCACGCCGCCACCCGCATCGAGCAGCGCATGGCCGGCTACGAGCAGATGCTGCGCGGTGCGCGCGGCCTGTTCGAGGCCTCGCGGCAGGTCGACCGCGACGGCTTCGCCACCTACGTCGATGCGCTGCTGACCGGTGCCGACGCGGCTGGCCTGCGCAGCCTGAGCTATGTGCCGCTGCTGAGCCGGGACCACGTCGAGGCCCACGTGGCGGCACAGCGCGCCGACGGCGTGCCCGACTACGCCGTCTCGCCGCCGCCGGGGCGGCGCGAACGCATCGCCCCGGTCACCTACATCGCGCCGGCACCGCTCTCGGCGCAGCACATCCTGGGCTACGACCCGCTGTCCGACCCGGTGCGCCGCGAAGCGATGCTGCAGGCCGGCGAGTCCGGCCGCGCCGCGATCACCCACCGCCTCACCTCGGGGCCGGTGCCGTCGCCGGAGCAGCAGGCCGCATTCCTGATGTTCCTGCCGCTCTACACACCCGGCCCCCCGCCCGACAGCGTGCAGGCACGCCGGCTCCGCCTGGCCGGCTGGGTCGCGGCCAACATCCGGGTCGAGGACTTGATGTCCAGCCTCTACGGCGAAGACACGCCGGGGCTGGAGGTGCGCGTGCACGACGGCATCGCGGTGGACGACAGCTCGCTGATCTACGGCGCCCCGGCCCACCTCGCGCCGCCCTACCCGGCCCGCTTCGAGGCGCAGGAGTACATCGCGGTGGCCGGCCGCACCTGGACCCTGGTGGTGCGCAGCACGCCGGCCTTCGAGCGCCACTTCAGCAACGACTCGGCCCGCATCATCGCGGTGGCCGGCGGCGGCCTGAGCGGGGTGCTGGCGCTGCTGGCCTGGCTGCTGGTGACCGGCCGCGAACGGGCCCACGCCGCCGCCCGCGCGATGACCCGCGAGCTGCGCGAGAGCGCAGAGCGCTACCGCCGCATCGTGGAGACCGCCAACGAAGGCATCTGGACGGTGGACGCCGAGGCGCGCACCAGCTTTGCCAACCCGAAGATGCTGCAGCTGCTGGGCTACGGCATGGACGAGCTGCAGGGGCGCTGCTGGTTCGACCTGATGGACGTGGCCGGCCGGGCGACGATGGAGGGTGAAGGCGGCGAGCAGCTGCACCGCGGCCTGGCCGAGCAGCACGAGATCCGCTTCCTGCGCAAGGACGGCGCCGACCTCTGGGTCACGCTGTCCACCAGCCCGATCGTGGACCCGGCCGGCCGCTATGCCGGCGCGCTGGCGATGGTGACCGACGTCACCGAGCGCCGGCAGGCCGAGGCCCGGCGCCAGCAGCTGGAGGCGCAGCTGCGCCAGTCGCAGAAGATGGAGGCCATAGGCACGCTGGCCGGCGGCATCGCGCACGACTTCAACAACATCCTGGCCGCCATCCTGGGCAACGTCAGCCTGGCCGAGCAGGAGCTCGGCGGCGGCCATGCCTCGCTGCCCAGGCTGCAGCAGATCAGCCACGCCGGCGGGCGCGCGCGCAGCCTGGTGCAGCAGATCGTCGCCTTCAGCCGCCAGCAGCCGCAGGCGCGCGTCAACCAGCCGCTGCGCCCGCTGCTCGAGGACACGCTGAAGCTGCTGCGCTCGACGCTGCCGGCGCTGGTCGAGCTGGAGCTGCAGGCCACCGAGCTGCCGCTGCGCATCGACGCCGACGCCACCCAGCTGCAGCAGGTGCTGATGAACCTGTGCACCAACGCCTGGCACGCGCTGCACGGCAGCACCGGGCGCATCGTGATCGGGATGGACGCGCACACGCTCGACGCCGAGGCCGCCGAGCGCCTGGGCCTGCAACCCGGCCCGCACGCCCACCTCTGGGTCAGCGACGACGGCGGCGGCATGGACGAGGCGACCCGGCTGCGCGTGTTCGAGCCCTTCTTCACCACCAAGCCGGTGGGCCAGGGCACGGGGCTGGGGCTGTCGGTGGTACACGGCATCGTCAGCGCCCATGGCGGCGCGATCACGGTGACCAGCACGCTGGGCGTGGGCAGCCGCTTCGAGATGTACTTCCCGCTCGCGGCACCGCCCGCCGAGCCGGCCCCGCCCCCGGCGGCCGAGCCCGCCGCGCCGCGCGGGCAGGGCCAGCACGTGCTCTACGTCGACGACGACCCGGTGATGCTGGTGATGGTGGAGGGCCTGCTGCAGCGCGCCGGCTACCGCGTCACCTGCATGGACGACCCGCGCGCCGCGCTGGCCCGCGCGCTGGCCGCCGAGCCGCCCTTCGACGTGGTGGTGACCGACTTCAACATGCCCGAGCTCTCGGGCATCGAGCTGGTGCAGGCGCTGGCCCGCAGCCGGCCCGGGCTGCCGGTAGTCATCTCCTCGGGCTATGTCTCCGACGGCCTGCGCGCCGACGCCCTGCGCGCCGGTGTGCGGCAGGTGCTGCAGAAGGAGTACACGCTGGAGCAGCTCGCCAGCCTGGTGCACCAGGCGCTGAATGCGTCACACACGCTTACCTGAGCGCTCTCAGGCTGCCCCACCCCGCTGCCGAAATCCCGGTACACCCCTCCCAGACGTCCAGGTGCGGTCAATGAACCACTACACGCTCAGCAAAACAGAATGGGTGGACCGTTTCGCCCAGCAGATGGTCGATGCGACCGATTTCGCGATGTCGCTCGGCGAAGCGATCACCCTGGCCCAGGCCGAATATGACCGATGCTTCGATGCCAGCCCGGAGGCGACCGTCCAGCGCCTGATGTCGAGCTACGAGTCCGACAACGACGCCATCGACGCCACCTGGCGCACCATCATCCTGCTGAAGAAGGTCAGCTCGCGCAGCTTCAGGCGGCGGGACTGAGCGCGCACGGCGCACCGCCGTAGCAGCCGGGCAGCCACGGCAGCGGCCGGCCCGTATCAGAACATCGCCCCGCGCGCCGCCACCGGCCAGACCTGCTCGACCCGCCCGGCGCGCAGCGCCACCAGCCAGTCGTGCAGGTTCACGGTCGGGTCGCAGTGGCCGGGGATCAGGCGCAGCTTGTCGCCCACCGCCAGCGCGGCGGCGCCCGGCGCCGGCACGACCACGGTGTGTTCGTCGGACACGCTCTCCACCCGCCAGCCCGGGTGCAGCACGCGCGGCAGGCCGTGGTCGGTGGCGAAGGCCTTGAGGCCGCCATCCAGCACGGCGTGGCCGTCGCGCCGGCTGATGACGCTGCACCAGCCGAAAAGGGCGTGCCGCAGCGCGGGCACGCCGATGTCGGGCTGGTTGGCGGCGTAGTCGGTGTCGAGCAGCACGTAGGAGCCGGGCTGGACCTCGGTGTAGAGGCCGGACAGCGCCTCGCAGGCATAACTGCCGGTGCCGCCGCCGGTGACCGTGTCGCAGGCGTGGCCGTTGGCGCCCAGCAGCGCGACGACGGAACGCACCCGCTCGATGGCGCCGGCGATGGCCGCGGCCCGCTCGGCCGGGCTGCGCAGGTGCTGGGCCCCGCCGTGGTAGGCGTGCAGGCCGCCGAAGCGCAGGCCAGGCGAATGGGCGGTGATCGCCTGCACCAGCGCCAGCACCGCCTGCGGCGAGGTCACGCCGCAGCGGCCCTGGCCGACATCCAGCTCGACCAGCACGCGCAGCCGGCTGCCGGCCCGCAGCGCCGCGGCGCCGAGTTGCTCCACCTGCAGCGGGTGGTCGACGCACAGGCCCAGCGCGACTCGGCCCGCCAGCTCGGCCGCGCGCTGCGCCTTGGCTGGGCCGACGATCTCGTTGGTCACCAGGATGTCGGCGATGCCGGCGGCCGCAAAGACCTCGGCCTCGCCAAGCTTCTGGCAGCAGATGCCTTGCGCGCCTGTGGCCAGCTGCAGCCGGGCGATGTGCGGCGACTTGTGGGCCTTGGCGTGGGGCCGCACTTGCACGCCCGCCGCCTGGCAGCGGCCATGGACCTGGGCCAGGTTGAAGTCGAAGGCGTCGAGATCGACCAGCAGCGCGGGGGTATCGACCTCGGCCAGGGGCATGCCGGGCCGGGCTGGCGCGGGCGGTGGTGCACCGGCCGGGACGGCCGGAGAAGAGCGCGGGGCGGTCGGATCGTGGGGCATGGGGGCGTGTGGTGTCGGGCGGTATCGGGCGGTATGGGACGCCTGGAACTGGCAGGCCGTGGCCCACGCAGCATAAGACAGCGGCTTCGGCCGGCACGCGTGGGGGCGCGCGCTGTCGGGCCGGCAATGGCTCAAGGCTTGCTGGCGGCTGCCTGCTGCGTGAACGACAGCGCCACGAAGTCGACGAACGCCCGCACCCGCGCCGCCAACTGGTGGCGCTGCGGGTAGACCGCGTGGATGTCCGCATCGGGCGTGCAGTACTGCGGCAGCACCTGCACCAGGCGCCCATTGCGCAGGTAGCGGTCGATGTCCCACTCGGCCCGCATCAGGATGCCGTGGCCGTCCAGCGCCCAGTTGACGGCGATCTCGCCGTCGTTGGTGGCCAGGTTGCCGCGGGTCTTGACCGCCTCGGTGGTGGCGGTCTTGCCCCGGCCGCTGGCCAGGCGCCAGACGCCATAGGCCTCCTCGCCCTGGCGGATGCCGATGCAGTTGTGGCGGACCAGGTCGTGCGGCACCTTGGGCAGGCCGTGCTTCGCGAGATAGGCCGGCGAGGCGCACAGCAGCCGGCGGTTCGGTGCGATGCGCCGGGCGATCACCCGCGCATCGGGCGGCACGCCGAAGCGGATGCAGACGTCGAACGCGTCCTCGGTGAGCGGCGGGGGGTTGACCGACAGCTGCAGTTGCACCTCGACCTGCGGGTACTTGCGAACGAACTTCGAGATCAGCGGCGACACGTGGCTGCGGCCGAAGCCCAGCGTCGCGTTGACCCGCAGCAAGCCCTTGGGCGTGGCCTTGGCCACGCCCAGCAGCTCCTCCATGTCGTCGATCTCGCCGAGGATGCGGCGCGCGTGCTCCAGGTAGAGCTCGCCCTCGGGCGTCAGGCTCATGCGCCGGGTCGTCCGGTTGACCAGCGGCACGCCGACGCGCTGCTCCATCAACGCCAGGTGCTTGCTGACGGCGGGCGTCGTGACGCCCAGCTCCCGCGCCGCGGCGCTGAGGCTGCCGGCACTGGCGAGCGCGGAGAAAAAGCCCAGATCCGCCGGCTGGATGCCACTGGCCATGGTGCGCTCCATTCTTGAATTCAGGTTAACGATGGATTCACTTTAGCGCCGATCCAGCGGCCGCCGGCTGCCTACAGTGAGCCCATCCCCCACCCACCCATCGACGGAGACACACCATGAAGACTTACCACATCGCCACCATCCCTGGCGACGGCATCGGCAAGGAGGTCGTGCCGGCCGGCCAGCAGGTGATGCAGGCCCTGGCCTCGACCAGCAGCAGCTTCCGCTTCGAGTTCGAGAACTTCGACTGGGGCGGCGACTACTTCCGCGCTCACGGCGCGATGATGCCGGAGGACGGCCTGAACGCGATCCGCGACAAGGACGCCATCCTCTTCGGCTCGGCCGGCGACCCGCACATCCCCGACCACATCACGCTGTGGGGCCTGCGCCTCAAGATCTGCCAGGGCTTCGACCAGTACGCCAACGTGCGCCCCACCCGCATCCTGCCGGGCATCACCAGCCCGCTCAGGCACTGCGGCCCCGGCGACCTCGACTGGGTCATCGTGCGCGAAAACTCCGAGGGCGAATACGCCGGCGTCGGCGGCCGCGTGCACCAGGGCCACCCCATCGAGGCCGCGACCGATGTCTGCATGATGACCCGTGCCGGCGTCGAACGCATCATGCGCTTCGCCTTCAAGCTGGCGCAGTCGCGCCCCCGCAAGCTGCTGACCGTCATCACCAAGAGCAACGCCCAGCGCCACGCGATGGTGATGTGGGACGAGATCGCGCTGCAGATCTCCCAGGAGTTCCCGGACGTGCGCTGGGACAAGGAGCTCGTCGACGCCTCGACCGCGCGCATGATCAATCGGCCCGCGTCGCTCGACACCATCGTGGCGACCAACCTGCACGCCGACATCCTGAGCGACCTGGCCGCGGCGCTGGCCGGCAGCCTGGGTATCGCGCCCACCGGCAACATCGACCCCGAGCACCGCTACCCGTCGATGTTCGAGCCCATCCACGGCTCCGCGTTCGACATCATGGGCCAGGGCCTGGCCAACCCGGTCGGCACCTTCTGGTCGGTCGTGATGCTGCTGGAGCACCTGGGCGAGTTCGACGCCGCCCGGCGCGTGATGGGCGCCATCGAGCAGGTGACCGCCGATCCCGCGCTGCACACCGGCGACCTGGGGGGCAAGGCCACCACCGCCGAAGTCACCGCGGCCGTCTGCGCCGCCCTGCTGGGCACCGCCGTGCAGCGCAAGGCCGCCTGACGCCCGCGCCCCGGGGCGCCCGGCGTGAGCCTGGCCGGCGCCCCGCCCGTACCCAGCCCGCCTCTCGGCGCGGAACCCACAGCGCAGCCAGCGCATCTCCGGAGACAAACATGCAATCAACCCTCAACCGGCGCCATGCCGTGCGGGCCCTCGCGATGGCCGCCCTGGCGGTCTCGGCAGGCAGCGCCCTGGCACAGGCCTGGCCGGCCAAACCGATCAGCCTGGTCGTGCCCTTCCCGCCCGGCGGCACCACCGACGTGCTGGCCCGGGCGCTGGGCGACAAGCTCTCGCAAAACCTCGGCCAGCCGGTGATCGTGGAGAGCAAGCCGGGCGCCGGCGCCACGCTGGGCGCGGACTACGTCGCCAAGTCCAAACCCGACGGCTACACCTTGCTGGTCGGCGCCGTTCACCACACCATAGCCACCAGCGTCTACAAGAAGCTGCCGTACGACTTCCAGAAGGACTTCGCGCCAGTCACGACGGTGGCGCTGGTGCCCAACGTGCTGGTGATCAACACCAGCACGCCGGCCAAGACCGTCTCCGAGCTGGTCGCGCTGATCAAGGCGAAACCCGGCAGCTTCAACTACGGCTCGAACGGCAATGGCACGGCGCAGCACCTGATCGGCACCCAGTTCGAGAACATCACCGGCACCGACATCGCCCACATCCCCTACAAGGGCAGCGGCCCGATGGCGACCGACCTGCTGGGCGGCCAGATCTCGATGTCGTTCGACACCGTGACGCCCGTGCTGCAGCACATCAAGGCCGGCAAGCTGCGGGCGCTCGCGGTGACCACGGCCAAGCGCTCCTCAGCACTGCCCGACGTGCCGACGCTGGATGAAGCCGGCCTGAAAGGCTTCGACATGGGCACCTGGTTCGGTGTGCTCGCGCCGGCGGCGACACCCAAGGACATCGTCGCCAGGCTCAACGCCGAGATGGTGAAGGTGATCCAGTCGCCGGAGTTCCGCAAGCGCATGGAAGAGATAGGCGCCGAGCCCATAGGCGACAGCAGCGAGCACATGGCCCGGCAGATCAAGGACGAAACCGACAAGTTCGCCAGGCTGGTGAAAGAGGCCAAGGTGACGATCGAGTGAGCGCCCGCCGGGCCGCGCCGCACGCTGTCAGCCCCGGCCGACAAACGGCATCTTGGTCGCCATGATGGTCATGAACTGCACGTTGGCGCCCAGCGGCAGGCCGGCCATGTAGACCACCGACTCGGCCACCTGCTGCACGTCCATCATGGCCTCGACGGCGATCTCGCCGTTGGCCTGCTTGACGCCCTTGGCCATGCGCTGCGAGAGCTCGGTGAGGGCGTTGCCGATGTCGATCTGGCCGCAGGCGATGTCGTGCTTGCGGCCATCCAGCGAGATGCACTTGGTCAGGCCGGTCACGGCATGCTTGGTGCAGGTGTAGGGGGCGGAGTCGGGCCGCGGCGCATGGGCCGAGATCGAGCCGTTGTTGATGATGCGGCCGCCGCGCGGGTCCTGCGCCTTCATCACGCGGAAGGCGGCCTGCGCGCAGAGGAACATGCCGGTCAGGTTGACATCGACCACGGCCTGCCACTTGTCGAACGGCAGGTCCTCGAAGGGCACGGCGGGCGCGCCCATGCCGGCGTTGTTGAAGAGCACGTCGACCCGGCCGAACTGCGCCACCGCCTGCGCGAACAGTGCGCTCACCTCGTCGGGCTTGGCGACGTCGGTCGGCACGGCCAGCGCGCGGCTGCCGGCGCCGGACTCGGCCACGACCTGGGCCAGCACATCGGCACGGCGGCCGGCCAGCACCACGCGGTAGCCGGCCCCCAGCAGCGCGAGGGCCGAGGCCTTGCCGATGCCGCTGCCTGCGCCGGTGACGACGGCGACCTGGTTGGAGAGGGCCATGAGAGCTTCCTTTGGATGTTGCCGGGAGTGGGTCGGATTCTGATGCAAGCGCGTGAGGCCGGCAGTCTCAGCCCGCGCTCGGCGCCGGCGCGAGCACCCGGCCCGTCGCGAAGAACGACTGCAGGTTGTCCAAGCTCAGGTCGGCCATGGCCTGGCGGGTCTCGCGCGTGCCGCTGGCAATGTGCGGTAGCGGCGGGCCGTCAGGATGGCCGGCTTGTGTGGCCATCAGTTGTTGTATGTCATCCTACAAGTTGACATCCCACACGCCCATACGTTTCTGTACGGATTACCACGTATACCTGGCATATTGACTTTCGGTGCGGGCAGCCTGAAGATAGGTTGTCCGACAACTCAATGCCCTTGGAGACCTCCGTGACCGCTCGCCGCCCTCTTCTGCTGACCGCCATCTCCCTCGCCGCTACCTTTGCCTTCTCGGCACCCGCCGGGGCGCAGGACGCCTGGCCCGCCAAGCCGATCAAGATCGTTGTGCCGTTTGCGGCCGGCGGCACCTCCGATGTGCTGGCGCGCACGATAGGCGCGCAGTTGCAGACCGCGCTGAAGCAGACGGTGATCGTCGACAACAAGGCCGGCGCGGGCGGCGTGATCGGCGCCGACAGCGTCGCCAAGTCGCCGGCCGACGGCTACACGCTGCTGCTGGGCACCATCGCCACCCACGCGATCAACCCGGCCCTGCTGCCCAAGATGCCCTACAACGCAGCCAAGGACTTCGCGCCGGTGATGCTGCTGGGCAGCATCAGCAATGTGCTGCTGGTCGGCCCGGACCAGCCGTTCAAGAACGTCAAGGAGCTGATCGCCGCCGCCAAAGCCAAGCCCGGCACGCTGCAGTTCGCCTCCGCCGGCCAGGGCACCTCGCAGCACCTCTCGGGCGAAACCTTCAAGCTGCTGGCCGGTGTCGACCTGATCCACATCCCCTACAAGGGCAGCGCTCCCGCGATCCAGGACGTGATGGGCGGCGCGGTCCCCATGAGCTTCGAGACCGCGCTCGTGGCCGCGCCGCAGATCAAGGGCGGCAAGGTGCGCGCGCTGGCCGTCACCTCGGCCAAGCGCACCGCCATCCTGCCCGACGTGCCGACGCTGCAGGAAGCCGGCGTGGCCGGGTTCGACGTGGCAAGCTGGCAGGCGCTGTACGCCCCGGCCGGCACGCCGGCCGCGATCGTGACCCGCATCAACAGCGAACTGGCCCGTATCGTCGCCCAGCCGGACATCAAGGCCAAGACAGATGCACTGGGCCTGGAGTACACACCCAACACGCCGGCACAGTTCGCCGAGTTCCAGCATGCCGAGCAGGTGAAGTGGGCCAAGATCATCAAGGACGGCAACGTCAAGGCGGAGTGAATGGGACCACCCCCTACCGGCTTCGCCGGCCCCCTCAAGGGGGCGCTTCCAGCGGACCGGCAGAGCCGGATCCGCGGAAGCTGCTGGGTTGTGCCGACCTCTGATCGACGGCTGGGAGAACTGACATGACTGAAGCCACCGCCACGGCCCGCGCGCCCCTCTACATCACGATGCACGAACGCGACAACGTCGCCATCGTCGCCAACGACGGCGGCCTGCCGCCGGGCACCGTGTTCCCGTCGGGCCTGACCCTGGTCGACAAGGTGCCGCAGGGCCACAAGGTCGCGCTGGTGGACCTGCCCCAGGGCGCGCCGGTGCTGCGCTACAACGTGGTCATAGGCACCGCGCTGCGCGACATCCCGGCCGGCAGCTGGGTGCACGAGCGGCTGCTGGAGATGCCGGCGGCGCGCGAGCTCACCGGCCTGCCCATCGCCACCGTCAAGCCGCCGCCGCTGCCGCCGCTCGAGGGCTACACCTTCGAGGGCTACCGCAACGCCGACGGCTCGGTGGGCTCGCGCAACATCCTGGCCATCACCACCACCGTGCAGTGCGTGGCCGGGGTGCTGGACTTCGCGGTCAAGCGCATCAAGGAGGAGCTGCTGCCCCGCTACCCCAACGTCGACGACGTGGTCGGCCTGGAGCACACCTACGGCTGCGGCGTGGCGATCGACGCGCCGGACGCCATCATCCCCATCCGCACGCTGCGCAACATCTCGCTCAACCCCAACTTCGGCGGCGAGGTGATGGTGGTGAGCCTGGGCTGCGAGAAGCTGCAGCCCGAGCGGCTGCTGCCGCCCGGCACGATCGCACTGGTCGACGAGCGCAGCGTCGCCGACGTGGGCAGCAGCGCCGAGCCCGCGCTCGACGTGGTCTGCCTGCAGGACGAGGCGCATGTCGGCTTCATGTCGATGATCGACTCCATCATGTCGACCGCCAAGGTCCACCTGACGCGCCTGAACGACCGCCGCCGCGAGACCGTGCCGGCCAGCGAGCTGGTGGTGGGCGTGCAGTGCGGCGGCAGCGACGCCTTCAGCGGCGTCACCGCCAATCCGGCCGTCGGCTTCGCGACCGACCTGCTGGTGCGCGCCGGCGCCACCGTGATGTTCTCGGAGACCACCGAGGTGCGAGACGGCATAGACCAGCTCACCTCGCGCGCCACCACGCCCGAGGTGGCCGAAGCGATGATCCGCGAGATGGCCTGGTACGACGCCTACCTGAAGAAGGGCCTGGTCGACCGCAGCGCCAACACCACGCCGGGCAACAAGAAGGGCGGCCTGTCTAACATCGTCGAGAAGGCCATGGGCTCCATCGTCAAGAGCGGCTCCTCGCCGATCTCCGGCGTGATCTCGCCCGGCGAAAAGGTGCGGCAAAAAGGCCTGATCTACGCCGCCACGCCCGCCAGCGACTTCATCTGCGGCACGCTGCAGCTGGCCGCCGGCATCAACGTGCACATCTTCACCACCGGCCGCGGCACGCCCTACGGCCTGGCCGAAGTGCCGGTCATCAAGGTGGCCACGCGCAGCGACCTGGCCCGCCGCTGGCACGACCTGATGGACGTCAACGCCGGCCGCATCGCCGACGGCAGCGCGACCATCGAGGACGTGGGCTGGGAGCTCTTCAAGCTGATGCTGGAGGTCGCCAGCGGCAAGAAGACCTGGGCCGAACACTGGAAGCTGCACAACGCGCTGGTGCTGTTCAACCCGGCCCCCGTGACTTGACGAAGCGCCTCCCCATGCCGCACGCCGCCGCCGACACCCCCACCGAGGCCGCCGCCGGCCCGCCGGCCGACGCCGAAACCCCGGCCGGCATGGGCCGCACAGGCCGGTACGGCAAGGGCCTGACCCACGAACTGGTGGAAGCCCTGACCGGCCAGCTGCGCAGCGGGCAGATCCGGCCCGGCGACAAGCTGCCCACCGAGTCGGCGATCATGCAGAGCTTCGGCGTCAGCCGCGGCGTGGTGCGCGAGGCGCTCTCGCGCCTGCAGGCCGCCGGCCTGGTGCAGACCCATCACGGCGTGGGCACCTTCGCGCTGGACGCACACAGTGCCGAGGGCCAGGCCGAAGGCCGCTTCCACCTCGAGAGCCCGGCCCACGCCGGGCTGGCCGACATGCTGGAGGTGCTGGAGCTGCGCGCCAGCCTGGAGCCCGCCAGCGCCGCGATGGCCGCCATGCGACGCAGCGAGGATCATTTGCAGGCGATGCGCGCCGCGCTGGCCGACTTCGCCGCCCACCTGTCGGCCGTCGGCGAGACGGTGGCCCCCGATTTCCGTTTCCACTTCGCCATCGCGCAAGCCACCGGCAACCGCTACTTCAGCGAGCTGATGCACCAGCTCGGCCTCTCGGTGATCCCGCGCACCCGCGTCTCCTCGGCCCGCCTGGACGAATCGCAACGCGAACGCCACCTGCAAAAGGTCCACCAGGAGCACCTGGACATCTACGCGGCGATCGAACGACGCGACCCGGACGGGGCCCGGGCGGCGATGCATCTGCACCTGATCAACAGCCGGGAGAGGCAGCGGGCGGCGCAATAGCCAGAGTGTGCCGGGAACACCGCAGGCCTCGGAGCGCGCAGGCAACGGCCAGGCAGCAGAACAGCACGGCGTCGTAGGCGGCGTCGAGCCGGGTGGTCACGGAGACCTGCGCGATACCCGCGTCCTGCAGCTTGAGTTGCGCCTGCTGCAGCCACGCCAACACATCGCGCCCATTCGGCGGCTGCTGCCGAAGCGGGGTGCCCGGCTCAGCGCTGAGTTGCTTGAAGGACTGCAGCATCGAAGTCTCCGATCAACGCGATCCGTGGCCCCCGTGCGACTTCGCTTGCGAAGCTCTCCCCGGCCAGGATCTGGTTCTTGAAGTCCTCGATGCTACTCACCGATGCGTGCACCGGCCGCCCTATCTGGCGACCCACGGGCTTCAAAAGCGTGTTGAGTTTCAGCTCGGAGAGCTTGCCGAGCACCAGCAGGTCAATATCGCTCCCCGCGCTCTCCTCCCCCCGCGCCCACGAGCCAAAGAGGATCGCGACCTGCACCCCCGGCACGCCGGCCAGGAAGTCTCGCAGCGTGCGAACCAGCTCGCTGTCCTGCTGCATCAGCGCCACGAGAGGCGACAGGCCCGGGTCACGGCTGGCGTAGTAGCGGGGCAGGCCATCGCTCTGCAAACGTTGCACCAGACCGACCTCAACCCATCGCTTCAGCAAGCGGGACACATTGCCGGGGTCGATGCCCGCGGCTCTCGCCAGCTCTCGCTGGCCGAAACCCCGCCCCGGCTCGGAGAAGATCGCGCGCAGCGCCTTGAAACGATCGGCACCGCCGAAGAGTTCGGTGAGCGCGGCTTGATTCATCGTGAGGTGATGTGCAGTCGGCCAGGTTGCAGTAGGTGCGACTACGGCGTAGTCATTTGAACCACAGTGTAGTCGATAAGACATCACTTGAGCAAGCTCTGGGAGATACGTCTCGCGCCTGGAGCGAAAGCGGCCCGCTCGTCAATTCCCCAGCAGCTCCCCCACCGGCTTCAGGTCGTCCACCCGGTCGCAGACCGACTTGATCACCATCAGGATGGGCACGCCCAGCAGCAGGCCCCAGATGCCCCACAGCCAGCCCCAGGCCATCACGCCGACGAACACCACCACCGGGCTCATGCGGGCGGCGCGGCTGGTGAGCCAGGGGGTCAGCAGCGAGCCGCAAACGGCGCGGATGAACATGGCGCTGGCGGCCACCAGCAGCGCGCCCTCGAGGGTGCCGAACTGCACGAAGGCCACCATCGCCGAGACCGCGGTCACCGCGATGGTGCCGATGTAGGGCACGAAGTTGAGCACCCCGGCCGCCACGCCCCAGACCGCTGCCTGCTCCAGCCCTATCCACCAGAAGGCCAGGCCGGTCGCCACGCCGACCAGCACGCTGGTGGCCAGCTGCACCAGCAGGTAGCGCTGGATGTTGCCGCTGATCTCGTCCAGCGCCTGCACGGTGAGCTTCTTTTCGCTCAGCCGGCCGCCCACCACCTTCACCAGCTTGCGCCGGAAGGTGTTGCCCGACGCCAGCAGGAAGGTGGTGATCAGCGCCACCACGGTGAACTGGCCGATCAGCGCCGCCAGGCCCACGGTGCCGGTCCAGAGGTAGCCCTGCAGGTCGAACTTGGGCCGCTCGATCTGCACCCGCGTGACACCGCTGGGCGCCCGCAGCACGGGGCCGGCGTTGTCCTCGGCTGCGCGCTCGATGTGGCTCGCGGCCTCCTGCACCTTGGCCATCGCATCGCCTCCGCCGCCATGGCTGCGGGCCACCGCCTTGCGCAGTTGCTGGGCGGCCTTGGGCAGCGAGTCGATGAAGCGGGCCGCATCGTCGGCCAGCCAATAGGCCGAGCCGGCCAGGCTGCCGACGATGGCCAGCATGATCAGCCCCGCGCTGAGCGGCCGCGGCACTCGCCAGCGATGCAGGCCGTCGACCAGCGGCGTCAGCGCGTAGCTGAGCATCAGGCCGAGCGCCAGCGGGATCAGCACGGCACTGGCCCAGCGCAAGGTGAAGATGGCGGCCAGCACGGCGATCACGGCCAGCGAGATGCTGCGCACGTCCACCGGCGTGTGCAGCACCACGCGCTGGGGTTCGGGCGATGGCGGCGCAGGCAGCGGCTCGGGACGAAGGGCCTCGGGGTGGTTCATCGCGGGTGGGCCTCTTCGCGGACGTGGGGGGTGAAGTGTGGGGCGCGCCATCGCAGGCTAACCGTTGCGGGCCGCGGCGGCTGTCGTCGGCCACCGCACCCGGCTGTGGGCCGGCTCCTACTGCCACGCGCCGGTCCGCATGCCACCGCGGCATGACCCGAACTCCTACGCTCGGTTGCGCCGTCGGACGATGACCCGGAAGGTCCAGGCGCCGCATCATCGAGCCCATGCCGTCCAGCCCGTCTCGCCAACCCGCCGCCCCGCCGCCATGCTGAGCAGGCTGCTGCCGGCGTCGCTGCGCGGCCGCTTGCTGCTGGGCGCCGTGCTGGCGCTGGCGCTGCTGGCCGCGGCCTTCGACGCCACCTGGTTTCGTCCGCTGATCCAGCACCACGTGCAGCAGCGCTCGGGCCGGCAGGTGGACTTCGAGACCCTGAGGCTGGGCCTGGACACCTCGCTGCAGCCGACCGTGCGCCTGACGCAGCTTCAGGTGCAGAACGCCGCCTGGGCTGCGCCCCGGCCGCTGGTGCGGGCGGCGGAGCTCGGCTTCACGCTCTCGTGGGAGAGCCTGTGGGCCGACACCATCGTGTTGACGCGGCTGACGCTGGTCGATGCCGAGCTCGACCTCGAACGCCAGGCCGACGGCCTGCGCAACTGGCGCCTGACCCGCCCCTATGACCGCGGCCCGGGGCGCGTGCGGGTGCTCGCGCTGGATGCGCAGCGCACTCGTGCGCGCGTGGTGCACCGCGGGATGGCACTGGAAGTGGCCCTGCAGAGCACCCCGCTGCAGACGCGGGCCGCCGCACCCCAGGCTGCCTTCGCCGCACCGCCGACCGAGCCTCCCCTGACGCGGTCGGTCAGTTTCCAGGGCAGCAGCCGCGGCGTGCCCTTCCAGGGGCAGGCCGAGGTCAGCGACGTGGTGACGCTGTTCGACACCGGCCAGCCGTTTGCGCTGCGCGGCGAGGTGCGCAGCGCAAACGCCTGGCTGCGCGCCGAGGGCCGGCTGAGCGACGTACTCGGCAGCGCGGCGCTGGACCTGCAGGTGCTGCTCGACAGCCGCCGCGCCGACGAACTGCCGTCAGCCCTGGGTTTCTCGCCCTCGCCGCTCGCACTGCCGGCGCGGCTGCAGGGCCGGCTGCACAAGGAGGGCCGGCATTGGCGGCTGTCGGCGCTGCAGGCCCGCGTCGGCAGTAGCGACGCCTCCGGCAGCCTGGCCTTTCGCGAGCGCTCGGCCGAGGGCACACGCCCGGCCCTGCGTGCCCAGCTCAGCAGCACGCGGGTGGACTGGGCTGCGCTGCGCGAGGCGACCGGCGCGGGCCCCGCCGGCAAGGCGGATGCCACGCCCGCCGCTTCGGCCACGCCGCTCTCCGCCCACCGATGGCAGCAGATCGACGCCGAGATCGACTGGCAGATCGAGACCCTGGCGGGCGTGCTGCCCACACCGCTCGGCGCCTTCAGCGCCAAGGCACGGCTGGACCAGGGCCGCTTGCGCGTCGCGCCGCTCTCCTTCGGCATCTACGGCGGGCGCGCCAGCGGCAGCCTGGGGCTGGACACGCGCGGCTCGCCGCCCAGCGCCACGCTGGCGCTGGGCCTGCAGGGCCTGCAACTCGCCAGGCTGCCCCACGGCCGCGCCGGCGGCGAGACACTGGCCGGCGGCCTGGACCTGCGTGTGGCGCTGCGCTCGCAGGGCGCCTCGATGGCCGCGTTGCGCGCCGCTGCCGCCGGCACGGTGGAGGCCAGCCTCGTGCGCGCCAGCCTGCCCGGCACGCTGGAGGCCAAGCTCGGGTTGGACGGTGGGCGCTGGCTGCGCGCGGCCCTCGGCAGCACCGAGCGCGTGCCCATCACCTGCTCGGTGCTGATGCTGGACCTGGCCGATGGCAAGGGCCGCCTGCGCCGGCTGGAGCTCGAGACCGATAGGCTCTCGGTGAGCGGCACCGGCTCGCTCGACCTGGCGCAGCAGCAGCTCGACATGGTGCTCACTCCTCACCGCAAGCAGGCTGCGCTGCTGGCGCTGGACCGCTCGCTGCGCGTCACCGGCTGGCCGGGCCGCCTCGGCACCAAGCTCGTCGAGCAGGCCTCCGGCCCGCAAGCCGGGCGCGGCTGCGCGGCGGCTCGCGAGAACACGCCCACTGGAGCTTCCCCGCCACCCCCCAGCGCGGCTCCCGCGCGCTGAACAGCCCGCCAAGCTGGGGATGGACATCGCCCCCGACGCCGATAGCATGCGGTGCTCTGCATCGCAGCGGGGTTCGCCATGGCCAAGAGACTTCTTTTTGTGCACGGCACCGGGGTCCGCCAGGCCGGCTACGAAGCCAGCCTGGCGGTGATACGCCGGCAGCTCGCGGCGCACGCCCCCGAGGTCGGCGTGGCCGAATGCCTGTGGGGCGAAACGGCCGGCGCCAGGCTGCACCACGAGGGCGCCTCCATCCCCACCTACGGCGTCAGCCGCGGCGTCGGCGTCAGCGACGACGAAGCAGCCCAGGCCCTGTGGGACCTGCTGCTGCAAGACCCCTCGTTCGAGCTCGGGCTGCTGGCCACTGCGCCGGCCGAGAAGAAGGCCACGCCGCCCAACGCCGTGCACCCGCTGGCTGGGCTGATGGCCAACTTCCAGGTCCTGAAGGGCTCGGCGGCCCGGCCCGAGCTGCTGGCCGCGCTGGCGCTGGACGGCCACTGGCTGGCGGCGCTGGATGCTGTCGAGCAGAGCGCCGGCTTCAAGGGCGCCAAGGCCTCGGCGCTGGCCGGCCAGCCGCCGCACCGCGACGCGCTGGCCCGCGCCATCGTGGCCGGCCTCGCCAAGGCCTCGCTGGAAGCCGGCGGCCCGGTGCCGGACGCCGCCAGCCGCGACGCCCTGGCCCAGGCGCTGCAGGCCCTGCTGGCCGACGACACGCGCGGCGTCTTCAAGCTCGTCACCGCCCCGTTTCGCGGCCTGGCCGAGAGCATCGCCACCTGGCAGATACGCCGCAAGCGCAGCTCGCTCACCGATGCCAGCTACCCGGCGGCCGGCGACATCCTGCTCTACCAGGCCCACGGCGACGGCATCCGCCAGTTCATCGCGGACCAGATCGAGGCGTGCGCCGGCGACGAGGTCTTCGTCTTCGCGCACAGCCTGGGCGGCATCGCCTGCTTCGAGCTGCTGGTGCAGCAGCGCCCGGCCCCGGTCAAGGGCCTGATCACCTTCGGCTCGCAGGCGCCGTTCTTCTACGAGATCGGTGCGCTCAAACACCTCAAGACCACCGAGGCCCTGCCCGGCCACTTCCCCTCGTGGATCAACTTCTACGACCTCAACGACCCGCTGAGCTATGTCGGCGAGCAGCTCTTCACCGGCCGGGTCTCGGACTACCGGATCGAGAGCGGCGAGTCCTTCCCGGCCTCGCACAGCGCCTACCTGCACAGCCGCGAGCTCTGGCTGCAGGTCGCCGCCTTCATCGCGCATGCTTGACGCCGCGCCCCAGGACACCCGGGCGCTGGTCGTCGGCATCGACCACTATGCCTACGGCACCCCCTGGCGCCTGGCGGGCCCGGCCGACGATGCGCTGCGCTGCGTGGACTGGCTGCTGGACCGGGGCATGGAGGCGAAGCACATCGCGCTCTTCCTCGCGCGGGCCAGCTGGGAACAGGACCCGGCGGTCGCCGTCTGGTCGGCAGCCCACCCGGCGGTCGCCCGCTTCGAGGCCGGCCGCGACCTGATCAGCGCCTTCGTCGACAAGACCTTGCCCAAGATGGGCGGCAGCGGCCTGATCGTCTATTGGGGCGGCCACGGCGTGATCGACGACCAGCTCCCCCGGCGCAACTACCTCTACACCGAAGACGCCGGCGACGGCCTGCCCTACTGCGTCTGCGTGCAGGACCTGATGGCGGCGCTGCAGGGCGAGCGCTTCGCCCACCTCGCGCAGCAGGTGGCCATCTTCGATGCCTGCGCCAACCCCTTTTCCGACAGTGGCGAAACCGGCCGCGCCGCGCCCGCATCCTTCGCGCAACCCGGCGCTACCGACAACGGCATCCAGCAGACGCAGATGTTCGCAGCCTCGCTGGGCACGCGCGCCAGCAACCTCACCGAGCTGAAGTCCGGCTTGTTCTCGAACGCCTTGTTCCAGAAACTCAAGATGCACGCCGCCCCGGGCTGGCCCGACTTCGTCCAGGCCTTCCACGCCGCGCTCGACGACGTGGCGGCGCTCAAGCTGAAGCTGCAGGCCCCCTACCTGGTCATCGACGTGCCGGGCGGCGGCGAGTTCAAGCTGGGCAAGCCGCCCGGCGCCTCGGCCCAGGTCGAGCAGTTGCTCTCGCTGGTCGATGACACCGGCGTCTCGCCCGCCGTGGTCTACCGCCTCTACCTGCGCTCGCTGGCCGACAGCACCCGGCGGTTGGAGACGCGCACCATCGCCGAGCTGCTGAAAGACCTGGCCAACCTGCCGCCGCGCGCCGCCGACTACCCCGGCCCGCTGGTCGAGTTCGCCGAGCGGCTGGCGCGCGAGCTGCGCGCGCGGCCAGTGCATCACCAGGCGCTGGCCGCCTGGGTAAGCGCTGCCACCCGCGACGCGCAGAACGCACGCACCGCGCTGCAGCTGGCGCTGGACACCGAGGCCGGGGCCCAGCGCCCGCGCGCCACGCTG
>DATHWJ010000099.1:0-1928 GCA_035460745.1 Ideonella sp. | reverse complement strand
TGGAAGACGCGCTCGGCCGCCTGGATCTGAAGCTGACGCTGCCGATAGGCGCGGGCGGCAGCGCGGTGGAGGTGGCGATCACCGAGCTGGAGTCCTTCCACCCCGACGAGCTCTACCGCAACCTGGAGGTCTTCTCCGCGCTGGCCGGCCTGCGCAAGCGGCTCAACACGCCTTCCACCTTCGCGAAGGCGGCGGCCGAGGTGCAGGCCTTCAGCGGCGGTACAAAACGCAAGGCCTCCAGCGTCTCGCGCAGCGCCCGCGCACGCGGCGCCGCGCTGGCCGGCGGTGCCAAGCTGGACGACTTCGCCCGCCTGACCGGCCGCCCGGCCGTCACCGCCGGCCCCGACGACAGCCTGGAAGCGCTGCTGCGCAGCATCGTCGGTCCCTTCGTCGTGCCCGCGCCCAACCCGCAGAAGGACGCGCTGGTCTCGACGGTCGACAACGCCCTGTCCGACGCGATGCGCGCGGTGCTGCACCAGCCCGACTTCCAGAACGCCGAGTCGCTCTGGCGCGGCGTCGACTTCCTGCTGCGCCGGCTGGAGACCAGCCACCAGTTGCAGGTCCACCTGTTCGACATCACCGCCGAGGAGCTGGCCGCCGACCTGAGCGGCCATGAGGATCTGTCGGAGACCGGCCTGTACAAGCTGCTGGTCGACACGCCCTCGCAGGACCCGGATGGCGGCTACAGCTACCTCGCCGGCTGCTACCACTTCGAGGCCGCGCCGCCGCAGGCCGAGCTGCTGGGCCGTATCGCCAACGTCGCCGCGCATGCCGGCGCGCCCTTCATCACCGCGATCGCGACCGACCCCTTCACCGACCGCCGCGAGCCGCCGCACCGGCTGGTGCGCCAGGCCTTCGAGGCGCTGCAGCAGATGCCCAACGCCTCCTACCTGGGTTTGATCGGCCCGCGTTTCCTGCTGCGCCACCCCTACGGCAAGCGCAGCGACCCGATCCAGAGCTTCAGCTTCGAGGAGTTCAGCGCCAGCGCCGGCCTGCACGGCATGCTCTGGGGCCACCCGGCCCTGCTCGCACTGGCGGTGCTGGGCGTGCGCGGCGGCCAGCTCACCATCGACGACCTGCCCTTCCACCACTTCGTCGATGCCGACGGCGACAGCGTCGCGCTGCCCTGCACCGAGCGCCTGGTCAATACCAACGCCGCGACGCTGCTGCGCGACTTCGGCATCAACGGCGTGATGGCCCACAAGGGCGAGCCGCTGGTCCGCCTGGCCGGCCTGCAGGCGGTCAACGGTGACGGCCTGGCCGCCTCGGCCAGCGCACCGCGCAAGGCGGCCAGCAGCGCGAGGTTCCTGGTTCAAGGCAAGCTGGACAAGGCGAAGGGCGGTGCCGGCGCGGCAGGCGCCGTCGAGGTCCGGCGCGCCAGCGGGCCCGCTGCGATCGGGGCGCCGAGTGCGCCCGCGCCCGCGCCCGAGGTGGCCGAAGCAGCGCAGGAGGCCGAAGAAGCGCTGGTCTCCGCCCACGCGGACGAGCCCGCCGCAACCGCAACCGCAACCGCAACCGCAACCGCAACCGCAGACGCCGAAGCGGACAGCGGCGACGCCGGCGCCAGCGATGTGGACAACGAACTCGAAGCGCTGCTGGCCAGCCTGGGCGGCGCCGACGACACGCCGGCACCCGCCGCCGAAGCAAGCCCCGAGGAGGCCGCTGCCGAGGAAGAGATGGACCCCGAACTGGCGGCGCTGCTCAAGTCGCTGGGGTGACGGACGGGACGGCCCGCAACCCCGCGGGCCTCACGCCAGCTTGATCGCGATCTCCACCACCGTCTTCGCGGTAGCCGCGATGCCCGCCACCAGCACCGCCAGCGTGGTCGCCGGTGCGCCTTTGGTCAGCGCCTTGCCGTTCAGCGTCTGGTATTGCACGCAGCGCGCCTTGTTGACCTTGTAGAACACGTTGTCGCCGTCGACCGACGA
>DATHWJ010000098.1:0-3004 GCA_035460745.1 Ideonella sp. | reverse complement strand
CGGGCACGCATGAGCCGCAGTTCGTGCGGACGCCGCGGTTGATCCAGCGCCATTGAGCAGGCACTGCGCCTGCCTGCCTGGTCGAGCCCCCGGGAGGCGCTGCGAAAGGCACGGGACCGCGGCGAGCTGACCTCCTCCGGTCCTCCTGCCGAAGAATCGACAGCGGCCTGGTCGTTTCCTTGAGAGCGGTGCCGAGACGCTCCAACCGCGGCCTCTGCCCCTGCAGCCTCACGGGCCGCGCCGCATGCAGTCGGCCACCCAGTCGACGAAGACCCGCACCCGCGGCGAGAGCTGCCGGTGGTGCGGGTACAGCACCGAGACCGGCATCGGCGCCGGCCTGAAGGGCACCAGCACCTCGCGCAGCGTGCCCGCGGCCAGCTGCTTCTCGACGTGGTAGCGCGGCATCTGCGCGTAGCCCAGGCCGGCCTCGCAGCAGGCCGCATAGGCGTCGGCATGGCTGACGGTAGTGGGACCCTTCAACTGCAGGGTGCGCAGCACACCGTCGACGAGGAACTCGAAGGGCAGGATCTTGCCGCTGGCGCCGGCGTAGTTGACCGCGCGCTGGCCGCGGAAGGCCTCCAGCGTGGTCGGCTCGCCGTGGCGCTCGATGTGCGCGGCACTCGCGCAGGTGACCTGCTCCAGCAGCGCGACACGCCGCCCGACCATGCTGGACTCGCGCGGCTCGCCGGCCCGCAGCACGCAATCGACGCTTTCGCGCACCAGGTCCACCAGCCGGTCGCCCAGGCCTATCTCCAGCTCGAGGTCGGGGTAGCGCTCGCAGAAGCCGCCCAGCCGCGGCAGCAGGAAGTGCAGCGCCAGCGTGCCCTGCAGATCGACCCGCAGCTTGCCCTTGGGCTTGGCAGCCGACTGGCTGAAGGCCGACTCGGCCTCCTCCAGGTCGGCGATCAGGCGCTGGCAGCGCAGGTAGTAGGCCTCGCCATCGAGCGTGGCGCTGACCTGGCGCGTCGTGCGGTGCAGCAGGCGCACGCCCAGGCGCTTCTCCAGCTGCTGGATGGTGTGGGTGACGGTGGCGCGCGGCAGCTGCAGGTCGTCGGCGGCCTGCGTGAAGCTCTTCAGCTCGACGATGCGCACGAAGACCTGCATCGCATCGAAACGGTCCATGCGGGGCGCTCCTGATTGTTTACTCTGGTTGGATAGTGATGGCAAATATAACCTATTTATCTTGCCTCAACGAAACAGAACAATTCACGCCAACCCGCCGCAAAACACCTCTCGCACGGCGCGGCGGACCTCCCCTCACCTCACCGGAGCAGCCTCATGAACACCCCCATCCAGACCATCTCCCAGACGGCCACCCAGGTCGCCATCGTCACCGGCGCCTCGCGCGGCATCGGCGCCGCCATCGCCACCCGCCTGGCGCGCGACGGCTACGCCGTTGTCGTCAACTACGCCGGCAGCGCGGCCGAGGCCCAGCGCCTGGTCGAGCAGATCGCCGCCGCCGGCGGCCAAGCCACGGCCGTTCAGGCCGACGTGGCCGACCCGGCGGCCGTGCGCCGGCTCTTCGACGAGGCGCTGCGCGCCTACGGCCGCGTCGACGTGCTGGTCAACAACGCCGGCATCATGCCGCCCAGCCTGCCCCTGCTGGCCGATACCGACGACAAGACCTTCGACAGCCTGTTCTCGGTCAACGTCAAGGGCAGCTTCAACACCATGCGCGAAGCGGCGGCCCGCCTGCAGGCCGGTGGCCGCATCGTCAACTTCTCGACCAGCGTGATCGGCCTGGGCCTGCCGGGCTATGCGGTCTACGCCGCCACCAAGGGCGCGATCGAGGTGATGACCCACATCCTCGCCAAGGAGCTGCGCGGCCGGCACATCACCGTCAACGCGATCGCCCCGGGGCCGACCGCCACCGCGCTGTTCCTGAACGGCAAGACGCCCGAGACCATAGACCGCCTGGCCAAGGCCGCGCCGCTCGAACGCCTGGGCACCCCGGAAGACATCGCCAACGCCGTCGCGCTGCTCGCCAGCCCGGATGGCGGCTGGATCAACGGCCAGACCCTGCGCGCCAACGGCGGCCTGGTCTGAACAAGCCACACCGCACCCCACATCGCCCTCGAAAGGAAACACCATGAAATCCGTCGTCCTCGTCACCGGTGCCTCGACCGGCATCGGCCACCTCAGCGCCCGCGCCCTCGCTGCCGCCGGCCACACCGTCTACGCCAGCATGCGCGACGTGGCCGGGCGCAATGCCGCCCGGGTGCGCGAACTGCGCGACTGGAGCTTTGCGCAAGGCCTGGACCTGCGCACGGTGGAGCTCGACGTGCTCTCCCAGGCTTCGGCCGACCAGGCGGTGCAGACCATCGTCGCCGAGCAAGGCCGCCTCGACGCGGTGGTGCACAACGCCGGCCACCTGGTGGTCGGGCCGACCGAGGCCTTCACGCCGGAAGAGATAGTGAAGGTCTTCGACACCAACCTGCTGGGCACCCAGCGCGTCAACAAGGCGGTGCTGCCGCTGCTGCGCGCCCAGCAGGCCGGCTTGCTGCTGTGGGTCAGCAGCACGACCACGCGCGGCGGCTTCCCGCCCTTCCTCGGGCCGTATGCGGCCGCCAAGGCGGCGATGGACTCGCTGGCGGTGACGCTGGCCTACGAGGTCGCGCGCTTCGGCATCGAGACCTCGCTGGTGGTGCCGGGCGCCTTCACCCAAGGCACGCAGCACTTCCCCAACGCCGGCAAGCCGGCCGACACGGCCACCGTGGCGGCCTACGATGCCCGCTACGACGGCCTGATGGACCAGGTGGGCGCGCGGCTCAGCGCGCTGATGCCCGACGCCGCCGACCCGCAGGCGGTGGCCGACGAGATCGCGCGCATCGTGAGCCTGCCGGCCGGCGAGCGCCCCTTCCGCTCGGTGATCGACTTTCTCGACGACGGCGCGGCCGCGGTGACCGAGGTGGCCGAGCGTGTGCGGGAGGAGTTTGCCCACCGCATCGGCATTGCGGACCTGCTGAAGCCGACGGTCAACGCCGCTTGAGCGAAGCTCGCCGGT
>DATHWJ010000097.1:0-22245 GCA_035460745.1 Ideonella sp. | reverse complement strand
GCCCCGGGTGCACAGGACGGAGCGCAGCGACCGATGCCCTGGCCGAGAAATAAATATGGGTGTAAAGCGCTTTTCTTTGGTTACTTTCTTTTTCGCAAAAAAGAAAGTGACTCGCCGGCCGGGCGAAACCCGGCGGGCTCTGACCAAAAGAACAAACCCACCGCGCGGAGCGGCACCAGCCCCCTTAGGCCACCGCAGGCTGATACCCCCTAGGCACCGCCCCCAACAACCTCCGCGTGTATTCCTGCTGGGGCGAAGCCAGGATCGCCTCCGCCGACGCCTGCTCCACCACCTCGCCATCCTTCATCACCAGCACCTCGTCCGAGATGAAGCGCACCACCGCCAGGTCGTGGCTGATGAAGATGTAGGCGAGGCCGAGTTCGTCCTGCAGGTCCTTCAGCAGGTTCAACACCTGCGCCTGCACCGACACATCGAGCGCACTCACCGCCTCGTCCAGCACCAGCACCTCGGGGTTGAGCGTCAGGCAGCGCGCGATCGCCACGCGCTGGCGCTGGCCGCCGGAGAACTCGTGCGGGTACTTGCCGAAGGCCCGGCCGTCCAGCCCCACCTTGACCAGCAGCTCGCGCGCGCGCTGCTCGCGCTCCGCGGTGTCGGCGCCAATGCCGTGTATCACCATCGGCTCGATCAGCGCCTGGCCGATCGTGAAGCGCGGGTTCAGCGAGGCATAAGGGTTCTGGAAGACGATCTGGATGCGGCGCCGCATCAGCTGGCGCTCGCGGTCGCTGAGCTTGAGCAGGTTCTTGCCCTCGAACAAGACCTCGCCGGCGGTCGGCTCGTGCAGCCGCAGCAGGGTCAGCCCCATCGTCGTCTTGCCCGAGCCCGACTCGCCCACCACCCCCAGCGTGTGGCCGCGCCGCAGCTGGAAGTTGACGTCGCGCACGGCCTTGAACTCGCGCTGGGCGAACAGCCCGGTCTTGATCCAGAAGCTCTTGGCCAGCGCCTTCACCGCCAGCACCACCGGCGCGTCCGGGTCCTTGGCCTTGCCGGTACGCGCCGCGGCCGCCGCGTCGCCACGCTCCAGCGCGGCCTGCTGGGCGATGTGGTCGTCGATCACCATCAGGCGCGCCGGGTTGTGGTCCAGGCTGGGCCGGCAGGCCAACAGCGCGCGGGTGTAGCCGTCTTGCGGCGCGCTGAAGATCTGCGCCACCGGGCCCTGCTCGCGGATGGTGCCGTGGCGCATCACCACCACATGGTCGGCGATCTCGCCCACCAGACCGAGGTCGTGGCTGATGAAGAGCACCGAGAGCTTGTGTTTGACCTTGAGCTTGGCCAGCAGCTCCAGGATCTGGCGCTGTATGGTCACGTCCAGCGCGGTGGTGGGTTCGTCGGCGATCAGCAGCTTGGGCTCGCAGGCCAGCGCCATCGCGATCATCACGCGCTGCTGCTGGCCGCCCGAAAGCTCGTGCGGGTAGGCGCCCAACCGCCGCCTGGGCTCGGGGATGCCGACCTCGGCCAGCAGTGCCTCGGCCTTGGCGAGCGCCGCCTTGGGCTTGAGCTTGAGGTGCTCGGCCAGGGTCTCGACGATCTGCTGGCCGACCGTGAAGACCGGGTTCAGCGACGACATCGGGTCCTGGAAGACACAGGCGATCTGCGCGCCGCGCAGCGCCTGCAGCTCGGCGCGGCCGGCCTGCAGCAGGTCGCGCCCGCGCCACAGCACCCGGCCCGAGCGCTCGGCGTTGACCGGCAGCAGGTTGACGATGGACATCGCGGTGACGCTCTTGCCCGAGCCGGACTCGCCGACCAGCGCGACGGTGGCGTTCTCCGGGATGTCGAAGCTGACGCCCTGCGCGCCGCGGCCGACCGCCTCGGCGCGCTGCACGACGCCGTTCTGCGTGCCCATGCGGAAGGCGACCTTCAGGTCCTGGATGCTGAGCAGCATGGGGGAGGCGTTTTCCATCGTGTTCATTCCAGCCCGCGCAGCTTGGGGTCCAGCGCGTCGCGCCAGGCGTCGGCCATCAGCGAAAACGCGGTCACGAAGACCGCCATGAAGGCGGTCGCCGCGGCGAGCTGCCACCAGTAGCCGAGGATCAGCTCGGCCTGCGCCTCGGCCAGCATGGTGCCCCAGCTCACCTGGTCGACCGGCACGCCCAGGCCCAGGTAGGACAGGATCACCTCGCTCTTGATGAAGCCCACCACCAGCAGCGACATGCGCACCAGGATCACGTGGCTGACGTTGGGCAGGATGTGGCGGAACATGCGCGACGCGCTGGAGGCACCGATCGCCTCCGCCGCCCGCACGTACTCGCGCTGGCTGTGCTTGATGAACTCGGCGCGCACCTGGCGGTACAGCCCCGTCCAGCCCGTCAGCGCGAGGATCAACACCACCGTGCCTATGCCGCGGCCCAGCACCGCGGCGAAGGCGAAGATCAGCAGGATGTCGGGGATGGCGGTGAAGACGTTGTAGAGCCACTCGAGGAAGTCGCCGACCCGCCTGCCGAAGAAGCCCGCCAGCGCGCCCAGCACGGTGCCGATCAGCGTGGCGAGCACGGCCGCCAGCACGCCGACGAAGACCGAGATCTCGGTGCCCTTGATGACTTTCTGCAGCACGTCGCGGCCCAGCCTGTCGCCGCCCAGCGGCAGGGTCTGGGCCTTGACCGTCTCGGTGGTGGCGTAGCTCCTGGCCTTCTCGTCCCACTCCTTGTACTTGGGCGCCAGCGGGTCGATGTCGGAGATGTCGACGTTGGGGCCTTGGGGCACCTCGATCGCCGCGGTGGCCTCGCCCGGCTTGGCGCCGATGAAGGTGGGGGCGGCATTGGGCACGCCGACTTCGTTCTGCCAGTCCTTCGCGACCAGGCCGAGCGCGGCCAGCGCGATCAGCAGCAGGAAACCCAGCACCACGATCATGGCCACCAGGCCGACCTTGTCGCCCTTGAAGCGGCGCCAGGCGGCGTGCCAGACGCCTTCGGATCGCTCGTCGGGCATCGAGACAGCCGCGGGTTGTGAAGCGATGACCGCGCTCATTTCAAGACCACCCGTGGATCGACGACCTTGTACATCAGGTCGGTGCCGAGATTGATGAGCATCGTGAGCACGGCCAGGTAGATGGTGACCGCCTGGATGACGGGATAGTCGCTGCGGTTGACCGCCAGCAGCACCTCGCGGCCCAGGCCGGGGATGGAGAAGAAGACCTCGATCAGGAAGGAGCCGACGAAGATGCTGGGCAGCGCCAGGCCGACGTTGGTCAGGATGGGGATCATCGCGTTGCGCAGCACGTGCTTGAACAGCACCGTGCCCTCGCCCAGGCCCTTGGCGCGCGCGGTGCGCACGTAGTCCTGCCCCAGCTCGTCGAGGAAGAAGCTGCGGTAGAGCCGGGTCTGCGGGCTCAGGCCCACCGCCACGGCCAGCAGCACCGGCAGTGGCGCGTAGGTGGCGAGGTTGGTCAGCACGCTGTCGCTCCAGCCCTGCACCGGGAACCAGCCGAGCTGGAAACCGAACACATACTGGCCGACGATCACGTAGACCAGGAAGGAGATCGACAGCGCCACCGTGGTGGCGACCATGATGACGCGGTCGGTCAGCGAGCCGCGCACGTAGGCCACGCCGAGCGCGATCGGCACGGCCAGCGCGGTGTCCAGCAGCAGGATGGGCAACATCACTGTCAGCGTGGCCGGCAGCCGGGTCGCGAAGAGGTTGCTGACCGCCTCGTTGGTGGCCCAGCTCTTGCCCCAGTCGAAGGTGACGATCTGCTTGACGAAGATGCCCAGCTGCACCCACCAGGGCTCGTTCAGGCCGAGCTGCTCGCGGATCGCATCGACCTGCTCGGGCGTGGCGTTGAGGCCGCCGAGGATCTCGGCCGGGTCGCCGCCGAAGAACTTGAACAGGATGAACACCAGCAGCACCACCCCGACCAAGGTCGGGACCATTTGCCACAGGCGCCGTATCAGGTAGGCCGCCATGAGCTCCTCTATGACATCAGTCGTTGCCCGGGCTTGCAAGCCAGTTCCATGCCGGCCCGGTTCCGGTGGGCGCGAGTGTAGTGGCGTGTCCGGCGCGTTCGGCCCCGCGTTTGTCCGGTGTTCGCCCGGCGTCTGCGCCGTCGGTGGCGGCCCCTGGTGCGAAACCTGCTGAACTACCCCGGGTCACCCCGGAAGACCCCGAGTGGGGCCGGGGTAAGCCATCGCTTATTGTTCGCCCTGGCCACGCCCTCGTCTTTCAAGCACCCACGATGACGCTACGTTCCCTGGTCGCCAGCTTCGCGGCCGCCTGTTGCTGCCTCACCGCCGCCGCGGCCGACGCACCGCCGAAGGTGCTGAAGTACGCCTTCCCCATCGCCGAGACCGGCTTCGACCCGGCGCAGATCTCCGATGTGTATTCGCGCGTCGTGGCCTCCAGCATGTTCGAGGCGCCGCTGACCTTCGACTTCCTGGCCCGGCCGGTCGCGCTCAAGCCCCAGACCACCAGCGCGTTGCCCGAGGTCTCGGCCGACTTCCGCAGCTTCACCTTCCGCATCCGGCCCGGCATCTACTTTGCCGACGACCCCGCCTTCAAGGGCCAGAAGCGCGAGCTGGTGGCGCAGGACTACGTCTACGCCATCAAGCGCCACTACGACCCCAGGCTGAAGAGCCCCAACCTGGCGCAGTTCGAGAACGCGCAGATCACCGGCCTCTCCGAGCTGCGCCGCCGGGTGCTGAAGGACAAGAGCCCGTTTCCCTATGACGAGGAGGTCGAGGGGCTGCGCGCGCCGGACCGCTACACCCTGCAGATCAAGCTCGATCAGCCTTCGCCGCGCTTCGCCTTCGTGATGACCGACAGCGGCATGGTCGGCGCCGTCGCGCGTGAGGTGGTCGAGGCCTACGGCGACCGCATCATGGAGCACCCGGTGGGCACCGGGCCCTACCGGCTGGCCGCGTGGCGGCGTTCGTCGCAGATCGTGATGGAGCGCAACCCGGGCTTCCGCGAGCAGTACTACGACGCACAGGCCCCCGCCGGCGACCCGCGCTCGCTCGCCATCGCCGCCAAGCTCAAGGGCAGGCGGCTGCCGATGATCGACCGCATCGAGGTCTCCATCGTCGAGGAGTCGCAGCCCCGCCTGCTCGGCTTCCTGAATGGCGAGCACGACTGGATAGAACGCCTGCCGCCCGAGCTCTCGCCGCCCATCATCCCCAACGGGCAGCTCGCGCCCCACCTCGTCAAGCAGGGCATGCAGCTCGACCGCATCCCGGCGATCGACGTGACCTACAGCTACTTCGGCATGGAGAACCCGGTCGTCGGCGGCTACACGCCGGAGAAGGTCGCGCTGCGCCGCGCGCTCGCGCTGGGCTACGACGTCAACGCCGAGATCCAGCAGGCGCGCAAGGGCCAGGCCGTGCCGGCGCAGTCCATCGTGCCGCCGATGACCTCGGGCTACGACCCGGCCTTCAAGAGCGAGATGAGCGACTACGACGTGCCGCGCGCCCGCGCGCTGCTCGACCTCTACGGCTATGTCGACAAGGACGGCGACGGCTGGCGCGAGCAGCCCGACGGCTCGCCGCTGCTGATCGAGTACTCGGCACAGCCCGACCAGGCCTCGCGCATCCTGCAAGACCTCTGGAACAAGACCTCCGAGGACCTGAAGGTGCGCTTCGTCTTCAAGATCGCCAAGTGGCCCGAGAACCTCAAGGCCTCGCGCCTGGGCAAGCTGATGATGTGGGGCGTCTCGTGGAGCGCCACCACGCCGGACGGCAGCTACATGATGGACCTGCTCTACGGCCCCAGCAAAGGCCAGGCCAACCACGCCCGCTTCGACCTGCCGGCGCTGAACGCCCTCTTCCGCCAGCAGGCCGCGCTGCCCGACGGCCCCGAGCGCGACACGCTGATCGCACAGATCAAGAAGATAGGCGTGGCCTACATGCCCTACAAGATCGCCGGCCACCGCATGGTCGCCGACATCACCCACCCCTGGGTGATCGGCTACCGCCGCCACCCCTTCATGCGCGAGAGCTGGCGCTACCTGGACATCGACACGGCGATGCAGGCGGCCGCCCGGCGCAGCCGCTGAAGACCCGCCCTGCGCCCGTCTCCGTTGACACCATGAAGCTGCCCCCGCACCGCGCCACCCGCCGCGCCCTGACCCTCGCCGCACCGGCCGTGCTCACCGGCCTGGCCGCAGGCTGGCCCTCGCCCGGCCCGGCGCAGGGCGCCTCCGCCCCGCCAGCGGCCAAGAAGAAGGTGCTGCGCTACGCCTTCCGGGTCGCCGAGACCAGCTTCGACCCGACCCAGGTCAACGACATCTACTCGCGCACCATCACGCCGCACATCTTCGAGGGCCTGTACTGCTACGACCACCTGGCACGGCCGGTCAAGTTCAAGCCGCTGACCGCAGCGGCGATGCCGGTGGCGTCGGACGAGTTCCGCACCTGGACCGTCAAGCTGCAGCCGGGCATCCACTTCGCCGACGACCCGGCCTTCAACGGCAAGCCGCGCGAGCTGGTGGCCGAGGACTACGTCTACTCGATCAAGCGCTACGCCGACCCGGCGCTGAAGAGCCCGAACTGGACCTCGGTGGACAGCTACAAGCTGCTCGGCCTGGCCGCCGAGCGCAAACGCACGCTGGCCGCCAAGCAGCCCTTCGACTACGACGTGCCGATCGAGGGCCTGCGCGCCATCGACCGCTACACGCTGCAGTTCAAGCTCGAAACGCCCCGACCGCGCTTCGTCGAGTTCCTCGCGGCCAGCGACCTCTACGGCGCAGTGGCCCGCGAGGTGGTCGAGGCCCACCCCGGTGCGGTCGGCGGCCACCCGGTCGGCACCGGGCCGTTCAGGCTCAAGCAGTGGCGCCGCGCCTCGCTGATCGTGCTGGAGCGCAACCCCGCCTACCGCGAGCGCTACTACGACGCCGAGCCCGGCGCCGACGATGCCGAGGGGCAGGCCATCGCAGCGCGCTTCAAAGGCCGCCGCATCCCGATGATCGACCAGGTCGAGATCGCCATCATCGAGGAGAACCAGCCGCGCTGGCTGTCCTTCCTCAACGGCCAGCAGGACCTGATCGAAGAGGTGCCCGCCGACTTCATCACCCAGGCCCTGCCGAACAACCAGATCGCCCCCCACCTCGCCAAACAAGGCGTGCAGGCCTACCGCCGCGTCCGGGCCGACATCGGGCTGACGCTGTTCAACATGGAGCACCCGGTCGTCGGCGGCTACACGCCGGAGAAGGTGGCGCTGCGCCGCGCCATCTCGCTGGGCGTCGACATCGAGCGCGAGATCCGCATCGTGCGGCGCGGCCAGGCCATCCCCGCGCAGGGCCCGGCGGTGCCGCACACCAGCTCCTACGACCCGGCCTTCAAGAGCGAGATGAGCGAGTACAGCCCGGCCCGCGCCCAGGCGCTGCTGGACCTGTACGGCTACACCGACAAGGACGGCGACGGCTGGCGCGAGCTGCCCGACGGCTCGCCGCTGCTGCTGGAAATCTCGACCCAGCCCGACCAGGCCTCGCGCCAGCTCGCCGAGCTGTGGCAGCGCAACATGGACGCGCTGAAGCTGCGCGTCGAGTTCAAGGTCGCGAAGTGGCCCGAGCAGCTCAAGGCGGCGCGCGCCGGCGGCCTGATGATGTGGGGCGTCGGCAGCCTGGCCGATTCGCCCGACGGCATAGGCACGCTGCGGCGCTACCACGGCGCACAGAGCGGCGGCCAGAACCTGGCCCGCTTCAGGCAGCCGGCGTTCGACGCGATCTACGAGAAGCTCGAAGTGCTGCCGGACGGGCCGGAGCGCGAGACGCTGTTCCGCGAGGCCAAGCGCATCGCCGTGGCCTACATGCCCTACCGCGCCCACGCGCACCGCTACCAGACCGATCTGGCGCACGCACAGCTGCTGGGCTACCGCAAGACGCTGTTCTGGCAGGAGTGGTGGCACTGCGTGGACATCGACGACGGGCTGCGTGTCGCCGGCGTGTAGCCCGCCTTTTTCCGCTCCCGCGCCATCCTCGATTCATCTTCCTGCAGTCCGATGAAACCTTCTTCACCCAAACGCATACGCCGCGCCCTCCTGCTCTCCGGCCTGAGCCTGCCCACCGGCTGGGCCGCGCTGCATGCGCAGCCGGCCTCGGCCCAGGCGGCCTCTGCCCAGGCAGCGAGCACCGGCGGCGACGCGCCCAGGAAGGTGCTGCGCTATGCCTTCAGGATCGCCGAGACCAGCTTCGACCCGACGCAGATCCAGGACATCTACTCGCGCATCGTCACCGGGCACATCTTCGAGGCGCTCTACGGCTACGACCACCTGGCGAGGCCGGTCAAGTTCAAGCCGCTGACGGCCGCGGCCCTGCCGGAGGCCAGCGACGACTTCCGCACCTGGACCATGAAGGTCCGGCCCGGCATCCACTTTGCCGACGACCCGGCCTTCAAGGGCCAGCCGCGCGAGCTGGTGGCCGAGGACTACGCCTACGCCATCAAGCGCTTTGCCGACCCGGCGCTGAAGAGCCCGCTCTGGGCCAGCATAGACACCTTCAAGCTGGTGGGCCTGGCCGCGCAGCGGCAGCGCGGCATCGATGGCAAGAAGCCCTTCGACTACGACACCCCGGTCGAGGGCCTGCGTGCGCTCGACCGCTACACGCTGCAGATCAAGCTCGAGGGCGCGCGCCCGCGCTTCATCGAGTTCCTCGCCGCCAGCGACCTTCTGGGCGCGGTCGCGCGCGAGGTGGTGGAGGCCTACCCCGACGCGGTCGGCGCCCACCCGGTCGGCACCGGGCCGTTCAGGCTCAAGCAGTGGCGGCGCGCGTCGCTGATCGTGCTGGAGCGCAACCCGGGCTACCGCGAGCGCTACTACGACGCCGAACCGGCGGCGGGCGATGCCGAGGGCCAGGCCATCGCAGCGCGCTTCAAGGGCCGGCGCATCCCGATGGTGGACCAGGTCGAGATCGCCATCATCGAGGAGAACCAGCCGCGCTGGCTGTCCTTCCTGAACGGCCAGCAGGACCTGCTCGAAGAGGTGCCCGGCGATTTCATCACCCAGGCCATCCCGAACAATGTCATCGCGCCCAACCTGGCCAAGCAAGGCGTGCGGGCCTACCGCAGCCTGCGGCCTGACATGGTGATGACGCTGTTCAACATGGAGCACCCGCTGGTGGGCGGCTACACGCCGGACAAGATCGCGCTGCGCCGCGCGATCTCGCTGGGCATAGACGTCGAGCGCGAGATCCGCCTCGCCCGGCGCGGCCAGGCCATCCCCGGGCAGGCCCCCTCGGCGCCGCACACCACCTCGTACGACCCGGCCTTCAAGAGCGAGATGAGCGAGTACAACCCGGCCCGCGCGCAGGCGCTGCTGGACACCTACGGCTATGTCGACAAGACCGGCGACGGCTGGCGCGACCTGCCCGACGGCTCGCCGCTGCTGCTGCAGATCTCGACCCAGCCCGACCAGGCCTCGCGCCAGCTGGCCGAGCTGTGGCAGCGCAACATGGATGCGCTCAAGCTGCGGGTCGAGTTCAAGGTGGCCAAGTGGCCCGAGCAGCTCAAGGCCGCCCGCTCCGGCACGCTGATGATGTGGGGCGTCGGCAGCATCGCCGCGGCGCCCGACGGACTAGACGCGCTGCAGCGCTACCACGGCGCGCAGAGCGGCGGGCAGAACATCTCGCGCTTCAAGCTGCCCGAGTTCGATGCGATCTACGAGAAGCTCGAGGTGCTGCCGGACGGGCCGGAGCGCGAGGCGCTGTTCCGCGAAACCAAGCGCCTGGCCGTGGTCTACATGCCCTACCGCATCCACGCCCACCGCTACGTCACCGACCTGGCGCAGGCCTGGTTGACCGGCTACCGCAAGCCGGTCTTCTGGCTCGACTGGTGGCAGTACGTCGATCTCGACGAGAGCCGGCGTGGCGCCGGCGCCTGAGCCGCCTCGCCGCTGGCGCCGGCGCGAGTGGCTGGGCGCGGGGGCAAGCGCGGGGGTTAGCGCACTACTGGCCCCGGCCGGCGCCGCGGCGGCCGGCAGCACTCCCGGACAACATGGCGCCAAGACCCTGCGCGTGGCTTTCGAGATCGCCGAGACCGGCTTCGACCCGCCGCAGGTGTCGGACCACACCTCGGTCACCGTCAACGCCCACATCTTCGAAGCGCCGCTCTGCTACGACTACCTCGCGCGCCCGGCCGCGCTGCGCCCGCTCACGGCCGCCGCGCTGCCCGAGGTCTCGGCCGACTTCCGCCACTTCGTCTTCACGCTGCGGCCGGGCATCTTCTTCGCCGACGACCCGGCCTTCGGCGGCAAGCCGCGCGAGCTGGTGGCGGCCGACTACGTCTACACGATCAAGCGCTACTACGACCCGCGCATCAAGACCGAGCACCTCTACCGCTTCGAGAACGCCGGGCTGCTGGGCCTGGGCGAGCTGCGCCAGCGCGCGCTGAAGGACAAGACGCCGTTCGCCTACGACGAAGAAGTGGCCGGCCTGCGCGCGCTGGACCGCTACCGCTTCGAGCTGCGGCTGGACCAAGCCTCGCCGCGCTTCGCCCACGTGTTCGCCTCGCCGGGCTGGACCGGCGCGGTGGCGCGCGAGGTCGTCGAGGCCTATGCCGACGACCTGATGGCGCATCCGGTAGGCACCGGCCCGTTCCGGCTCGCGCAGTGGCGGCGCGCTTCGCTGATCGTGCTGGCGCGCAACCCCGGTTTTCGCGAGCAGGTCTTCGACTCGCTCGCACCGGTCGGCGACGCCGCCGCGCTGGCCGCCCAGCAGCATCTGTTGGGCCAGCGCCTGCCGCGGCTGGACCGGGTGGAGATCGCCATCGTGCAAGAAGCCCAGCCGCGCTGGCTGGCCTTCTACGGCGGCGAGCACGACCTGCTGGAGCTGCCGCCGGAGTTCGCACCGCTGGCGGTGCCGGGCGGCACGCTGGCGCCCTACCTGGCCCGGCGCGGCGTGCAGGCCCAGCGCGTGGCGGCGGCTGATGTCGCGCACACCTTCTTCAACGGCGACGACCCCCTGGTGGGCGGCACGGCACCGGCGCAGGTGGCGCTGCGCCGGGCGGTGGCGCTGGCCTTCGACGAGCCGCGCGAGATCCGCCTGCTGATGCGGGACCAGGCGGTGCCGGCGCAGAGCCTGATCCCGCCGCCCTGCCACGGCCACGACCCGCTGCTGCGCAGCCGCGACGACAGCGGCGGCCGGCTGGCGCGCGCCCGCGCGCTGCTCGACACCTACGGCTACGTCGACCGCAACGGCGACGGCTACCGCGAGGCGCCCGACGGCTCGCCGCTCACGCTGCGCCTGGCCAGCAGGCCGGACCAGAGCGCCCGCGCCCGCAACGAGCTCTGGCGCAGCTGCATGGACAAGGTGGGCCTGCGCATGGCGTTCGAGGTGGCCCACTTCGGCGAGCTGATACGCCGCGCGCTGGCCGGCCAGCTGATGATGTGGGGCTTCAGCTGGATGGCCGGCGAGCCGGACGCCGACTTCTTTCTCGGCATGGGCTACTCGCGCAACATCGACCAGTCCAACGACGCCCGCTTCCGCCTGCCCGCCTTCGACCGGCTGTACGAGCAGCAGCGCAGCCTGCCGGACGGCCCGCAGCGGCTCGCGCTGATGGCCCAGGCCAACCGGCTGCTGCTGGCCTACATGCCCTACCTGCCGCACTACCACCGCATCACCACCGACCTGCTGCAGCCGCATGTGCGCGGCCACGTGCGCCACCCGTTCAGGCGCGACGTCTGGCGCTTTGTCGACCTGGCCTGATCAGGCTCTCAGTCCTCGTCGGTGAAGCGGGTCACCTGGAACGAGGTGCCGGAGATCACGTTGTCGCCGCCGGTGAGCGCACCGGGGCGCGTCAGCATGCGGTTGGACTCCTCGGCCATCGCGCGCAGCTGCGAGGTGTGGGTGCGCTTCAGCGAAGCCACGGCCTGCTCGTGGCGCTTGTCGGCCGCCTCGAGCTGCAGCGTGAGCTCCTGGTGCTGCTGGCGCAGCCGCTCCAGCGCCCGGCGCTGCTGCGAGTGGGCCAGCTCCTGCTTGGCCTTGGCGGCCTGGCGGCGGGTGTGTATGGGTCCGAACAACAAGCTGGCGACGTATCCGATGACGATGCCGCACACCAGCCACGCGATGGCGAGGTAGGAATCCATGACGAATTGCATGCTGCTGGAATGAAATCCGGCGGGCCTCAGGGCTGCCGGGCGGGGTCCATCATCTGGGTCGGCGCGAACTCGGCCCCCTCGGTCTGCGTGGGCTCATGCTCGGCGGCGGGTGGCACAGCGGGCGGGGTGGGCCGCGTGGCGGCGCTCGCCCGCGGCCCGGGCCCGGGAGGGCTGGCCGGAGCCAGCTCGGCCGGCGCCGTCGGGGCCATCGCGGCGTCGCGCCGCTCACCGCGGGCGCGCTCGATCTCGGCCTCCAGCGCCTTGACGTGGTTGGCGTGCTCCTTGTGCAGCGTATCGATCTGCTCCACCAGCACCGACATCAGGTGCGAGAGCTCGGCCGAATGAGCCTGGCGCAGCTCCTCGAGCTGGCGCTCCTGGCGGAAGCGCTCGGCCTGCTGCTCCTGGGTCTTGTCGAGCATCGCGCGCGCATGCTCCTCGGCGGTGCTGCGCAGCTGGGCGCTGAGCTGCAGGTTGTTTTCGCGCAGCCGCTCCAGCAGCCGGTGCTGCGGCGTGTTGTCGGCCGCCGGGCGGGCCGGCTTGGCGGGCTCGGTCTCGACCGGCAGGGTGGAGAGCGCCGAGCTGCTGCCGGCGCCCTTGGCGGCGGTCTTCTTGCCGCGCTGCAGCACCGCGCCCAGGCCCACGCCCAGGCCCAGGCCACCGACGATCGCGGCCAGAACCTGCCAAACCCACGTGGGAACGTCACCCATCTGAATCTCAGTCCTCCGTCAGCAGCGCCTGCCGACCGGTTTGTCTTGGTGAATGATGACCGAAAATCTCGTGCCTGTTGCGAGCGTCGATTGTGGCGCCTGTTGGGCGGCGCGGCGGCCAGCCCCGCCATTTTTTGGTGCAGGAGCCGCCCGCCCGTGCCGCTGGTGAAACACCCGGTGGAATTCCGTCGCACCGGGCCCTCCTAAAATCCGGCCATGCCCCTGCTCCCCCAGCCGCCGGCCGTGTTGGCGGCCCCACCGCGGGCCCCTCGCTCCGCCACCCAGCGCCTGGCCACGCTGCACCGCTTCGCCGTCGTCACGGTGCTGGGCTTCGCCTCCGGCCTGCCGCTGGCGCTCACGGGGCAGGCCCTGCAGGCCTGGCTCAGCATCGAGGGCATCGATGTCGCGACCATCGGCTTCCTGAGCCTGGTCGGCCTGCCCTACACCTTCAAGTTCCTCTGGGCGCCGCTGATGGACCGCTTCGACCTGCCGCTGCTCGGCAGGCGGCGCGGCTGGCTGGTGCTGACCCAGCTGCTGCTGGCCGGCGGGCTGCTGCTGCTGGCCGCGACGCCGCCGAAGGAGTCGCTGCAGGTGTTTGCGCTGCTGGCGGTGGCGGTGGCGTTTTTCAGCGCCTCGCAGGACGTGGCCTACGACGCCTACCGCACCGACCTGCTGCCGGCCCGCGAGCGCGGCATGGGCTCGTCGCTCAACGTGATGGGCTACAGGCTGGCGATGATCCTCTCCGGCGGCGTTGCGTTGATCTGGACCGACCCGGCGCAGAGCGGCGGCTGGACCTGGCCCGAGGTCTACCGCCTGATGGCCGGGCTGATGGCCGGCACCGCGGTGCTGAGCGCCACCGTGCTGCCGCGGGTGGCGATGCCGGCCATCGCCCGCACCCTGGCGCGCCACGACGTGGTCGGCTTCTTCGCGGTGGCCGCGGCCGCCGCGGTGGGCTACCTCGTCACCGACCAGCTCTTCACGCCGCTGGCGCGCGGCACGCTGGCGCCGCTGTTCGAAGGCAGCACGCTGGCGCCCACGCTGCAGCAGCGCTGGGCCGACCTCGCCGCGCTGCTGGCGGGCATCGCCTTCACCCTGCCGCTGGCGGCCTGGGCGGCGCGGCGGGCGCACTTCGAGACCCTGCTGAGCGGCCTGGCCAGCTACTTCCAGCAGCCGGGTGCGGCGGCCTTCCTGCTCTTCATCGTGCTCTACAAGCTGGGCGACGCCTTCGCCGGCTCGCTGATGACACCCTTCCTGCTCAAGAGCATGGCCTTCGCGTCGTCCGAAGTCGGCGTGGTCAACAAGGTGATCGGGCTGTGGTTGACCATCCTGGGCGCGCTGCTGGGCGGCGCGCTGATGCTGAAGATGGGCCTGTGGCGCTCGCTGATGGCCTTCGGCGTGCTGCAGATGGCCAGCAACCTCGGCTTCTGGTGGCTGGCGGTGAACGGCAAGGGCTTGATGCCGGGCCTGGTGCTGCCGGCCTTCGACTGGGGCTTCGTGCACCTGGCGCAGGCCACGCCGGTGGACGGCGGGCTGCTGATGGTGATCGCCTTCGAGAACCTCTCGGGCGGCATGGGCACCGCGGCCTTCGTTGCCTTCCTGATGAGCCTGACCAACCAGCGTTTCACCGCGACGCAGTTTGCGCTGCTGAGCGCCTTTGCCTCGGTCGGACGGGTCTGGGTCGGGCCGCTGGCCGGCGTGCTGGCCGAGTCCATCGGCTGGCCGGCGTTTTTCATCGTGTCGACCGTGGTGGCTGTGCCCGCGTTGGTGATGCTTTGGGCATTGCGCGGCGCCGTGCAGGCGCTGGAGGTCGACCCCGCGGCCGCCGGCGCAGTGGATGATTGACACTGCGCTGCCGATTTTTCTCAAACCGACCCGCAACGACCGCCTCGCACCTCGACCATGCCAGCCGACCCGTCTCAAGCCCCCTTCCACACCGAAGCCCACCTGCGCCTGCCCGCGCTGGCCCATGCCGCCGGCTGCCGCTGCGCGCTGCACGGCCGCCGCGCCTTCGGCGGCCTGCTCGCCGCCACCGCCCTCTCGGCAGCCGCCGCCCCGGCGCTGGCGCAGCAGAAGCAGCCCGAGCCCGACGGCGTGCGTGGCGACGTCGGCAGCGAGTCGCGCTTCAGCAAGCTGGTCTCGGCCGACGATGTCGAGCAGGCCGCCAAGCAGCAGTACACCCAGATGAAGAGCGAGGCCGGCTCGCAGCGCGCGCTGGCGCCCGACAACCACCCGCAGGTGATACGGCTGCGCGCGATCGCCCAGCGCATCATCCCCTTCACCCCGGCCTGGAACAAGCGCGCGGCGAGCTGGCGCTGGGAGATCAACCTGTTCGGCTCCAAGGAGCTGAACGCCTTCTGCATGCCCGGCGGCAAGATCGCCTTCTACTACGGCATCCTGCAGCGGCTGCAGCTCAGCGACGACGAGGTCGCGATGATCATGGGCCACGAGATGGCCCATGCGCTGCGCGAGCACGCCCGCGAGCGCATGGGCAAGACGGCGGCCACCCGGCTGGGCGCGGGGGTCCTCAGCTCGCTGTTCGGCCTGGGCAACCTGGGCGACGCGGCGCTCAACATGGGCGGCCAGCTGCTGACGCTGAAGTTCAGCCGCGAAGACGAGTCCGAGGCCGACCTGGTCGGCCTGGACCTGGCGGCCCGCGCCGGCTACCAGCCGCGCGCCGGCGTCACGCTGTGGCAGAAGATGATCAAGGCCAGCGAAGGCGCGCCGCCGCAGTTCCTCTCGACCCACCCCTCCGGGCCCAGCCGCATCAAGGACATCGAGGGCACCTTGCCCAAGGTCGAGCCGCTGTACGCCCGCGCGCCCAAGCCGCCGCAACGCTTCGAGCCGCCGAAGCCGGCGTGAGCTAGCGCGCGGGTGGCGGTCCGGGTGGCCGCGCGGACTGCCCGGCTGACGCGGGACGCGACCCGCCCTGCCACGCCGCAAACTCCAGCCCACCCAGCCCGAACCGCACCGCATTGCCGGCATGCAGGCCGCGGAACTCCTTCAGCACCAGCGCCGCGAAGCGCGCACTGTCATCGGCCGCGATGGAAGCCGGCAGGCGGGCGTTCACGCTTTCGGCATCGGCAGGCAGCCCGCCACGCACGATGTCCGTCACCACCGCCGAGAGCTCGCGCCGGTAGCGCAGCCGCAGCGCGTCGGGCGGCACGAGTTGCTGCTGCACCGCCAGGTACTGCTGGCAGGAGCGCTCGTAGGCCCAGGCGAAGACCTCGCGCAGCAGCTCGATGCGGTTGAGTTCGTACACGGCCAGCAGGCCCTCGACATAGGCCGCGGCCGGCACGTCGATGAACGACAGCGGGCACAGGTTGTGGCGCATCAGCGGGATGTTCGCGGCGAGGCGCGAGACACGCTTGTTGACGTCCTCGAAGGGCTGCAGGTAGGGCAGGTGCACCATCAGGAAAAAAGCCTGCTCGAACGGGTCGGCGATCTCGCCGGCCATGCCGACCACCACGCCGAACAACTCGTCGAGGCGCTGCGGCATCGCGATGGGCAGGTAGACGCTGCCGCCGATCTCGACCGGACGCCGGCGCAGGCGGCCCACGGCGGCGGGGTCCGGCATCAGACCATCGGCCAGCAAGGCGTGCAGGGCGATCAAGGTGTCGCGGTCGATGCCGATCTCCGGCCCCAGCCGAACCAGGTACTCGATGGCCGCCTTGTGATTCAGGATCATCTGCGTCTCGACGGCGTCCTTGCCCTCGGCCGCGGTGCCGAACTCGATCAGCCGCTCGGTGTCGAGCCGCGAGTAAGTGTTGCCCTCCAGGCGTGACGACGACCACGAGAGGTCGACCAGCAGCCGGTTGAGGATGTCGCGCGCAAAGGTGCCGGCCGGCGCAGGGCCGGACGGCCAACGCCCCATCTCATGCAACTGCTCGCGCAACGCCGCCGGCAGGTAGCTCGACACATTGGGTTGGTACGTCGCCAGAAAGGCTTGCTGGTAGCCCACCGGGGTTCGGGCGGCGCGGGGCTGGCTGATGCGCACTCGCACGGCTTCGGCTTCGCCCGACAGCGGGATGCCGGCGGTTCGCGCCGATGCGGCGGCGGGCGGCGGTGTGGCGGCGGTGGCGCCCGCCAGGTAGCGCGTGGCCCGCCCCCGGCCTGTCGCCACAGCTTGCCCGGACTGCACCAGCGCTGCGAGACGGCGCTGCAGAGAGCGGCGGGACAAGGGCTCGGCCCAGACCTGCGCAAGCTCATCCAGGCTCAAACCGTCGGCCCGCGAGGCCATGGCAGCCAGAAGGGCATCGGAGCGGGAGGCGGTGTCGGGAACGGGCATGGGTTCTCTCGTCCGAGCCGGCCGGCTGGCCAAGCATAGATGGGTGGCGCGATTTTGTCGTGATTTGTGTCGTGATTCTGTCGCGATTCGATTTATCGCGCCAGAATCGCGCCAAACGGGGCCATGCTGCCCCCGCGCACGCTCAGAACCGCCCCGGCAACACCCTCGGCAGCACCAGCCACACCCCCGGCTGGCGCGATACCACGAGGTAGCCGCCGCGCTCCAGAGCCGTCATCACCTTGCTGACCATCTCGCGCACGCAGCCCAGGTGGCCGGCCATCTCCTGCTGGGTCAGGCGGCGCTCGATGACGCGGGTGCCGTCCGGGCGCGGCACGGCGAGCGCATCGAGCAAGGCCTTCAGCCGGCCGTAGACGTCGTTCAGCGCGAGTTGCTTCGCCGACAGCGTCGCCGCGCGCGCCCGGCGTATCACCTTGGCCAGCAGCTCGAAGGCGAACTCGGGGTGCTCGGCGATGTGCAGCGTCAGCGTGCGGCGGGTGATCAGCACGCAGACGCTGGTTTCCAGGGTTTCGACGCTGGCCGAGCGCGGCCCGCCGTCCAGGCTCATCTCGCCCTGGAACTCGCCGGCCTCGTAGACGCCGTAGGTGATCTCGCGGTTGTTCTCGCCGACCGAAAACGCGCGCAGACGGCCGCTCAGGATGATGTAGAGCGAATCGCCCTGGTCGCCCTCGTGGATCAGCACCGTGTGCTTGCGGTACTTGCGCTGCTCGCCGCGCTCGGCCAGCGCGCGCAGCGTCGGCGAGAGCGCGGCCAGCGGGTCGGCCGGAGGACGCCGCGCCTCGCCGGCGCCAGTGCGGCGGCGCGGGCTGGGCGGCGGAGCGGGGGCATCGACCATGGCGCATCGTAGATCAGCACGCCGGCCCGCGGCACGGTCGCGCGGCGGTCGCCGGTCCCCCTTTCATGGGTGCCTTTCGAGCGCCTTTCGGGCGCCATGTGGGTGCTTCTTGGCCTTCTTGGTATTTCCCGCGGGCGGCGCTACCGGCCGCGCAGGCCGCCGGCATCACCAATCCGTGGGATGACCCGGCCGCGCAAGAGCCCGAACATCACCCCCATTGGCTGCCGGGCGGCCCGGACTCCGAAAGCAGGCACCTGCGCATCGACGCGGGCTGCGAGAGGACCCAGGCCGCCGGCGCCAATGCTGTCACCACACTTCTTTTCTGGGAGGATCCGATGCCGACATTCAACGTCACACTGACGGGTGCCAATTTCCATGCACTTCGCGATGCCATCACTGCGTCCGGCGCACCCACGCCACCCTCCGTCCCGGTCGTGCAGGGCTGCACGGGCCGCGGCTGCCCCATCGGCAGCCCCAAGAACGTCAACATCGCCGACGACATGGGCACCACGCCGCCCAGCACCTGCCAGTTGGAGTTCAGCTCGGGCTCGCAGGCGCTGGCATGGCTGAACTACTACGAGAGCCTGGACGTCCTGGGCGGCATCAGCTGGACTGGGTCCGGCGGCAGTTGAGCCGCACGCACCTGAGGCGCTGGGCGGCGTGGCCGGCCGCGCTGCCGCTGGCGGGCTTGGTGGCCTGCGCACTGGTGCTCGGCGCCGCGCTGGCGGGCGCCGCGGTGCAGCCGGCCGCGCGCCAGCGCGTGCTGGTGATGTCGACACCGCCCGAGCAGGTGCAAGACCGCCTGGCCGAAACGCTGGCCCAGGGCCTGGCGGCGGCCGGCGACCGGGCCGAGGTCGTGCGGGTCGGCTGGCCGGCCGACACCAGCAGCGAGGCCGAGGTGGCCCGCCACCTGCTCAAGCACGGCCCGGCCGACCTGGTGGTCGGCGTCTCGCTCGAGGTCGCCAAGGAGGTGCAGCGCCAGGCGCCGGGCATGCAGATGCTGTTCGACGCCTACAACGACCCGCGCCGCAGCTGCGTGGTCGAGAGCCTGGACAAGCCGGGCAAGAACGCCACCGGCACCTTCGTGCTGGGGCAGGAGGGCGACAAGATGACCGACCTGCTGCTGGCCGCGTTCCCGCGCCTGCGGCAGGTGGTGTTCCTGGTGACCGACGACGAGCTGGGCCAGCAGCCCTGCCCCAACGAGTTCGCGCCCCGGCCCGCCGACCACCGCTGCCGGCCGGGCTGGGTGGACGACGCCGCCGAGCAGCGCCGCCTGGCGGTCGCGCCCGACGCCGGCGACTGGGCCCGGCCGGGCGAGCCCATCGCTTTCCGCTTCTGGCGCGTTTGCTCGGTGCCGGATATCGTCGCGCTGGGCGCCTTGGCCAGCCAGCCGCAGACCGGCGTCGTGGTGCTGATGCGCGACCTCTTCTACTACCAGCGCGAGCTGCTCGTCAAAACCCTCAATGAAACACGCAAGCCGACCGTTTTCCTGGGCTCGATCTTCGTCACGGCGGGGGGCCTGATGGCGCTGCATCCCAAGCTGCCGGACACCGAGCTGACGACGCTGCGCCTGACGCGCCTGATCCTGCATGGCCGCCCGGCCGGCTCGCTGCCGGTCAGCACGCCGCGCTCCAATGCCATCGTCTTCAACCGGGCCGCCGCCCGCCGCGCCGGGCTGGTGCCCTCGGTGAGCTTCCTGCGCCGGGTCGATTCGTTCGTCGAGTACGCGCCCGGCAGTGCCCCGCCGCCGGCGCCGCGCCCGCCACCCCAGGAGAAACAGGCCGCCGCCAAGGCGGCCCCCGGCCCGCGCTGATGTCGCTGCAGGCGGGCCCCGCGCATGGCTGACGGCATCGCGCTGTGGAAGCGCTACGCCCTGCTGATCGGCGGCCTGTCGAGCGCGGCGGTGGCGGTGCTGGGCGTGCTGCAGACCACCTCGACCTACCAGGCCGCGCGCCGCGAGCTGCAGGCGGTGCAGCAGGCCCGGGCGGCGACCCTGTCGCAGTCGCTGGCGAACTACCTCACGGTGGTGCGGCGGCAGGTCGAGGCGACCACCCGCCTGCCCTGGGCCGAGCCGGACTGGCTGGACCGCAAGCTGCTGCGCGAGGAGTTCGGCCGCCTGCTGGCCCTGGTCCCGAGCGCCGAGAGCGTCACGCTGAAGAGCGAGGCCGGCACCGAGCGGCTGTTCGTCTCCCGGCTGGTCAGGGACCGCGAGCCGGCCCCCTCGCGCCAGACCGACCCGCTGCGCCCCGGCCACAGCGGCGAGCCGGTGGTCTCCTTCGAGACCGACTACGCCGGCGGCCTGGAGCCGCTGCTGGTGCTGCGGGTGACGGCCCCCGAGATCGAGGAGGGCGCGCGGATCGAGCTGCGCATGGAGCTGCGCAGCATCGCCGAGGAGCTGCGCGACGCGCTCACCATCGAATCGGGCGAGATCGCGGTGATCGCGGACGACGGCACCGTGGTGCTGAGCGAAGACACGATCGCGATGCTGGAGCGGCGCAGGATGGCGGCCCCGCCAGCAGCCGCGGCCTCGGCACCGCAGGCGGAGAGCGCCGACCACATCCGCTCCTATTCGGCCGTGCCCGACATGCGCTGGTGGGCCGTCGTGCAGCAGCCGCGCGCCGAGCTGATGGCGCCGGCCTGGGCCAGCATCCGCCGCGTCGTGGCGGTGCTGCTGCTGACGCTGGTGGCGTCGATCGGCCTGTCGATCGCGCTGGCGCGCCGCATGACCCGGCCCATCACCCGCATGCGCGACGACGTCGAGGCCTTTGCGCGCGGCCAGATGGACCGCCGGGTGCGCTCGTCCGACGTCGAGGAGCTGGACCTGCTGGCGATGGAGTTCAACAACATGGCCGAGCGTGTGCAACAGTCGCATACCGAGCTGGAGGCCCGCGTGATCGCCAAGACGCGCGACGTCGAGGCCGCCAACCGCCACAAGTCGGAGTTCCTCGCCAACATGTCCCACGAGCTGCGCACGCCGCTGAACGCGGTGATCGGCTTCTCCGAAGCGCTGGAGGCCGAGATCTTCGGCCCGCTGAACGCCAAGCAGAACGAGTACGTCAACGACATCCACGACTCCGGCATGCACCTGCTGGCCCTGATCAACGACGTGCTGGACCTCTCCAAGATCGAGGCCGGCCGGCTCGACCTGGACATCGGGCCCTTCCACGTCGAGACCACGCTGCGCCAGGCGATGACGCTGGTGCGCGAGCGCGCCCACCAGCAGCAGGTCGTGCTGAGCGCCGAGCTGGCGCCCGAGCTGGGCGACTGGCAGGCCGACGAGCGGCGCTTCAAGCAGATCGTGCTCAACCTGCTGAGCAACGCCGTCAAGTTCACCCCCGCGGGCCGCCGCGTGACGCTGCGCGCCGGCGTGGCCGACGCCGAGGGCCTGTGGGTCGAGGTGGAGGACGCCGGCATCGGCATCGCCGCCGACCACCGCGAGCTGATCTTCGAGGCCTTCCGGCAGGTCGGCAACAACGGCCTGCAGAAGGCCGAAGGCACGGGCCTGGGCCTGGCGCTGGTCAAGCGGCTGGTGGAGCAGCACGGCGGCGTCGTGACGCTGGCCAGCGAGCCGGGCCGCGGCTCGGCCTTCCGGTTCAACATTCCTAAGCGCACGTCATGACCCGACTGATCCTCGTGGTGGACGACGACGACCGCAGCCGCAAGCTGGCGGCCGACCTGCTGCGCCACCATGGCCACACGGTGGTCGCGCTGGCGGACGGCGAGGCCGCGCTGGACTACCTCGGCTCGACCCGCCCCGACCTGGTGCTGCTGGACCTGCAGCTGCCCGGCTGCAGCGGGCTGGACGTGCTGGCCTGGATACAGCGGCAGCCGGCGCTGCAGGCCATGCCGGTGCTGGCGATGACGGCCTCGGTGATGCCCTCGCAGCACGGCGACCTGGCGCAGCGGGGCTTCGCGGCCTTTCTCGGCAAGCCGCTGTCGATCAAGGGGCTGGCCGCGACGGTGCAGGCCTGCCTGCCGCAGGGGCCGCCATGAAGGCCGTCGCCCCCGGCGACATCCTGGTGGTCGACGACGTCGAGACGAACCGGCGCCTGCTGTCCGACCTGCTGAGCGCCGACGGCCACCGCGTCCGGACGGCGGACGACGGCGAACAGGCCCTGGCGATCGCGCGCGCGCAGCCGCCCGACCTGGTGCTGCTCGACGTGCTGATGCCGGGCATGGACGGCTTCAGCGTCTGCCGTGCGCTGCGCGCCGACCCGCTGCTGGCGGCAGTGGCGGTGCTGATGGTGACCACGCTGGACGCCAAGCAGGACCGCATCCGCGGCCTGGACGCCGGTGCCGACGACTTCCTCAGCAAGCCCATCATGCGGGCCGAGCTGCAGGCGCGCGTGCGCTCGCTGCTGCGCGTCAAG
>DATHWJ010000096.1:0-10506 GCA_035460745.1 Ideonella sp. | reverse complement strand
GGCGGCGGCTCCACGGCCTGCAGCGTCAGCACCGGCGGCTCGTCGGGCGGCGGCGGGCTGGGCGCCAGCGCGGGCCGCGGCGCGAACGCCATCGCCATCACGGCAGCGGCGGTCGCCACCAGCGCGAAGCCGGTGGAGATGCGCTCGAAAGGGTCGCGGGTGGTCACGGCCTGGGAGCTCAAGACTGCCGCTTGGCGACGATGGACGCGGCCGGCATGCCCGCCGACTTGAGCTGGTCGAGCACGTCGACCAGCGTCTGCAGGTTGGAGCTGCCGTCGCCGGCGATGATCACCTTGGCTGGCTTGCTGCCGGCCGCGGCCTTGAGCTTGCCGGCCACCTGCGCCATCGGCGTGAGCTGGCCATCGACATACACCGCGCCGTCGCGGTCCACCGTCAGCGTGATGCGCAGCGGCTCGTCCTTGATCGGATCGGGCTGGGCCGAGCCGGGCAGCGCCACGTTCAGCCCCAGTGCGGGCAGCACGTTGGTGCTGATGAGCACGAAGAACACCAGCAGGAACATCATCACGTCGATCATCGGGATGATCTCGATGCGTGCCCGGCGCTGCTTGCGTTGGGGGAAGGTTCTCATCGTGTGCTCCCGGTCACTTCGTGGTCTCGAGCAGGAAGCTCTTGAAGTCTTCGGTCAGGCACTCGCCGAGGCGGTGCAGCACGTTGTGGCCGAGCAGGCCGTAGAGCGCCGTGCCGATGCCGATCGCGGTGGCGAACAGCGCCGAGCCTATGCCCCGGCTCACCGCCGACGGGTCGGACACGCCGCCCGCCGACAAGGCCTGGAAGGTGTCCATGATCCCGAGGATGGTGCCCAGCAGGCCCAGCAGCGGCGCGGCCGTCACGATGGTGTCCAGTATCCAGAGGCCGCGGTTGATGCTGCCGTCCACACGCAGGAAGAGCGCGGCCGAGAGGTCCTCGATGCGGTTGCGCGTCACGCTGCCCTTGCGCTGCACGTCCACGTACTCCTGCATCGAGCGTGTCAGCACGTCGGTGCTGGGCGGCAGCTCGGGCAGCGGGCTGCTCGCATCCAGCGCCACCGCCGTGGCGATGGACCTGGCGATGCGCGAGCGGCGCCGCGCGAGGTACACGTAGTACACCAGGCGTTCGAGGATCACGAAGGTCAGGATGGCGACGCCCGCATACAGCAGGTTGATCGTCGCGGCGTGCAGGAAGTCCTGGCTGATCGACATGGGTAGTCCTTAGAAGCCGACCGCGAAGGTCAACATCGCGGAGAGAGGGTTCGCCACCAGGTAGGTCGGCTGCGACGCGGCGATGGTCTTGCCGTTGATGCCGGTGGTGGCCACCGAGTTGGTGGTCACGCTGTTGACGCCCGAGAGGTACTTGCGGTCGCCGACGTTCATCAGGTTCAGCCGCAGCTCGGGCTTGGTGAAGCCCGAGGAGGCCGGCGCCGAGAAGCGGTAGCCCACGCCGATGTCCACCGTGGTGTAGGCCGGGATCTGCTGGTCGTTCATGAAGGTGGAGAACTGCTTGCCCACGTGCTTCAGGCCCAGGTTGCCGAAGAAACGGCCGTTGTCGTAGTCGACCGCCATCGCGGCCTGCACCTTCGGTGCGCGCACCGCCTCCTTGCCGCGGGTCGGCAGGAAGTCGCCGGAGACCGGGATGTCGGACTTGAGGCGCGTCTTCAGCAACTCCAGCGAGGCGTAGGGGCGGAAGTTCTTGTACGGGCGCAAGCCGGCTTCGAAATCGAGGCCATAGGCACTCTGCTTGCCGCCGTCGATCGGCGAGCTGACGCAGCCGGGGTCGCAGATCTGCGCCGAGATCTGGCGGTTTTCAAAGGCGTAGTGGAAGGCCGAGGTCGACAGGCTGATCAGCGGCCCTTGGTAGCGGTAGCCCACCTCGAAGGCGGTGGACTTCTCGGGCGCCTGGTCGGGGTTTTCGCGCGTGGTGACGGCGCCGGTGGCGGCGCCGTAGCGCGGGTAGAGCGCACCGGCCGGCAGGATGCGCACACCGCGCGAGAAGCTGCCGAAGACCGAGTTCAGGTCGTCGATCTTGAAGCGCACCGCCGCCGTCGGCAGCGTCGGGTCGTTCTGCGCTTCGGTGCGGGTCACGTCGCTGGGCACGCGGTTCAGGCCCACTCGCTCCAGCCACATCTTCTTCACCCCCACGTCGATGGCCAGGCGGTCGTCCATCAGGCTGATGGTGTCGCCGAGGAACAGCGAGTAGAAGTTGTCCCGCGTGTCCTGGTACCACTGGTGCACCACGTCGCCGCTGGCGGTGGTGATGAGCGCCGAGCGGCCGTCCACGTCAACGGGGGTGCCGTCGGCGTTCATCAGGCCATAGGGGCGGTAGAGCTGGTCGCGCGAGTGCTGCATCCAGACGCCGGCCACCAGCGAGTGGTTGGCGAGCTGGTAGTTGCCCTTGACGGTGATGCCGGTGCGGATGTTCTTTTCGAGGATGGGGTTGTAGAAGGTGACGCCGGTGTCGGTGGTGGTGCCGTTGCCGTTCAGGTCCACCGGCTGCACCGTGTTGCCCCAGCCCACCGAGCTTTCGTTCAGCGTGCCGGCCGAGCCCGAGCCGCCGTAGCCGTAGTAGAGGTAGGGCGTGACGTTCAGCGAGAGCTTGTCGTTCACCCGCAGCTCGGTCGGCGCCGAGAGCAGCAGGTTCTCCCAGGGGTTTTGCAGCATGCGGTAGTAGCTCAGGCTGCCCGCGGTGTAGGTGGCGTCGTAGTTGGCGGCGGCGCCGTCCATGCCGCCGTCCTGCCACTGGGCCAGCGTCGGGTTCTTGTAGACGTCGCGCATGAACTTCGAGTACGTCAGTGCGAGCTTGGTGCGGCTGCCGCCGCCCCACTCCTGCACAGCCCCCAGCGCCAAGTGCTGCTTGCGGTCCTTGCCGGGACCGCGGAAGTGGTCGGCGTCGATCTGCGAGATCGAGCCGAAGGCGCGAAAGCCGCTGTCGCCGATCTCGCCGGTCTCGCCGCGCAGGAACAAGCGCTGCGCGTTGTCCGAGCCGACCGACATCGTCAGCAGGCCGCCGGGCTTCTTCGATGGCGTGTGGAGGAACAGGTCGACGATGCCGCCGGTGGCCGTGACGTTGGGCGAGGACAAGTCGGCCGAGCCCTGGTTGAGCGTCACCACGTCGGTGTTCTCGGTGTCGATGTACTGACCCGGGAACACCGACCAGTTGGACGCCACGCTCAGCGGCATGCCCTCGAAGTTGAAGCCCATCTGGCCGCCGTCCATGCCGCGCACCGAGATCACGCCGGGTGCCAGGCCCCAGGCATCGCTGGTGGCCGAGTTGGCGCCGGGGGAGTACTTCAGCAGCTGGAACACGTCGGCCGTGGGCTGCTGCTTCTGGATGAAGTCGCGCGTGACCGAGCTCTTGGCCTTGGAGACGTTCTCGTCCACCATCAGCCCGCCGCCGATCTCCTTGCGCGTGACGCCGGTGGCCGACGGCGTCTCCAGCGGATTGGCATTGGACGCGCCGGACGCGCTGACGCGGCCGATGTCGGTCTTCTCCTGCGCCGCAGCGGCCGCGGCATCCGGCGGCGTGGCGGTCTGCGCGACCGCCGCGGCCGCTGCCGTGGCCAGAACGGTGGCAATGAATTCGGTTTTCATGGGTGGGCTTCCGATGTGGTGGAGAACGTTGATTCGGTGGCTCTCTGGCGCAAACCGTGTGCGGCGCGAGGGCGAGTCCTTTGCAGGGCGCAAGGTCAATCTATCGAGAAGCCGTGTTTCCAAGAATTGCTTTTTTCGTCCGGGCTCGATGCGCACATCGCTACGTCTCGCCGCTTCGGCAGTGCCTGCCCGGCAAAGGCCCGTGCGTTCTCTTTTTTGTCTCGGGCCTCGACAAAACGGCAACGCCAGCGGCCCGATTGCGGGGTGCAAAAGCAACGATGTGGGTTGCGCTGTGGATGAAGACGCACGGTGGGACCACGTTGGTTTTTGTCGGAGCGAGATCGCGCCGCCGGGGCGTGCTGCTCCCTTCGTGTCCCCCGGCGCCGGTCCCTCCCGGGACCGGCGCCTCCTCCTTGACCTCAGTCCGCAGCACGCCCCACCGTCGCGATCAGGCACCACTGTGGCTGTTCCTGGTCGACCAGCCAGAGCGGCGATTGCCGAGGGTGTCGGGTGGCCAACGCAGCGAAGTAGAGGAGGAGGGCGAAGCCCGGGGGACATGAGCGGAGTTGGCCACCCGGCGACCTCGGCCTACCACCAATCAAAGGTGTTGCCAGAGACATCGCCACTTCGTTCAGCCCTTCCTGAACTTCTTCACCAGCCCCTCCATCGCCAGCACATACCCATCGATACCGAAGCCCACCACGATGCCCGCCGCGGCGGGGGAAATGTAGGAGTGGTGGCGGAAGGCCTCGCGGGCGTGCACGTTGGAGATGTGGATCTCGATCACCGGCACCTCGGCGCCCTTGATCGCGTCGTGCAGCGCCACCGAGGTGTGGGTGTAGGCGCCGGCGTTGAAGACCACGCCCAGCACGCTGCCATCCTTCACGCCGCGGCCGGCTTCGTGCAGCGCGTCGATCAGTACGCCTTCGTGGTTGCTCTGGCGGCAATCGACCTCGAAGCCCAGCCGTGCGCCGGTCTCGACGCACAGGCGTTCGACGTCGGCCAGCGTCGCGCGGCCGTATTGCTCCGGCTCGCGCTGGCCCAGCAGGTTGAGGTTGGGGCCGTTGAGGACGAGGATCTTGCTCATGGGGTGGGTCTCCGAAAACTTGAGGTTGGGTTCATTTTCCGCGGCCGGGCCTGCGTCGCTGCAGTGACAGGCCGCGCCGCGGCGCGCCGCGACAATCGGCGCGATGGGAACCCTCTATCTCGTGCGCCACGGGCAGGCCTCGCTGGGCGCGGCCGACTACGACCAGCTCAGCGAGCTGGGGCAGCGCCAGGCGGTGCGCCTGGGGGAATACCTGCGCGGCAAGGGCCTGGGCTTCGAGGCGGTGCTGACCGGCACGCTGCGCCGGCACCTGCAGACGCTGGCCGGCATTGCGCAAGGCTACGGCGCGCTGCCCGAAGCGCTGCGGTGGCCAGGCCTGAACGAATACGACAGCGCCGCGGTGGTGCGCGCGATCCACGAGGGTGAGCCGCCGGCGACGAACACGCCCGAGGCCGTGCGCCAGCACTTCCGCCTGCTGCGCCAGGGCCTGCTGCGCTGGATGGACGGCAGCGCCAGCCCGGCCGGCATGCCCACCCACGCCGAGTTTCTGGCCGGCATCACCGCCGCGCTGGACCACGTGCGGGCCCACCACAGCGGCAACGTGCTGCTGGTCTCCAGCGGCGGGCCGATCTCGACGGCGGTGGGCCACCTGCTGGGCGCCACGCCGCAGGCGGTGGTGGAGCTCAACCTGCGCATCCGCAACAGCGCGCTGACGGAGTTTCACTTCAACCCCAAGCGCCACGTGCTGGTCAGCTTCAACACGCTGCCGCATCTGGACCACCACGACCACGCCGGCTGGATCACCCACGCATGACCGGGCCTGCGGCGCGCAGCCGCATCGCGCCCGGCAGCGGCACCGAGCGGCGCAGCACCTCTTCGCTCAGCCACAGCGCCGAGCTGCGCGCGCGGGCGGCCACGGTGGGCAGCGGGATCTGCTGGTAGTCGTCGTTGAAGACCTCGAAGCTGAAGTCGCCGCGGTAGCCCATGCGGTCCAGCCGCAGCACCAGCTCGGCCAGCAGCGCGCTGTGCACGCCCTCGCCGGGGAAGACGCGGAAGTGGCGCGCAGTGGCGATGCGCTCCTCGACCGAGCGGATCTCGGTCCACATGAAGTCGGCCAGTTGCACCAGGAAGATCTTGGACGGGTCCAGCAGCTCCAGCTGGTCCAGCGCGGTCTGCGTGGCGAAGGCGTGGAAGGAGTCCAGACCGAGGCCGAGGTTGGGTGCGTCGGCGCGGCAGACCACCTCCCAGGCGGTCGTGAACTCGTTGACCACCCGGCCCCACGAGAGCCCCTCGTAGGCGATGCGTATGCCCAGCGGCAGCGCCAGCATCGCGAGCTTGCGCAGGTCGCGCGCCAGCACATCGATGTCGTCGCTGGCGTGCACCGAGGTGGACGAGCAGATCAGCAATACCTTGGCGCCCAGCGCGTGGCACATCTCCAGCATGGACTTGGCGATGGCGACCTTGTACTCGTGCAGGTGGCCGGTCAGGCCCTCGAAGTCGCGCAGCACCTGGAAGCCGGTGACCCGCAGGCCGCTCTCGCGCACCACGCGCACGGCGTCTTCGAAGCCCTCGGCGTGGCCCACCACGTCGCGGGCTGAGAGCATCACCTGCGAAAAGCCCGCCTCGCGTATCGCGCGCAGCTTGGCCGGCAGCGTGCCCGCCAGCGAGATGGTGTCCATGCCGAAGTCGCGGATGTCGCCGGAGTGGCCCAGGCCGGGTGGTGTGGCGGGTGGTGTGGCGGATCGCGCGGGGAAGGCGGGCAGGGTGGCCATGGTGTCAGCGCCCATGCTGCACCAGCTCGAACATCACCCCGCCCAGCCAGGTCTGCGTCAGCGCGCCGCGCGATTCGGGGTGTACCGCGCCGGTATCGACAAAGGTGACGCCGCGCTCGCGCAAGGCCCGCACGGTGGCCAGCACGTCGGGGCAGCCCAGCCCGATGCGCTGTAGCGACTCTTCGCCATCGACCTCGACGATGCCGGGCTCCGGCTCGATCAGCTGCAGGTAGAAGCTCCTGCAGGGGCTTTGCAGGATGCGGCCCTTGGGCAGGATGCCGTGGCGCTGTTCGTCGTCCATGGGCTTGAAGCCGAGCAGCTCGGCGTAGAACTCGCTCCAGTCGGCCGTGCGCTCGTTGCCGATGTACTGCACCACGCCGTACCAGTGCAGGCCGCTGAGCGCCGGCGGCTGGGGCTGGACGCCGGGGATCAGCGTGAAGTCGACGTCGTAGATCGAGAAGTCCTTGTAGCGGTCGACGAAGTAGATGCGGCTGGCGCCCACGCCGTGGATGGCCGGGATGTTGAGCTCCATCATCTCGACCTGGGTCGGCACCGCCCAGGCACCGCGCGCGATGGCGTGGCGGTAGGCGAGGGCGGCGTCGCGCACCCGCAGCGCAATCGCGGCGATCACCGGGGTCTCGGTCGGCTGCACGCCGCGCGGCAGCTCGGCCGTGTGGGCGTTGACGATCACGTTCATCGCGCCCTGGCGGTAGAGCAGCACCTCGCGCGAGCGATGCCGCGCGATCGGCCGGAAGCCCATCAGCTCCAGCACCTGGCTCAGCGCCTGCGGCTGGCTGGTGGAGAACTCGATGAACTCGATGCCGTCCAGCCCCAGCGGGTTGGAGGCGTCGGAGATCTCTTCGCGGTCGGCGGTCGGGGTCATGAAGGTCGGGCTCCTGCAGGGGAAGGGCGGCAGCGACAAGGCCAGTCTTGAAAACCAACTATGTACGAACTAGTTAGTTTTACATACCGTAAAAACCCTCGAACAAAGCCGGCGGCCCCGAAGCCCGGGCGGGCCGGCTACTTTTGCACGAAGCGCACCACCATCTCCACTACGCTCTTGCGGCGCGCTTCGACCTCGGCCGGCGCGGTCAGGTCGCGCTTGAAGATCAGCGAGAAGGTGTGGCGGTTGGAGACGGTGAAGAAGCACAGCGCGCTGATCGACATGTGCAGGTCGATCGGGTCCAGCCCGGCGCGGAAGGCGCCTGCCTCGACGCCGCGCTCGTAGACCGCCTTGACGGCGTTGATCACCGGCACGTTCAGCGCCTGGATGGTCTTGGACTGGGCGAGGAACTGGCCGTTGTGGATGTTCTCGGTCATCACCAGCCGGATGAAGTCGGGGTTGGCGAGCTGATAGTCGAAGGTGAAGCCGACCAGCCGGCTGAGCGCCGCTTCGGGCGCCAGGTCCTCCAGGTGCAGCCCGCTCTCTATGCTGCGGATGCGCCGGTAGGCCTCCTCCAGCACGGCCACGTAGAGGCCCTCCTTGCTGCCGAAGTAGTAGTAGATCATCCGCTTGCTGGTCTGCGTCGAGTCGGCGATCTCGTCGATGCGGGCCCCGGTCAGCCCCTTGTCGGCAAACTCCCGGGTCGCCACCTCGATGATGTTCTGCATCGTGCGCTCGGGGTCGTTGGTGCGGGTCGGCGTGGCGGCCTCCGCCTCGGCGGGCGCGGCGGTTTTTCGGCGGGGAATACGTACTTGTTCGTTCATGGTGGAGGGCAAGTCTAGTCCACCAGAGGGCGGTTTCGGGGCGGCGGAGTCCCCCGGTGCCAGGCGCGAGGGCTGTACATCCCTACAGCCCGGGCGGTCCGGCAGCGCCGGCAGAATGCCCTCGATGGACTTGGTGATCGCGCGGCCCGAGGGCCTGTACTGCCCGCCCGGCGATTTCTACATCGACCCCTGGCGGCCGGTGGACCGCGCGGTCATCACCCACGGCCACGCCGACCACGCCCGCCGCGGCCACCGCCACTATCTCGCGGCGGCGCCCGGCGAGGGCATTCTGCGGGCCCGCCTGGGCGAGATCTCGCTGCAGCCGCTGGCCTACGGCGAGGCGGTCGAGCAGCAGGGCGTGCGCATCAGCCTGCACCCGGCCGGCCACGTGCTCGGCTCGGCGCAGGTGCGCATCGAGCACCGCTGCGAGGTCTGGGTGGCCTCGGGCGACTACAAGACCGAGGCCGACCGCACCTGCGCGCCCTTCGAGCCGGTGCGCTGCGACACCTTCATCACCGAGTCGACCTTCGGCCTGCCGATCTACCGCTGGGCGCCGGAGGGCGAGGTCTTTGCGCAGATCAACGCCTGGTGGCGCGGCAACGCGGCGGCGGGCCGGCCCTCGGTGTTGTTCTGCTATGCCTTCGGCAAGGCGCAGCGGGTGCTGACCGGGCTGGACACGTCCATCGGCACGATCGTCGCGCACGGCGCGCTGCTGCCGCTGAACGAGGTCTACCGCGCGGCCGGCGTCGCCTTGCCGCCCGTGGTCTACGCCGGCGACGCCGACGCCGCGACGCTGAAGACCTCGCTGGTCATCGCGCCGCCGTCGGCGCAGGGCAGCCCCTGGATGCGGCGCTTCGGCGCCTATGCGGACGGCTTCGCCAGCGGCTGGATGCGGGTGCGCGGCAACCGCCGGCGGCGCGGCATGGACCAGGGCTTCGTGCTGTCGGACCACGTCGACTGGCCGGGCCTGCTGGGCGCCATCGCGGCCACCGGGGCGCAGCGCGTGATCGTCACCCACGGCGCCTCGGACGCGCTGGTGCGCTGGCTGCGCGAAGAGCGCGGGCTGCAGGCCCAGGTGTTTCAGACCGAGTACGGCGACGAGGAGGGCGACGGCGAAGCGGCGCCGCCAGCCGCCGAACCCGAACTGGCGCCCGAGACTTCGGCGGGCGACGCCGCATGAAGCGCTTCGCCGAGCTCTTCAGCGCGCTGGACAGCAGCACCGCCAGCAACGCCAAGCTGGCCGCGCTGACGGCCTACTTCCGCGCGGCCGAGCCGGCCGATGCCGCCTGGGCGGTCTACTTCCTGGCCGGCGGCAAGCCGCGCCAGCTGGTGCCGGCCAAGCTGCTGCGCCAGGTCGCGCAGCAGGCGGCCGGGCTGCCCGAGTGGCTGTTCGAGGAGTGCTACGAAGCGGTCGGCGACCTGGCCGAGACCATCTCGCTGGTCTTGCCACCGGCGGCCGGCGGCGAAGCCGCCCCCGACACCGGACTGGCCACGCTGATGCGGACCCAGCTGCTGCCGCTGCGCGGCCTCTCGCCCGACTCCATCGCGCCGCGCCTGCACACGCTGTGGGCCGGGCTGGACACGATCGAGCGGCTGGTCGCCACCAAGCTGATCACCGGCAACCTGCGCATCGGCGTCTCCCGCCTGCTGGTGACGCGCGCGCTGGCGGCCGTCGCCGGGGTGGACGCCAAGCAGATCGCCCAGCGCCTGGTCGCCAGCACCGGCACCGGCCGCCTGCCCAGCGCGGCCGACCACCTCGCGCTGCTGGCGCCCCTGGCCGAGGGCACGGGCGATGGGCCCGCCGAGCGGGGCGGCACGCCCTACCCGTTTTTCCTCGCCCACGCGCTGCCGCGTGCGCTCGACGAGGCCGGCAGCGCCTTGCCGCCCGATGTCGAGGGCCTGCTCGGCCCGGTCGAGGGCTGGCTTGCCGAGTGGAAGTGGGACGGCATCCGCGCGCAGGCCGTCAAGCGCGACGGCCAGTGGTGGCTGTGGTCGCGCGGCGAGGAGCTGGTCAGCGAGCAGTTCCCCGAGCTGGCCGGCTTGGCGCCGCACCTGCCCGACGGCACGGTGCTCGACGGCGAGGTGCTGGCCTGGCAGCAGGGCCAGCCGCAGCCGTTTGCCGTGCTGCAGCAGCGCCTGGGCCGCAAGCGCCTGAGCCCCGCGGTGCTGCAGCAATGGCCGGTGGTCTTCATGGCCTACGACCTGCTGGAGTGGCAGGGCGAAGACCAGCGTGCGCAGCCGCAGCACGTGCGCCGCGCCCGGCTCGAGGCCTGGGTGGCGCAGGCCCAGGCGGCCGCGGCCGAGACCGGCGAGCACCTGCCGCTGGCGCTCTCGCCGCTGGTGGACGGCGCCGACTGGGCGGCGCTGGCCGCCTGGCGCGGCGAGGCCCGCGCGCGCG
>DATHWJ010000095.1:0-1889 GCA_035460745.1 Ideonella sp. | reverse complement strand
CCGTGCCCACCGGGTCGGCCAGCACGTAGACGAAGCCCTTGCCCTCGGTCTTGGGGTGGCCCTTGGCGAGTGCCGCCATGCGGTTGGCCAGCGCCTCGCCGCAGCCCCTGAGCGGGGCCAGCGGCGAAGAGCCCTCGCGCTGGGCGTGCTTCAGGTTCGCCAGCGCGCAGTCGGCGACATGCTGGTTCAGCCAGGCGGGCTCCGGGTGGATCATGTCGGGCCCACCGCCGCCCAGCGCCTGCGCGATGTCCAGGCGCACCATGACCTCCGGGTTCTTCTTGTTCGCCGCGCGCAGGCTGCGGTCCCAGAAGTTGGGGCTGGCCGCCGCCCACAGGCCGCTGGCCCGGTGAGCATCGCGCAGCCGGTAGGTCATGGCGGTGTAGATGTGCGAGCCGCCGTCGCGCCGGCAACTGAACGGCGCGCAGGTGACGAAGGCCGGGCCGTCGGCCGGCACCAGGGCACCGCCGGGGATCGCGCGCAACACCTCCCAGTGCGCTTCGTCGGGGTCGCGCTCGGCCGGTTTCTGGGACTGCTGCTTGAGTTGGGCGCGGCGCTGTAGGTATTCCGAGGGCTTTTCGTGGAACAGGTGCAGGTAGGTGCCGGGCCGCAGGCTGCGCAGTGCGTAGCGGGCATCGGCCAGCGCCGGCAGGTGCAGCGCCGTGGCCGAGGCCTCGTGGCTCTTCAGCGCGGTTGCCAGGGGCGGCGCGAGTTCGTTGTCCTTGGCCAGTACCGTGTGGTACGTGAACAGGATGGGCAGGCCGCTGGCCTCGCAGGCGATGCAGGTCTCGGGGCTGCTCATGCAGCGTCTCCTGGAATGAGGTCCGCGGTGAGCGAAGGCGGTGGTGATGAGGGCCGGGCACCGCCCGGCAGCAGCGAGCGCCAGGCGAAGGCGACCTGGTCTTCCAGGTGGCGCAGGCCGGCGCGCCGCGCCTGCGCGAGGGCGTCCCAGCCCCGCACGAAGTGTTCGGCCGTCACTGGGACGCCGCCTTGCTGCAGGCGTGTCAGCGCCAGCGACAGCGCCCGGCTGTCGTCCAGGCGCATCACACGCTCGGGGGCCCAGTGCAGCGAGGGCCGGATCGACGCAAGCTCTTCCAGGCACTGCGTGCGCCGGCACAGGCCGGCTTCGTCGGTGATCAGAGATTCGGCCGCCGCGCCGTCGCAGCGCTGCCAGTGGCCGCTGCGCGCCAGGTAATGCCAGTGCGCCAGCGGCCCCAGCCATGGCGCCAGCTCATGCGGCTCGAAGAGATGGCACAGGGTCTCGAAGACCCTTGCATCGGAAATGCGCAGGTATCGGCTGTGGCCCCGCGGTGCGACCTGCCACATGTGCTGCAGGCGCTCCATCAGCCGCGTGGCGTCCAGCGACGTCTCCAGCAGGCCGGATATGTGCGTCATCCCGCTGCCGGTCGCCACCGCCTCCTGTTGCTCGGCCAGCGCGGCCTGGGCGATGCGGCCGAACAGGAGATCCTGCGCGCCCTCCAGTGCGACCAGGTAGGGCAGCCGGTGCGCTTCGATGATGGGCTCGGCCCCCTGCGCCAGCACCACACGGCGCCCCTGCCAGCCTCGGCTGCGCAGGCCGGCGAGCTCGTCGAACGTGTGGGCGGATTCGGCGTCGATGCCCAGCCACGGCGGTTCGCCAAACAGTGGGTCGATCAGCAGATACAGCGGCAAGCCAGCCAGCTGCGGGCCGGTGCCGTCCGGCGCCGGGAGGCGGGCGTCGGCCGTCATGGCAGCGCTGCCCCGTCCGCGGCCGCCTGCATCTGCGCCTGGCTGCAGGGCGGCGGGTTCTTGGGCGTGGGCAGGGCCAGGCTGGCCGACGCCGAACCCGCCCCCGCCAACTCCTTCATCGCCCCCTTGAACGTCGCCGGCCCATTCGTCCCGATCTCGATGTT
>DATHWJ010000094.1:0-14336 GCA_035460745.1 Ideonella sp. | reverse complement strand
CTTGCTGCCGCCGGTGGCGGGCTGGCCGGCGACGTCGAAGAGATCCTTGACCGACACCGCCAGGCCGGCCAGCGCGCCGGTGGGCAGGCCGGCCTGGCGCAGCCGGTCGGTGGCTGCGGCCTGTGCCAGGGCGGGCTGCTCGAAGAGCTGCACGAAGGCATGGGCGGCGTGCGGCTCGCGGGCCGCGGCCAGGTGGTGGGCGAGCGCGTCGCTCGTGGCGCTGGGCGAAGGTCTCTCGGCAGGGCGGCCGGCGCGGGGTTGGAGGGCGCTGAGCGCGTCGTGCAGATCGGGCTGTTGCCGGGCTGCTATAATCTTTGGGTTTATCTGGATAGCCATGTGTGTGACACGCTGTGTTGCATCGGGCGTCTGGTGAAGCCGGAGCGTGGTCTCCAGGCCAATGTCTCTCGGGTCTCCCGAGGGCGTTGCCCAGAACCTCGCCCCGAAACGCGCGAACCCGGCGTATCTAAGGTGTTGCAGCAGGCTCTTCGTCAGCGTCGTTTCAACGGCGTACGGCGATTGCAAGCCCCCTGCGATAGGTGCCGGGATTCTAGATCCAACCTTCGGAGTTCTCCATGTCCGTATCAATGCGTGAAATGCTGGAAGCCGGTGTCCACTTTGGCCACCAAACCCGCTTCTGGAATCCCAAGATGGCCCCGTATATCTACGGCCATCGGAACAAGATTCACATCATCAACCTCGAAAAGACGCTGCCCAAGTTCGAGGAAGCGATGAAGTTCGTGCGCCAGCTCTCGAGCAAGCGCGGCACCATCCTGATGGTCGGCACAAAGCGCCAGGCGCGCGAAGTCGTCGCCTCGGAAGCGCAACGCGCCGGCGTGCCCTTCGTCGATCAGCGCTGGCTCGGCGGCATGTTGACCAACTTCAAGACCGTCAAGGGTTCGCTGAAGAAGCTCAAGGACATGCAGGCCACCAAGGAATCCGGTGCCGAGCTGCGCATCAAGAAGGAAGCGCTCATGTTCGACCGCGAGCTGGCCAAGCTCGAGAAGGACATCGGCGGCATCCAGGACATGAACGCGCTGCCTGACGCGCTGTTCGTGATCGACGTCGGCTTCCACAAGATCGCCATCGCCGAAGCCAAGAAGCTCGGCATCCCGGTCATCGCCGTGGTCGATACCAACCACTCGCCCGATGGCGTGGACTACATCATCCCCGGCAACGACGACTCGGCCAAGGCCGTGGCGCTCTACGCCCGCGCTGTCGCCGACGCCGTGCTCGAAGGCAAGGCCAACGCCAACACCGACCTGGTCCAGCAAGTCGCTGCCAGCGGCGACGAGTTCGTCGAAGTCAACGAAGCCTGATTGAACGCCTTCGGGCGACGCTGAAAGAGGGGCTTCTGAAGCCCCTTTTTCGCACCCCCGATCCGCTTTTCTGCACACTTCTGACGGCCGGCCCCGTGGCGCCGTCACACCCAAGGAGATTCACGATGCCCGCAATTACCGCAAGCCTGGTCGCCGAGCTGCGCGCCAAGACCGATGCCCCGATGATGGAGTGCAAGAAGGCGCTCACCGAAGCCGAGGGCGACCTGGAACGCGCGGAAGAGCTGCTGCGCGTCAAGCTCGGCAGCAAGGCCGGTAAGGCCGCCTCGCGCGTGACCGCCGAAGGCGTGGTCAGCGCCGCGGTCAATGGCGATACCGGTGCGATGGTCGAGGTCAACTGCGAAACCGACTTCGTCACCAAGAACGACTCGTTCCTGGCCTTCGCCAAGTCCTGCGCCACGCTGGCCGCCGAACACAAGCCGGCCGACGTGGCCGCGCTCTCAGGCCTGCCGCTGTCGCAGGACGGCTTCGGCCCGACGGTCGAGGACGTGCGCAAGGGCCTGATCGGCAAGATCGGCGAGAACATGTCGATCCGCCGCGTGCGCGTCTACTCGGGTGGCGGCCAGGTGGCCAGCTACCTGCACGGCACCCGCATCGGCGTGCTGGTCGAGTTCACCGGCGACGAAGTGGCGGCCAAGGACGTTGCGATGCACGTCGCCGCGATGAAGCCGGTCTCGCTCTCGTCGGCCGAAGTGCCGGCCGAACTGGTCGCCAAGGAGCGCTCGGTCGCCGAGCAGAAGGCGGCCGAGTCCGGCAAGCCGGCCGAGATCGTCGCCAAGATGGTCGAAGGCTCGGTACAGAAGTACCTGAAGGAAGTCTCGCTGTTCAACCAGTCCTTCGTGAAGAACGACAAGCAGACCGTCGAGCAGATGCTGAAAGAGCGCGCCACCACCGTCAAGGGCTTCACGCTCTACGTGGTCGGTGAAGGCATCGAGAAGAAGGTCGACGACTTCGCTGCCGAAGTGGCCGCGCAGGTCGCTGCGGCCAAGGGCCAGTAAAGCCCGCTTGGACGGGCCCCGCCGGGCCCGTCTTTGCACTGCGCGGCAGCCTCCGACCGGGGCTCGCCGCGTACACTGCCAGCCGATTCAAAAGATCGCCAAAACACCCGACCACACGCTCAAAGGGAGATCCTCGCATGCCGGCGTACAAACGCATCCTGCTCAAACTGTCCGGTGAGGCCCTGATGGGCGACGATGCCTACGGCATCAACCGGGCCACCATCGTGCGCATGGTGCAAGAAGTGCAGGAGATCACCAGGCTCGGCGTCGAGGTCGCCGTGGTGATAGGCGGCGGCAACATCTTCCGCGGCGTGGCCGGCGGCTCGGTGGGCATGGACCGCGCCACCGCCGACTACATGGGCATGCTGGCCACCGTGATGAACGCGCTGGCGCTGGCCGACACCATGCGCCAGGAGGGCATGACCGCGCGCGTCATGTCGGCCATCGCGATCGACCAGGTCGTCGAGCCCTATGTGCGGCCCAAGGCCTTGCAGTACCTCGAAGAGGGCAAGGTGGTGGTCTTCGCCGGCGGCACCGGCAACCCCTTCTTCACCACCGACACGGCCGCTGCGCTGCGCGGTGCCGAGATGGGCGCCGAGGTGGTGCTGAAGGCCACCAAGGTGGACGGCGTCTACACCGCGGACCCCAAGAAGGACCCGCACGCCACCCGCTACACCAACATCAGTTTCGACGAAGCGATTGCGAAAAACCTGCAGGTGCTGGACGCCACCGCCTTTGCGCTGTGCCGCGACCAGAAGCTGCCGATCAAGGTGTTTTCCATCTTCAAACCCGGCGCGCTGAAGCGCGTGGTGATGGGTGAAGACGAAGGCACCTTGGTGCACGTCTGATCCCAGGAGCCTCACCATGACGATTGCCGACATCAAGAAAACCGCCGAGACCAAGATGGCCAAGTCCATCGAGTCGTTCAAGGGCGAGCTGCAGAAGATCCGCACCGGCCGGGCCCACCCGGGCATCCTCGACCAGGTGCAGGTCGACTACTACGGCTCGGCCGTGCCCATCAGCCAGGTCGCCAACGTGACCCTGCTCGACGCCCGCACCATCAGCGTGCAGCCCTGGGAAAAGGGCATGGGCGCCAAGATCGAGAAGGCCATCCGCGAGTCCGACCTGGGGCTCAACCCGGCCTCGCAGGGCGACCTGATACGCGTGCCCATGCCGGCGCTCACCGAAGAGCGCCGCCGCGACCTGACCAAGGTCGTGCGCAACGCCGGCGAAGACTCGCGCATCGCCGTGCGCAACCTGCGCCGCGACGCCAACGAGCACCTGAAGAAGCTGCTCAAGGACAAGCTCGCGACCGAGGACGAAGAGCGCCGCGCGCAGGACGACGTGCAGAAGCTGACCGATCGCACCATCTCCGAGATCGACAAGCTGGTGCATGCCAAAGAGGCCGAGATCCTTGCGGTCTGAGATGAAGCCCGTTCGATCGCTTCGCCAGCCGCGGGCCTGACGCCATGGCCGAATCCTTCGCCGCAACGGCGCCGGCACGCAAGCCCTCCGTTCCGCGCCACGTGGCCATCGTGATGGACGGCAACGGCCGCTGGGCGCGCAAGCGCTTCATGCCGCGCGTGGTCGGCCACAAGTACGGCATGGAGACGGTGGTGCGGGTGATCGACGACTGCGCGCAGCGCGGTATCGAGTACCTGACGCTCTACGCCTTCTCCTCCGAGAACTGGAAGCGCCCCGAGGACGAGGTCTCCAGCCTGATGAACCTGGTGCTGGTGGGCGTCTCGCGCTACGTCACCAAGCTGGCCGGCGACGGCATCCGCATCCGCATCGCGGGCGACCGCTCGCGGGTCTCCGACAAGGTGCGCGCCGCCTGGCTCGAGGCCGAGGAGCGTACCCGCGACAACCCCGGCCTGACCGTGACGGTGGCCTTCAACTACGGTGGCCGCTGGGACATCGTGCAGGCCTGCAAGAAGGCCATCGCCGACGGCCTGACACCCGACGAGCTGACCGAAGAGCGGCTGGCCGGCTACATGGCGCTCTCGTATGCACCGGACCCGGACCTCTTCATCCGCACCGGCGGCGAGGTGCGCATCAGCAACTTCCTGCTGTGGCAGTTCGCCTACTCGGAGCTCTATTTCACCGAATGCCTGTGGCCCGACTTCGACGCCGGCGAGATGGACAAGGCGATCGCCGCGTTCGCCGAGCGTGACCGGCGCTTTGGAGGTGTCAAGCCCTCCGCCGCCGAGGCCTGAGCCGCCGATGCTGCTCCAGCGCGTGATCACGGCCGTGGTGCTGCTGGCCCTGTTGCTGCCGGCCTTGCTGGCGGCCAGCCCCCTGCCGTTCGCCGCGCTGACGCTGCTGGCGGTGGGCGCCGGGGGCTGGGAATGGGGCCGGCTGAACGGCCTGCCCGGAGCCGCCTCGCTGGGGCTGGGCGCCGTGGTGGTGGCCGTAAGCGGCCTTGCCTGGCAGGCCGACTGGGCCGTGCAGGCGCCGCCGGCCGTCTGGTGGCTGGCCACCGCCTGCTGGGTGCTGGGCGGCGCCCTGGCGCTGAAACACGGGCCCACCGCCTGGCCCACGCTGCCCAAGGCGGCCCGCGTGGTCATCGGCGTCGTGGTGCTGTGTGCCGCGTGGCTGGCGCTGGCGGCCGCGAAGGCGCGTGGCCTGAACTTCACGCTCTCGGTCTTCTGCGTCGTCTGGGCGGCCGACATCGCGGCCTACTTCGGCGGCCGTGCTTTCGGAAAGCGCAAACTCGCGCCTGCGATCAGCCCCGGCAAGAGCTGGGAGGGCGTCTGGTCGGGCATGGTGGGCGTGCTGCTGCTGGCGCTGCTGTGGCGGGCTGCCGAGACGCAGTTCTTCGGTCCCCCGGCGAGCGTGTTTTCGGTCTTGCTGGAGCGCCTGGGCTGGCCGGGGCTGGTGCTCGGCGTGGTCTTCCTGTGCGCGCTGAGCGTGACCGGCGACCTGGTCGAGTCGCTCGCCAAGCGGGCGGTGGGCGCCAAGGACTCGAGCGGCCTGCTGCCCGGCCACGGCGGCGTGCTGGACCGGATCGACGCGCTGCTGCCGGCCGTGCCGGCCGCGATGGCCCTGTGCAGCCTCTGACGGAGAAGCCATGAACACGCTACAGCGCCTTTGCATTCTCGGCTCGACCGGCTCGGTGGGCGTCAGCACGCTCGACGTGGTGGCGCGCCACCCGGAGCGCTTCGAGGTCTTCGCCCTGACGGGCCACCAGCGTGTCGACGAGCTGCTCGCGCAGTGCCTGCAGTGGCGGCCGCGCTTCGCCGCGATGTCGCAGCCCGAGGCGGCGCGCCGCCTGCGCGAGCGGCTGCGCCAAGCTGGCTCGCGCACCGAGGTGCTGGACGGCCCGCAGGCGCTGGCCGAGCTGGCCGCGCACCCGGAGGTCGACAGCGTGATGGCGGCCATCGTCGGCGCCGCCGGCCTGCCGCCCTGCATGGCGGCGGCCCGCGCCGGCAAGCGCCTGCTGCTGGCCAACAAGGAGGCGCTGGTCGTCGGCGGTGCGCAGTTCATGGCGGCCGTGCGCGAGGGCGGGGCGCTGCTGCTGCCCATAGACAGCGAACACTCGGCGATTTTCCAGTGTCTGCCCGAGGACCGCTCCACCTGGGCCCGTCGCATAGACCACATCGTGCTGACGGCGTCCGGCGGGCCCTTCCGCGAGCGTGACCCGGCCACACTGGCCCAGGTCACGCCCGACCAGGCCTGCGCCCACCCGAACTGGGTGATGGGCCGCAAGATCTCGGTCGACTCGGCCACCATGATGAACAAGGCGCTGGAGGTGATCGAGGCGCGCTGGCTGTTCGACCTGGCGCCCGAGCAGATCCAGGTCGTGATACACCCGCAGAGCATCATCCACTCGATGGTGGTCTGCCGCGACCAGTCGGTGCTGGCGCAGCTGGGCACGCCGGACATGAAGGTGCCCATCGCCGTCGGCCTGGCCTTCCCAGAGCGCATCGCCTCGGGTGCACAGGCGCTGGACTTTCTCGGCCTGGGGGCCTTGACCTTCAACGCCCCGGAGCGGGCGCGCTTCCCCGGCCTGTTCCTGGCGTGGGACGCGCTGCGCGCGGCGGAGGGCACGACCGCCGTGCTCAATGCCGCCAACGAAGAAGCCGTGGCGGCGTTCCTCGACGGCCGCATCGCCTTCAACACCATCCACCGCATCAACGCCGACACGATGGAGGCGGTGCGGCCGGAACTGGACCGCCAGGCGCCGGTCGAAGCACTGCTGGCGCTCGATCAGCGGGCGCGCAATGCGGCGCGCGCGCTGGTGCGCAGCTTCTCCCGCTGAAGGCGTTCGATGTTCACCACTGTTCTTGCTTTTCTGCTCACGCTGGGCGTGCTGATCGTCGTGCATGAGTACGGCCACTACAAGGTGGCCAGGCTGTGCGGGGTCAAGGTGCTGCGTTTTTCGATCGGCTTCGGCCGCGTGATCTGGCGCCGCCAGCCCAGGCTTGACGGCACCGAGTTCACGATCTCGGCGCTGCCGCTGGGCGGCTACGTGCGCATGCTGGACAGCCGCGAGATGCCGGTCGCGCCCGACGAGGTGGGCGAGGCCTTCGACCGCAAGCCCTTGCTGCAGCGCACCGCCATCGTGGCCGCCGGCCCGCTCGCCAACCTGGCGCTGGCCGTGCTGCTGTATGCCGCGGCGCACTGGATTGGCATAGACGAGCCCAAGGCGGTGCTGGCCGCGCCGCCGCCCACCAGCCTGGCGGCGCAGGCCGGCCTGCGCGCGGGTGACTGGCTGCAGGCCGCGGCCGGCCCGGACGGTGAGTGGGAGGATCTGCTCTCGCTCAGCGATGCGCGCTGGCGCATCACCCAGGCGGCGCTGCGCGGCGAGCCGCTGCAGCTGCAGGTGAGCGACGCGGCCGGGGCGCACCGCCGCAACGTCACGCTCGCGCTGGACCAACTGGGCTCTACCGAGATCGACGCCGAGACCTTCCGGCGCGTCGGCATAGGCGCGCCTTACAGCGAGCCGGTGCTGGGCGAGGTGCAGATAGCCGGGCCGGCGGCCAAGGCCGGCCTGCAGAAGGGCGACCGCGTGCTGGCCATAGGCGGCGAGGCGGTGGTCGATGCACAAAGCCTGCGCGAGCGCATCCGGGGCTCGGTCGATGCCGCGAGCGCCACGATGCTGTGGACGGTGGAGCGCGCCGGCCAGCGCCTGGAGATCGAGGTGACGCCGCGGCGCGTCGCCGACGGCAACCCCGAGAGCGGCAAGAGCATAGGCCGCATCGACGCCTTCGTCGGGGCGCCGCCGGAGATCGTGACCGTGCGGCTGGGCCCCTGGGACGGCCTGGCCACCGGCGTCCGGCGCACCTGGGAGATGGCGTCACTGAGTGTAAAGATGCTGGGGCGCATGTTGATTGGCGAAGCCTCGTTGCGTAACCTCAGCGGCCCGCTGACCATCGCCGACTATGCAGGGCAGTCGGTGCAGCAGGGCTTGAGCTATTACCTGGGCTTCCTGGCCCTCGTCAGCGTCAGCCTGGGGGTGCTGAACCTGCTCCCGCTGCCGATGCTCGACGGTGGGCACCTGATGTATTATCTTTTCGAAGGGGTGACCGGCCGGCCGGTCTCGGACCTGTGGCTCAAGTGGCTGCAACGCGGTGGTGCTCTGGTGCTGCTGCTCCTGATGTCCATCTCCCTCTCCAATGACGTGGCCCGCCTGCTGGGCCTGCAGTGACACTTTTCCCGATGCCATTTCAACCCTTGTCGAGCTTGTTGCGCCCGTTGCCTGCGTACGTGACCCTGGTCGGCGCCCTCGCAGGGCTGCCAGCCCTCGCGGCCCAGCCCTTTGTCATCCGCGACATCCGAGTCGAGGGCCTGCAGCGGGGCGATCCCGGCACCGTGTTCGCCGCCTTGCCCTTCCGCGTCGGCGACACCTACACCGACGAAAAGGCCGCCGCCGCGCTGCGTGCGCTGTTCGCGACCAGCCTGTTCAAGGACGTGCGCATCGACGTCGACGGCGACGTGGTGGTGCTGATCGTCGAGGAGCGCTCCATCGTCGCCTCGGTCAACTTCATCGGCCTGAAGGAGTTCGACAAGGACACCCTGACCAAGGCCTTGAAGGACAACGGCGTCGGCGAAGGCCTGCCCTTCGACAAGGCGGTGATCGACCGCGCCGAGCAGGAAATCAAGCGCCAGTACCTCTCGCGCAGCCTGTACGGCGCCGAGGTGGTGACGACCGTGACGCCGATCGAGCGCAACCGCGTCAACGTCACCTTCAACGTGGTCGAGGGCGACGTCGCCAAGATCCGCGAGATCCGCATCGTCGGGGCCAAGGCCTTCCCCGACTCGGCGCTGCGCGACCTGATGGACTTGACGACCGGCGGCTGGCTGAGCTGGTACACCAAGGCCGACCGCTACTCGCGCGCCAAGCTCAACGCCGACCTGGAGAAGATCCGCTCCTACTACCTGAACCGCGGCTACCTCGAGTTCGACATCACGTCGACCCAGGTCACGATCTCGCCGGACAAGCAGGAAATCGTCATCACGGTCAACATCCAGGAAGGCCAGCCCTACGTGGTCACCGGCGTCAAGCTGGAGGGCGAGTTCTTCGGCCGCGACGCGGACTTCCGCCGCCGTGTGCTGATCAAGCCGGGCGAGGGCTACCGCGGCGACGACGTGACCAGCACGGTCCGGCTGTTCAGCGACCTCTACGGCACCTATGGCTACGCGTTTGCCCGCGTCGAGCCGCGCACCGAGATCGACCGCGCCACCGGCCAGGTGGTGGTGGTGCTGCAGGGCAGCCCGGGCCAGCGTGTCAACGTGCGCCGCGTCAACGTGGCGGGCAACACCATCACGCGCGATGAAGTCATCCGGCGCGAGTTCCGCCAGTTCGAGTCCGCCTGGTACGACGGCGCCAAGATCAAGCTCTCGCGCGACCGCGTCGAGCGGCTCGGCTTCTTCAGCGAAGTCGCGGTCGAGACCAACGAAGTCGCCGGCTCGCCCGACCAGGTCGATCTGGTGATCAACGTGGTCGAGAAGCCCACCGGCAGCCTGCTGCTGGCCGCCGGCTTCTCCAGCGCCGACAAGCTCTCGCTGAGCGCCTCGATCAAGAAGGAAAACGTCTTCGGCACCGGCAACTACCTGGGCCTGGAGGTCAACACCAGCCGCTCCAGCCGCAACCTGGTGGTCAGCACGGTGGACCCGTACTTCACCGACGACGGCGTCTCCCGCTCCATCGACCTCTACTACCGCACTTCGAAGCCGCTGAACAGCCTGGGCGACGAGTACCAGCTCTCCACGCCCGGCGCAGCGATCAAGTTCGGCGTGCCCTTCACCGAGTTCGACACGGTGTTCTTCGGCGTCGGCGTCGAGCAGACCGTGATCGGCACCTCGGCCGGCGTGCCCAACAGCTACTTCACCTACGCCGAGACCTTCGGCCGGCGCAGCATCGCCTTCCCGCTCACGATAGGCTGGGCCCGCGAGGAGCGCGACAACCCGCTGGTGCCCACGCGCGGCAAGTACCAGCGCGTCAACGTCGACTTCAGCCTGGCCGGCGACGTGCGCTACGCCCGCATCAACGCGCAGTACAACCAGTACTTCCCGCTGTCGACCCGCTACACGCTGGGCATCAACGGCGAGATCGGCATGGGCTTCGGCATGGGCGGCCGGCCCTTCCCCATCTTCAAGAACTTCTACGGCGGCGGCCTGGGATCGGTGCGTGCCTTCGAGCAGGGCTCGTTCGGCGGCGTCGACATCACCGGCGCCTACGACGGCGGCCCGCGCCGCCTCAACCTGAACAGCGAGCTGTACCTGCCGGTGCCCGGCACCGGCAACGACAAGAGCCTGCGCATCTTCGGCTTTGCCGACGCGGGCAACGTGTGGCGCGACGGCACCGGCATGAGCCTGTCGGAGCTGCGCGCCTCCGCCGGTCTCGGCCTCAGCTGGATCTCCCCCGTGGGTCCGCTGAAGCTCAGCTACGGCACACCGCTGCGCTCTTTCAAGGGCGATAAAATCCAGCGCTTCCAGTTTCAGATCGGAACGGCCTTTTGATGATGACTTCGCTGCTCAAACCCCTGGTCGCTGCGGCGGCCATGACCCTTGCTCTGGGCGCCAGCGCACAGGAGTTGAAGATCGGCTATGTCAACGCCGAGCGAGTGCTGCGCGAAGCCACGCCGGCCAAGGCCGCCCAGGCCAAGCTGGAGGCCGAGTTCAAGAAGCGCGAGGCCGAGCTCAACGAGACCGGCGAGCGCCTGCGCGGCGCGATGGAAAAGCTGGAAAAAGAAGGCCCGACCATCGCCGAGGCCGAGCGCGGCCGCCGCCAGCGCGACCTCACCGAGCAGGAGCGCGACTTCCAGCGCAAGCGCCGGGAACTGCTCGAAGACCTCAACCAGCGCAAGAACGAAGAGCTCGCCGCCGTCAGCGAGCGCGCCAGCAAGGTCATCAAGCAGATCTTCGAGACCGAGAAGTACGACCTGATCCTGCAGGAAGTGATCTTCGCCGGCCCGCGCGTGGACATCACCAAGAAGGTGATCGACGCGCTGAACGCCGGCAAGTGAATGCGCCCGCGACCCCTGCGGAGCCTGCCAAGACCTCATCCGGCGGCACCCCAGGCGCGGCAGCGCTGACAAGGCTGGCCGACATCGTCGCGGCCCTGGGCGGCGAGCTGCACGGTGACGGCGACAGGGCGGTCGCACACATCGCCTCGCTCGAAAACGCCGGTCCCGACGCCATCGCCTTTCTCGCGCAGGCCCGCCTGCGCGCCCAGATCGAGCAGACGGCCGCAGCCTGCGTGATCGTCAAGCCCGAGTGGCGGGATGAGGTGCTGGCGCGCGGCGCGGCTGCGATCGTCACGCCCGACCCCTACCTCTACTACGCCCGCCTGACCCGCTGGTGGGCCGGGCGGCAGCGTCGCCCGTCGGCGGCCGGCGTGCATGCCAGCGCGGTGGTGGAGGAGGGCGCGTTCATCCACGCCAGCGCCAGCATAGCCCCGTTCGTGCATGTCGAGGCGGGCGCCCGCATCGAAGAGGGCGTGGTCATCGGCGCGCACAGCCACATCGGGGCAGGCGCCGTGGTCGGCGCCTTCAGCCGGTTTGCGCCGCGGGTCACCTTCCGCGAGCATTGCCGCATCGGCCAGCGCGGCATCGTGCACAGCGGCGCCGTGATAGGCGCCGACGGCTTCGGCTACGCGCCCTTCGAGGGCCGCTGGGAGAAGATAGAGCAGCTCGGCGGCGTGCGCATCGGCGACGACGTCGACATCGGTGCCAATACCTGCATCGACCGCGGCGCGCTCGACGACACCGTGCTCGAAGACGGCGTCAAGCTGGACAACCTGATACAGATCGCCCACAACGTGCACATCGGCGCCCACACCGCGATGGCCGGCTGCGTGGGCGTGGCCGGCAGCGCGCGCATCGGCTCGCACTGCACTTTCGGCGGCGCGGCGATGATACTCGGCCACCTGCAGATCGCCGACCGGGTCCACATCTCGGCCGCCAGCGTCGTGATGAGCTCCATCCTGAAGCCGGGCCAGTACAGCGGCGTGTTCCCGATCGACGAAAATGGCAACTGGGAAAAGAACGCAGCCACGCTGCGCCAGTTGCACACCCTCAGAAGCCGCTTGCGCGCACTCGAAAAGAAGCTCACACCATGACGATGGACATCCACCAGATCCTGAAAAGGCTCCCGCACCGCTATCCCTTCCTGCTGGTGGACCGGGTGCTGGAGATCGACAAGGGGGTGCGCATCAAGGCCCTGAAGAACGTCACGATGAACGAGCCGTTCTTCGCCGGTCACTTCCCGCACCGGCCGGTGATGCCGGGCGTGCTGATCCTCGAGTCCATGGCCCAGGCGGCCGCGCTGCTGTCCTTCCACTCGCTGGACCAGGACCCGGGCAGCGACACGGTGGTGTACTTCGCCGGCATCGACGATGCGCGCTTCAAGCGGCCGGTCGAGCCGGGCGACCAACTGGTGATCGAGGCCTCGATCGAGCGGGTCAAGTCGGGTGTCTACAAGTACCTGGCCAAGGCGACGGTGGACGGCGAGCTCGCCTGCAGCGCCGGGCTGATGTGCACCATGCGCAAGATCGCTTGAGGAAGCCGCCGGCATGACGACGATCCACCCCACCGCCCTGGTCGATCCCCGGGCCGAGCTCGATGCCTCGGTGAGCGTGGGCGCCTATGCGGTGATCGGGCCGGACGTGAAGATGGGCCCGGGCTGCACGGTCGGGCCGCACTGCGTGATCGAGGGCCGCACCACCCTGGGCCGCGACAACCGCATCTTCCAGTTCGCCTCGCTGGGCGCGGCGCCGCAGGACATGAAGTACGCCGGCGAGCCCACCGAGCTGCAGATCGGCGACCGCAACACCATCCGCGAGTTCTGCACCTTCAACCTCGGCACGGTGCAGGACGGCGGCGTGACGCGCGTCGGCTCCGACAACTGGGTCATGGCCTATGTGCACCTGGCGCACGACGTGCAGCTCGGCAACCACACGGTACTGGCCAACAACGCGACGCTGGCCGGCCACGTGCAGGTCGGCGACTGGGCCGTGATCGGCGGCCTGACGGGGGTGCACCAGTTCGTCAAGATCGGCGCCCACGCGATGATCGGTTTTCAGGCCCATGTGGCGCAGGACGTGCCGCCCTTCATGACGGTGGACGGCCATCCACTGGCCGCGCGCGCGATCAACGCCGTCGGGCTGAAGCGCCGCGGCTACACGGCCGAGCGCATCGCGGTGATCAAGCAGATGCACAAGCTGCTCTACCGCCAGCAGCTCACGCTGGAGCAGGCCAGGCAGGCGATTGCCGCGCTGGCGGGCGAACACCCGCAGGCCGAGCCCGACGTGGCGCTGATGGCCTCCTTCCTCGCCGCTGCCGAGCGCGGCATCGTGCGCTGAAGACGGGCCCTCGACCATGACCTCGACGGCCCCGCGCCTTGCGATGGTGGCCGGCGAGGCCTCCGGCGACCTGCTGGCCAGCCTGTTGCTCAAGGGCCTGGGTGAACGCTGGCCGGGCGCCGTGGCGGCCGGCATCGGCGGGCCCAGGATGCTGGCACAGGGCTTCGACGCCTGGTGGCCCAGCGAGAAACTGGCGGTCTTCGGCTATGTGGACGCGCTGCGCCACTACCGCGAGCTGCTGGGCATCCGCAACCAGCTCAAGCAGCGCCTGCTGGACCAGCGGCCGGACGTCTTCATCGGGGTCGACGCGCCCGACTTCAACTTCGGCCTCGAAGAGCCGCTGCGCGCCGCGGGCATCCGCACGGTGCACTTCGTCTGCCCGTCGATCTGGGCCTGGCGCGGCGAGCGGGTGCACAAGCTGGCGCGCGCCGCCGACCACGTGCTGTGCCTGTTCCCCTTCGAGCCGGCGCTGCTGGCGCAGCACGGCATCGCGGCCACCTTTGTCGGCCATCCGCTGGCCGATGCGATCCCGCTGGCGCCGCCGCGCGCCGCCAGCCGGGCGGCGCTGGGCGTGGGCGCTGGCGACGAGCTGATCGCGCTGCTGCCGGGCAGCCGCCGCAGCGAGATCCGCTACATCGCGCCGCTGCTGCTGCAGGCGGCCGCGCTGCTGGCCCGCCAGCGGCCGGGGCTGCGCTTCGTGCTGCCGATGGCGCCGGGGTTGCGGCCACTGCTGGAGCCCTTGCTGGCCGAGCATGCGGCCGGGCTGCCCGTCCAGTTGCTCGAGGGCCGCTCGCACGAGGCGCTGGCGGCCTGCGACCTCACGCTGATCGCCAGCGGCACCGCCACGCTGGAGGCCGCGCTCTTCAAGCGGCCCATGGTGATCACCTACCGCATGCACTGGCTCAACTGGCAGTTCATGAAGCGGCGCGCCTACCAGCGCTGGTTCGGCCTGCCCAACATCCTGTGCCAGGACTTCGTCGTGCCCGAGTTGCTGCAGGACGCCGCGACGCCGCAGGCGCTGGCGCGCGAGGCGGCCGCCTGGCTGGACGATGCGCCGCGCCGCGAACGCCTGCATACTCGATTCACCGACCTTCACCACAGCTTGCGCCAGGACACGGCGCGGCGCGCCAGCGATGCCCTCGCGAAAATTCTACAAGCCTGAGCAGATCACCTTGTCCTTCGACGCCGGCAGGCTGG
>DATHWJ010000093.1:0-15720 GCA_035460745.1 Ideonella sp. | reverse complement strand
GGGCGCCCAGCTCTCGCGCCTGCCCGGCCTGGCCGGCATCTCGCTGCTGGCCGGAGGCGAGAGGGTGCTGATCTACAACCCGGTGGCCTTGGCGGCGGTGTATGGCGAGCAGGCGCGGCAGCACCAGGCGGCGCTCTCGGCGGCGGCCCACGCGGGCCACGCCGTCGAGGTGGCCGAGACCGAGCCGGGCGTCCCGGCGGTGGAGCCGGCAGCGCTGCCGGCGCCGCAGCCGCTGGTGCTGGTGGTGGACGACTCGCTGACCGTGCGCAAGGTGACGCAGCGGCTGCTGCTGCGCGAGGGCTTCCGCGTGGCGCTGGCCAAGGACGGCCTGGAGGCGCTGGAGATGCTGGCGGCGGAGCGGCCGGCGGTGATGCTGAGCGACATCGAGATGCCGCGCATGGACGGCTTCGACCTGGTACGCAACGTGCGGGCGGACACACGCTGGCAAAGTTTGCCCGTCATCATGATCACCTCGCGCATCGCGGAAAAGCACCGCGAACACGCCCGCGAGCTCGGTGTGGAACACTACCTGGGCAAACCGTACGACGAGCAGAGGCTGCTGGCGCTGATCAGGGCCTGTGTTGCCGCTGCCGAAACGGCCTCTTGAGCGAGGCCCTGCGGCAGCTCCCACCGCGCTGGAGCTGAACAATGACATCCGAGATGCAAACCCCCAACGGCAAAAAGGGCTGGCGCCGTGCGCTGCTGACCATGCTGGGCGGCCTGGCCGCCGCGCCGGCCGCGCCGGCGGCCGAGCCTGCCGCGGCCCCCGTGGCAGCCAAGCCGGCGGTCGGCATCGCGGCGGGCCCAGGCCCGGCGCCTGTCCAGGAGACGCTGGTCTACAAGACGGTGGACGGCAAATCGCTGTCGATGCTGGTCGCGAAGCCCTCGACCCCGCCGCCCGCGAGCGGCTGGCCCTGCGCCGTCTTTTTCCACGGCGGGGGTTACCGGGCCGGCACGCCGGAGAAGTTCCGCGCGCTCGGTGTCGAGCTGGCGAAGCACGGCGTGATGTCGGCCTCGGTGCAGTACCGCCTGCTGGGCAAGGGCGAGCGCATCCCCAAGGAGGGCATCTCCGACGGCCGTTCGGCGATTCGCTACCTGCGCAGCCGCGCCGCGGCGCTGCATGTCGACCCCAACCGCATCGCCGCCGGCGGGGGCTCGGCAGGCGGGCACCTGGCGATGATGACCTGGCTGAAAGGGCCGTACGACGAGCGCTCGGACGACCTGAGCATCAGCGCCCGGCCGCAGGCGCTGATCCTGATGAACACGGGCTACGATCTCGAGGCCCGCTTCAAGTCCCCGCTGGCCGTGCCCTTGTCGCCCTACCACCAGATAGGGCCGGACCTGCCGCCGACGCTGATGATCCACGGCACGGCCGACACCACGGCACCGTACTCCGACGCCGTGAAATTCCGCGACAAGGCCAAGTCCATTGGCGTCAAGGACTTGACGCTGATCCCGTTCGAGGGCCGCAAGCACGGCTTCTTCCACGGCGAGAAGGGCACCGGCGCGGACTTCCGGGCCGTGACCGAGCAGGTCGTCGGCTTCCTGCGCCGCATTGGTTGGGCTGAATAAGACCCCCTACGGCCTTCGGCCGCCCCCCCAGGGGACCCACTGGCGGACCGGCGAAGCCGGATCCGCGGTGTCCACTGCGGGTCTCAGGCGGTGCGACCGCGGTGCTTTGTGGCGGGGCGTTGGGCTGCGCTCCTTGCGACGGCGAAGCGCGCCAGCGTCGTGCGGCGCGCGGTTTCGTGGTCCACCACCGGTTCGGGGTAGTTGTCGCCCAGGCGCAGGCCGGCCGCCGCCAACTCGACCGCACCGCTGCGCCACGGAGCGTGGATCGCGGCGGGTGAAAGGCCCTCGAGCTGCGGCAGGTAGCGCTTGATGAAGCGGCCCTCGGGGTCGAACTTCTCGCTCTGGGTGATGGGGTTGAAGATGCGGAAGTAGGGCTGCGCGTCGCAGCCGGTCGAGGCCGCCCACTGCCAGCCGCCGTTGTTGGCGGCGAGGTCGAAGTCGTTCAGGTGCAGCGCAAACCAGGCTTCGCCGCGGCGCCAGTCCAGCCCCAGGTGCTTGACCAGGAAGCTCGCGCTCACCATGCGCAGCCGGTTGTGCATGTAGCCGGTGCGCAGCAGCTGCAGCATCGCCGCGTCCACCAGCGGGTAGCCGGTGCGGCCCTCGCACCAGGCGGCGAAGAGGGTGTCGGCGTGTTTGCCATGCTCCCACTTGATGGCCTCGTACTCGGGCTTGAAGGCATGGCCCGCGACGCGCGGGTGGTGGTGCAGGATCTGGTGGTAGAAGTCGCGCCAGATCAGTTCCGAGAGCCAGGCCTCGGCGCCGCGCGAGCCCGCCTGCACCCGCTGCCAGGCCTCGCGCGCCAGCCGGCGGACCGAGATGGTGCCGAAGCGCAGGTGCACGCCCAGGTAGCTGGGGCCCTTGATGGCGGGGAAGTCGCGCGCCTTGCCGTAGTCGTCGATGCGCGCGACGAAATCGTCGAACAGCTCGTGCGCGCCGGTGCTGCCGGTGGGCAGCTTCAGTGTGTGCAGGTCGGTGGGCTCGAAGCCGATGGCCGGCAGCGTGGGCACGCCCGGTGTGCCGGCCTCGTCGGGCCAGGGCGCCAGGCTGGCCGCGTGGCGCGCCACCGGCCAGGCGCGCAGGTAGAACTCGTCGGCCTTCTTCAGCCAGGCGTTCTTGTAGGGGGTGAAGACGGTGTAGGGCGTGCCGCCGCCGGTCATCAGCTCGCTGCGCTCGAAGACCACGTGGTCTTTCACGGTGTGCAGCATCACGCCCAGCGCCGCCAGCCGGCCGCGCACGGTGGCGTCGCGCTGCAGCGAGGCCGGCTCGTCGTCGTGGCTGGCGTAGACGGCCTGCACGGCCAGCTCGGCGGCCAGCGCCGGAAGCGCCTCGGCCGCGGCGCCGTGGCGCACGATCAGGCCCACGTCGGCCACGCCGTGCGAGAGCGCCAGTGCGCGCAGCTGGCCGTCCAGGTCGACCAGGCTGTCGCGGATGAACTCGACGCGCCGGTCGGCGCGGGGCAGCCCATCGAGGATGCCGCGGTCGAAGACGAAGGCGCACCACACCTGGCGGGCCGAGCGGCAGGCGGCGTAGAGGGCGGCATGGTCGTCGGCCCGCAGGTCGCGGCGAAACCACACCAGCGCGCGGTCCAGGGACTTGTCCATGGGCGCAGTGTCGCTGGATTGCCGCCCCGGCACCGACCCCCTGAAATAGAATCGGCCGCATGGCTTCGGACGGCATCAATCTCACCAACCAGTTCCTGATCGCCATGCCGGGCATGGCCGACGACACGTTTTCGGGCGCGGTGGTCTACCTCTGCGAGCACAGCGAGAAGGGTGCTCTGGGCCTGGTGATCAACAAGCCCATCGACATCAAGCTGAAGAACCTGTTCGAGAAGGTCGAATTGACGCTGGACCGCAGCGACCTGGCCGAGCAGCCGGTCTACTTTGGCGGGCCGGTGCAGACCGAGCGCGGCTTCGTGCTGCACGAGCGCCAGAGCGACAGCGAAGCCGCCTTCAACTCCACCCTCTCGGTGCCCGGCGGGCTGGACATGACGACCAGCAAGGACGTGCTGGAGGCTATGTCCAACGGCAACGGCCCCAAGCGCGTGCTGGTGACGCTGGGCTACAGCGGCTGGGGTGCCGGCCAGCTCGAGGACGAGATAGGCCGCAACGGCTGGCTGACGGTGGACGCCGAGCCGGGCGTGATCTTCGACACCCCGGTGGAGCAGCGCTACGACCGGGCCTTGTCGCTGCTCGGCATCGATCCCCGCATGCTGTCCCAGGAAGCCGGCCACGCATGACGTTTTCTCTCGCCCGCGAATGAACCCGCCGGCCGTCGCGCACCGAACCCTGCTGGCGTTCGATTTTGGGGTGAAGCGGGTCGGTGTGGCGAGCGGCTCCACGCTGCTGCGCCAGGGCAGCCCGCTGCGCACGCTGGCGGTCGAGGGCGAGGCCCGGTTCGAGTCGATCGCCAGGCTGATCGCCGAATGGCGGCCCGATGCCCTGGTCGTCGGTGTTCCCTTTCACCCCGACGGGGCGCCGCACGACAATACGCGCCGCGCGCAGCGCTTCGCGCGGCAGTTGCAGGGGCGCTTCCACCTGCCGGTGCACGAGGTCGACGAACGCTACACCACCACCGAGGCGCTGGCCGACGGCGCGCGCGACGCCGATGCCGCGGCTGCGGTGCTGATCCTCGAACAGTTTTTTCGCGAGTCACCATGAGCTCACTATCACTCGACGCGCAGGCGCTCTACGGCGAGCTGCGCGACCACGTGCGCGGGCTGGTCCAGCCCGAGACCTCGCTGGTCGGCATCTGGTCCGGCGGCGCCTGGCTGGCTGAAAAGCTGCAGGCCGACCTCGGCCTGCCCGGCAAGCACGGCGTGATCTCCAGCACCTTGCACCGCGACGACTTCGGCGAGCGCGGCCTGGCGGCCGGCACCGACCCGACCCACCTGCCGTTCGCGATCGACGGCCGCCACATCCTGCTGATCGACGACGTGCTCTACACCGGGCGCACCATCCGCGCGGTGATCAACGAGCTGTTCGACTTCGGCCGGCCGGCCAGCGTGCAACTGGCGGTGCTGGTCGACCGCGGCGGCCGCGAGCTGCCGATACAGCCGCTCTACGCCGCTGCCCGCATCGTGCTGCCCGCGGCGCAAAAACTCTCGCTGGCGCGCGAAGAAAGCGGCGCCTTGACCTTCACCGTGCAGGAAACCGCCTGATGCTGTCCCGCCGAAACCCGCAGCTCAACGACCACGGCGAGCTGATCCACCTGCTGTCCATCGAGGGCCTGCCCAAGGCCGTGGTGACGCAGATCCTCGATACCGCCGGCACCTTCCTGTCGGTCAACGACCGCGACGTCAAGAAGGTGCCGCTGCTGCGCGGCAAGAGCGTCTTCAACCTCTTCTTCGAGAATTCCACCCGCACCCGCACCACCTTCGAGATCGCCGCCAAGCGCCTCTCGGCCGACGTGCTCAACCTCGACATCGCACGCTCCTCCACCGCCAAGGGCGAGAGCCTGCTCGACACCATCGCCAACCTCTCGGCGATGCATGCCGACATGTTCGTGGTGCGCCACAGCGAGTCCGGCGCGCCCTACCTGATCGCCCAGCACTGCGCACCGCACGTGCACGTGGTGAACGCCGGTGACGGCCGCCATGCGCACCCGACGCAGGGCCTGCTGGACATGTACACCATCCGGCACTTCAAGAAAGACTTCAGCCAGCTCACGGTGGCCATCGTCGGCGACATCGTGCACTCGCGCGTCGCCCGCTCCGACATCCACGCGCTGACCACGCTGGGCGTGCCCGAGATCCGCGCGGTCGGCCCCAAGACCCTGGTGCCGGGCGATCTCGCGCAGATGGGCGTGCGGGTCTGCCACGACATGGCCGAGGGCATACGCGGCGCCGACGTGATCATCATGCTGCGGCTGCAGAACGAGCGCATGAGTGGCGCGATGCTGCCCTCGGCTGGCGAATTCTTCAAACACTACGGCCTGACGGACGCCAAGCTCGCGCTGGCCAAGCCGGACGCGATCGTGATGCACCCGGGGCCTATCAACCGCGGCGTCGAGATCGACTCGGCGGTGGCCGACGGCTCGCACAGCGTGATACTGCCGCAGGTCACTTTCGGCATCGCGGTGCGCATGGCGGTGATGTCCATCATCGCGGGGAACGAAGCATGAGGATTCTTGTGAAGGGTGGCCGGGTGATCGACCCTGCCAGCGGCCGCGATGAAATCGCAGACCTTGCCGTCGCCTCCGGGCGCATCGTCGCCATCGGCCGCGTGCCGGGCGACTTCGACGACGCGCTGGTGATAGACGCCGCGGGCTGTGTCGTCGCACCCGGCCTGGTCGACCTCTCGGCCCGCCTGCGCGAGCCCGGCCACGAGCACGAGGGCATGCTGGAGAGCGAGCTCAACGCGGCGGCAGCCGGCGGCGTCACCAGCCTGGTCTGCCCGCCCGACACCGACCCGACGCTGGACGAGCCCGGCCTGGTCGACATGCTGAAGTTCCGGGCTCGCAAGCTGAGCCTGTGCCGCCTGTTTCCGCTGGGCGCCCTGACGCGCGGCTTGGCGGGCGAGGTGCTGACCGAGATGGCCGAGTTGACCGAAAGCGGCTGCGTCGGCTTCTCGCAGGCCGAGGTGCCGCTGCGCGACACGCTGGTGCTGATGCGCGCGCTGCAGTACGCGTCGACCTACGGCTACACCGTCTGGCTGCGGCCGCAGGACGGCTGCCTGGGCGGCGGCGTCGCGGCCAGCGGCGCGGTGGCGACGCGGCTGGGCCTGTCCGGCGTGCCGGTGGCGGCCGAGACCATCGCGCTGCACACCATCTTCGAGCTGGTGCGGGTGACGGGCGCGCGGGTCCACCTGTGCCGCTTGTCGAGCGCGGCCGGCGTCGCGCTGCTGCGCAAGGCCAAGGCCGAGGGCCTGCCGGTGACGGCCGACGTGAGCATCAACTCGCTGCACCTGACCGACGTCGACATCGGCTTCTTCAACTCCGCGATGCGCCTGTCGCCGCCGCTGCGCAGCCCGGCCGACCGCGACGCGCTGCGCGCCGCGCTGGCCGACGGCACGCTGGACGCACTGGTCTCCGACCACACGCCGGTCGACGAAGACGCCAAGACGCTGCCGTTCGCCGAGGCCGAGCCGGGCGCCACCGGGCTGGAGCTGCTGCTCAGCCTGGCGCTGCGCTGGGGGGCGGACGCCGGGCTGGCCCTGCCGGCGACACTGGCCAAGGTCACCAGCGAGCCGGTGCGGGTGCTGGGCGAGGCGCTGGGCTCGCTGGCCGGCAGCGCCGGGCGGGTGGTGGAGGGCGGCGTGGCCGACCTCTGCGTGTTCGACCCCGACGCGGTCTGGCAGCTCACGCCGGCCGCGCTGAAGAGCCAGGGCAAGCACACGCCGTTCGACTTCCAGATCACCGGCATGGCGCTGCCGGGCCGCGTGCGCGCGACGCTGGTCGCGGGCACGGTGGCCTACCAGGCGGGCTGATGCCCGCTCAGGGGCGGGCACCGCTGCCGGCTCTCTGGCGTTGGCCCCGTGCGCTCTGGCGCCTGGCGCGGGCCGCGCTGCATTTTTTCCACGGCATGGCCGTGCTGGCCTGGCGCTTCCCGTCGCTGGACGAGGCCGGCCGGCAGCAGCGCATCGCCTGGTTCGGCGGCAAGATGCTGCGGCTGCTCGGGCTGCAGGTGGAATGCCACGGCCGCGCGCGGCCGGGCGCCACGCTGCTGATCGCCAACCACATCTCCTGGCTGGACATCGCGGCGATCCATGCGGCCTGCCCGCAGGCGCGCTTCGTCTCCAAGGCCGACATCCGCCACTGGCCGCTGGTGGGCTGGCTGGCCAACGGGGTCGGCACCTTGTTCATCGTGCGCGAACGCAAGCGCGATGCGGTGCGCGTGGTGCACGAGATGGGCGCCGCGCTACAGCGCGGCGAGACGGTGGCAATCTTCCCCGAGGGCACGACGGGTGCGGGCCGGCAGGTGCTGCCCTTCCATGCCAACCTGCTGCAGGCGGCGATCTCGACCGAGACGCCGGTGCAGCCGGTGCTGCTGCGCTATTCGCAGCCGGGGCGGCCGGTCAGCCCGGCGGCGGAGTACATCGACGAGATGACGCTGCTCGAGAGCATCTGGCGCGTGATCAGTGCCGACGGCTTGCGCGTCGATGTGCGCTTCTTGTCGGCGCAAGGGAGCCGGCACGCGGATCGGCGCGCCTTGTCGCAGGCGCTGCACGACGAGCTGGAGCACGAACTCCAGCGCGACATGGCCCGGGCGAGCACCGGGGTTGTCGGTCAGCCCTTGCCTTGATTCGCGACGGCGGCGGCGGCCTTCGCGGCCGCTTCGGCATCGCCCAGGTAGTAGCTCTTGATCGGCTTCAGCTCGGCGTCCAGCTCGTAGACCAGCGGGATGCCGTTGGGGATGTTCAGGCCGACGATGTCGGTGTCGCTGATGTTGTCGAGGTACTTGACCAGCGCGCGCATGGAGTTGCCGTGGGCGGCGATCACGATGCGCTGGCCCGAGCGGATGGCGGGCGCCAGCACCTCGTGCCAGCAGGGCAGCACGCGGGCCACGGTGTCCTTCAGGCACTCGGTCAGCGGCACCTGCTCGGGCGCCAGATGGGCGTAGCGCAGGTCCTGGCGCTGGCCGCGCGGGTCGTCGGCGGTCAGCGGCGGCGGCGGGGTGTCGTAGCTGCGGCGCCAGACCAGCACCTGCGCGTCGCCGTACTCCTTGGCCATGTCGGCCTTGTTGAGGCCTTGCAGGCCGCCGTAGTGGCGCTCGTTGAGGCGCCAGTCCTTGACGACCGGCAGCCAGGTGCGCTCCATCGTGTCCAGCGTGTGCCAGAGCGTCCAGATCGCGCGCTGCAGCACGGAGGTGTAGGCCACGTCGAAGTCCAGGCCGGCTTCCTTCAGCAACTGGCCGGCGGCGCGCGCCTGCGCCACGCCGGTGTCGGTCAGCGGCACATCCGTCCAGCCGGTGAAGCGGTTTTCCAGGTTCCAGGTCGATTCACCGTGGCGTATCAGCACGAGCTTGTACATGGCGGCTTGGGCGCCGGGGCCGGCGCGGGGTTGGGCGGTGGAAGGGGGGCTGCGAGGTCGGGTGAGCCTCAAATTCTATAATCCGCATTGCTCTTCCTACCGCGCCGTTCGGCGCGTTCGTTCCCATGCTCAAGTTCCTGCTCGACAACTGGCTGCTGATCGCTGCCGCCCTGGTCTCCGGCGGCTTGCTGCTGTGGCCGATGATCTCGCGCGGCTCGCGGGCGGGCGCCGTCTCGCCGGCCGAGGCGGTCCGCCTGATGAACCGCGAAAAGGCGGTCGTGATCGACGTCAACGAGCCGGCCGAGTACGCCGCCGGCCACGTCGCCGGTGCGCGCAGCGTGCCGCTCTCCGGCTTGGAGGGCTCGCGTGAGCTGCCGTCGAACAAGAAGCTGCCGCTGATCGTCGTCTGCGCCTCCGGCTCGCGCGCCTCCAAGGCCGCCGCCACGCTGCGCAACAAGCTGGGCTACGAAAACGCCAGCTCGCTCGCCGGTGGCCTGGCCGCCTGGCGCGAGGCCAACCTGCCGGTCGAGGCGTCCAAGGCCTGATGCGGGCCTGGCACGGCGCGCTGCCCGGCCATCGCGTGGGGCCTTGTGCCCGGGGCTGCGCGGCACGGACCGGCCTTTGTGACAATCGCGGCCTGATTCGATTTTCATCGCCGCCATGAACAAAGTGCTGATGTACACCACCCAGGTCTGCCCGTACTGCATTCGCGCCAAGTCGCTGCTGAAGCAGCGCGGCGTCGATGCGATCGAGGAGATCCGGATCGACATGGACACGGCGGCACGCGAGCGCATGATGCAGACCACCGGCCGCCGCACGGTGCCGCAGATCTTCATCGGCGAGACCCATGTGGGCGGCTGCGACGACCTGATCGCGCTCGACCAGAAGGGCGCCCTGATGCCCCTGCTGCAATCCATCTGAGCGGCCCCGCGGCCTGCTGCGGCAGGCCCCTGAAGTGCCCCCTGAGAGCCCGAGCCGCTGCGCCATAATGCGCCCCGCAGCCCGCACCATCCCGGTTGCGGGCTTTGTTTTTTCTCCCCCGGAAAGCCCCATCATGGCCGAACAAGACCAGTCCCCCCTGTTCCAACTCCAGCGCATGTACCTGAAGGACTTGTCGCTCGAGCAGCCGAACTCGCCGCAGATCCTGCTCGAGCAGCAGCAGCCGCAGGTGGACATCCAGCTCGGCATGAACGCCGAGTCGGTCTCGGACGGCATCTTCGAGGTCTCGGTGACCGCCACCGTCACCACCAAGGTGGGCGAGCGCGTGCTGTTCCTGATCGAGGCCAAGCAGGCCGGCATCTTCGAGATCCGCAACATCCCGCAAGACCAGGTGCAGGGCATCATCGGCGTGGTCTGCCCGCAGATGATCTACCCCTACCTGCGCGCCATCGTCTCGGACGTCTGCACCCGCGCCGGCTTCCCGCCCATCCTGCTGTCGGAAGTCAACTTCCAGGCCATGTTCGAAGCGCAGCAGCAGCAAGCGCTGGGGGCCAACGGCTCGGAGCCGACCGTCAACTGAGCACGCGGCACGCGGCGCGGGGGATCGCATGAAGGTGGCCATCCTCGGCGCCGGGGCCTGGGGCACGGCGCTGGCGATCAGCGCGGCGCGCCGGCACGAGGTGCTGCTGTGGGCGCGCGACGCGCCGCAGGCCGTGGCGATGCAGCGCGAGCGCTGCAATGAGCGCTACCTGCCCGGTGTCGCCTGGCCGTCCAACCTGACCGCCACCGCCGATTTCGCGGCGGCGCTGCAGCACGGCCAGGCCGGGCTGTTCGTGGTGGCCACGCCGATGTCGGGCCTGCGCGAGACGCTGGCTCGCCTGCCCGGCGGCACCAGCGCGCTGTGGCTGTGCAAGGGCTTCGAGGCGGGCACGGCCCTGCTCGGGCACCAGGTGGCGGAGCAGGCCGCGCCCGGCGTGCGCGCCGGGGTCTTGTCCGGCCCCAGCTTCGCGCAGGAGGTGGCGGCCGGCCTGCCGACGGCGCTGGTGGCCGCGAGCTTCGACGCCGGGCTCGCCGAGCGCGCGGTGGACGTCTTCCACGCCGGCGCGCTGCGCATCTACACCTCGGCCGACCCGGTCGGTGTCGAGGTCGGCGGGGCGGTGAAGAACGTGCTGGCGATCGCGACCGGCATCGCCGACGGCCTGGCCCTCGGCCTGAACGCGCGCGCCGCGCTGATCACGCGCGGGCTGGCGGAGATGTCGCGCCTGGGCGCGGCGATGGGCGCACGCACCGAGACTTTCATGGGCCTGGCTGGGCTGGGCGACCTGGTACTGACGGCCACCGGCGACCTGTCGCGCAACCGCCGGGTCGGCCTGATGCTGGCCGAAGGCCTGGCGCTGGACCAGATCCTGGCCCGCCTGGGCCATGTCGCCGAGGGCGTCTACAGCGCGGCCACCGTGCTGCAGCGTGCGGCCGCCCTGCAGGTCGAGATGCCGCTGGCGCAGACCGTGCAGGCCGTGCTGGCCGGGCAGATCTCGGCGGTGCAGGCGGTGGAGCAACTGATGCAGCGCGGTGCGCGCGCGGAGCGGTAAACGAGCCCCCCAGACGCTGCGCTCCTGCCCCCAAGGGACGCGTTTCAGCTTGGGGCGGCCCTGCGCTGAAACTTGGCGCTACTCGCTGCCTTCGAAGCCCGTTTGCCGCCACGCCTCGAACACGGCGACCGCGACGGCGTTGCTCAGGTTCAGGCTGCGCTGGCCGGCGCGCATCGGCAGGCGCAGGCGCTGGGCCGGCGCAAAGCGCTCGCGCACGGCCACCGGCAAACCGGCGGTCTCCTGGCCGAAGACCAGCACGTCCCCGGCTTGCCAGGCGACCTCGGAGGGCCGCCGCGTGCCGTGCGTGGTGAAGGCAAAGCAGCGCGCCGGATCCGGCGCCGCATCGCGCTCGAAAGCCTCCCATGACGCGTGCCGGCGCACCGGCGCGTACTCGTGGTAGTCCAGCCCGGCGCGGCGCAGTTGCCGGTCGTCCATAGCGAAGCCCAGCGGCTCGATCAGGTGCAGCTCGCAGCCGGTGTTGGCCGCGAGGCGTATCACGTTGCCGGTGTTGGGCGGGATCTCGGGGTGGACCAGGACGATGCGGAACATCGCCCGGATTGTCGCCGCTCACACCGCCTCAGCTGCGCGGCTCGGTGCGGGCCAGCAGCCAGACGTGCACGCTCTCGGCGCCGGCTTCCAACAGCGCGCGGGTCGCTTCGGCCGCCGTGGCGCCGGTCGTCAGCACGTCATCGACCAGCGCGATGCGCTGGCCGGCCACGAGGGCGCGGGCACCGGGGGCCGGCATGAAGGCGCCGCGCAGGTTTGCCGCGCGCTCGCTGCGGTCCAGCGCAATCTGGTGCGGAGTGTCACGCCAGCGCAGCAATGTGTCGTGGCGGGCCGGCAGGCTCAAGCGCCGGCCGAGCCGCCGCGCGATCTCCCACGAGTGGTTGTAGCCGCGCTCGCGCAAGCGGGTCGCGGAGAGCGGCACGGCGGTGATCAGCGCGACGCCGCCGAGCGCCTCGCCCTCGTCGGCCAGCAGCCGGGCGCACAGGCGCTGCGCCAGCGCGCGGCCGAGCTCCACGCGCTGGCGGAACTTGAACTCGGCGATCAGGCGGTCCCACGGGAAGCCGTAGTCGAACGCCGCCACCGCCCGCTCGAACGGTGGCGGCTGCTGCAGGCAACTGCCGCACAGGCTCATGCCCGCCGCCAGATGGCGGGCGCAGCGCCTGCAGCGGTGGCTGGCCGGCTGGAAGCGGCTCACGCAGGCCGTGCACAAGGGCGCGCTCGACCAGCTCGCGCACACGGGGCACAGCGCCGGCCAGGGCCAGGGCGCTGAAAACACGCGCCGCCACCCCGCGAGCGCGGGTGCCGGGGCGGCAGCGGTCGGCCAGAGCATCAGGTCAATATACTGCCGCGCCATGGCCGACCCTGCTGTTCCACCGACCGCCGGCACTGCCGGCGGTGCGCTCCCGCGGCTCGATGCCGCCGCCGTGCGGCGCACCGTGCAGCGTCTCTCGCAGCAGCCTGCGCCGTGGCTGCACGAAGAGGTCGCGCGCCGCATGGCCGAGCGGCTGCCCATCATCAAGCAGGCGCCCCGCCAGGTGCTGGACTGGTCGGGCCAGGCCGGTGGCGGCGCTGCCGCGCTGCGTGCCGCGAGCCCGCAGGCCAGGCTCAGCGAGGTGCGGGCCGCGGCGCCGGCTGCCGAGGCACCGAGCTGGTGGCGCCGTGCGTGGCCCGCCAAGAGCGTGCCGGTGCTGGCGCCCGGCAGCGTGCCGGCCGGTGCGGCCGACCTGGTCTGGTCCAACATGGCGCTGCACTTCTCGCCCGAGCCGCGGGTGCCCATGGCGGCGTGGCGCAAGGCGCTGGCGGCCGATGGCTTCCTGATGTTTTCGACCCTGGGCCCCGGCTCGCTGGCCTTGCTGCGCGAGCTCTACCGCAAGGCCGGCTGGGGCAGCGCGCATGCGCCCTTCGTCGACATGCACGACCTGGGCGACATGCTGGTGGAGTCGGGCTTCGCCGATCCGGTGATGGACCAGGAGATCCTGACGCTCACCTATGCCACGCCGCAGGCCTTGATCGGCGAGCTGCAGGGCCTGGGCGCCAACTTCGATCCGCAGCGCCATGCCGGCCTGCGCACACCCCGCTGGCAGGCTCGCCTGCTGGCCGCGCTGGCGGCGCAGGCGGGTCCGGATTGGCGCATCCCATTGGCGTTCGAAGTGGTCTACGGCCATGCCTTTCGTGCGGCCGACAAAGGCCCGCGGGTCGAGGCCGAAGCGGCCATCGGACTGGACGAGATGAAATTGATGCTGCACCGTTCCAGGGAGCGTTCATAGCCTCGGCTAGAATCCGCCGATTGATGTGGATCAGCCAGCGACCCACTTCGACCGGGTATTTCACCAGCCCCTTTTGACGGGTTGGGGCAGTCTCCGGCGATGGCCTCGGCGGCAGTTCCCGCGTCGACCGGACATGCCTCTCGTGTACGTTCTTGAACCCCCCATCGGTGCTGGCTCAGGCGATCCAGACGCTGTTGCGGTGTCAACCGGTGCCCCGCTGGCTTCAGCGGCGCCAGCACCGGTGGTTCGGGAGTGGGTGATGCGAGCGAACTGTTCGTTGTCGCCGCGGCAACTGCTGGCGGCGCTGGGAGCGCTGGCACTCACGTCACTGACGATCTCGTTGGGTTTCTGGTGGCTGGGAGCACCTTGGGTGCTGCCATTCGCAGGCCTGGAAGTGCTGGGGTTGGGGCTCGCTTTGCTGGTCTATGCGCCTCGCGCGAACGACAGCGAAACGGTGCGGATCGACGCCGGCCGGGTCACGGTGGAATGCAGGCAGGCGGGTCGCGTGACCCGGATGCAATGGGCGGCCATGTGGACGCAGGTCAGTTGGGGTTCGGCCGCGGGCGGCTTGATCGAGTTGGCGGGTGCGGGACACCGCTTGCGCGTCGGCCGGCACCTTCCGCCGGCCCAGCGCGCAAAGGTGGCACGGGCCATGCAGCAGGCCTTGCGGCGTATGGACGAATTGGGTTTGGAACTGAAGTGACAACGATGATGACGACAACAAAGCTCCCGACGACGAAGCTGTTGCGTGCCGCGCAAAAGGCGAAGGGCCTGGCGCAAGGCGCTCTTGCACTCACGGCCGTGCTCGCATCGCAAGCCGCGCTGGCCGTGGGCGACCTGCCCGGCGGCCCGGCCGTCAACCAGCTCGACCTGCACCCGCCGGTCACCAAGATCGCACGCGACGTGATGACGCTGCACAACGGCATCATGCTGGTGTGCGTGGTCATCTTCCTCGCGGTGTTCGGGGTGATGTTCTATTCCATCTTCAAGCACCGCAAGTCCAAGGGCCACAAGGCGGCCAACTTCCACGAGAGCGTGGCCGTGGAGATCGCCTGGACCATCGTGCCCTTCGTGATCGTGACGATCATGGGCTTCGCCGCCACCAAGACCGTGGTCGCGCAGAAGGACACCAGCAACGCCGACCTCACCATCAAGGCCACGGGCTACCAGTGGAAGTGGGGCTACGACTACCTCAAGGGCGAAGGCGAGGGCATCAGCTTCCTCGCCACGCTGGACACCGCGCAGCGCGACCTGTCGGATGCCGGCACGCCTCAGGGCGACAACTACCTGCTCAAGGTCGACAACCCGCTGGTGGTGCCGGTCGACAAGAAGATCCGCATCATCACCACCGCCAACGACGTGATCCACGCCTGGATGGTGCCGGCCTTCGCGGTCAAGCAGGACGCGATCCCCGGCTTCGTGCGCGACGCCTGGTTCCGCTCCGAGAAGACGGGCGACTTCTATGGCCAGTGCGCCGAGCTCTGCGGCAAGGAGCACGCCTACATGCCCATCCACGTCAAGGTGGTCTCGGCCGACGACTACGCCGCGTGGGTCGATGGCAAGAAGAAGGAAGCCGCGGCCAAGGCCGACGATCCCAGCAAGGTCTGGGAACTGGCACCGTTGATCGCCCGCGGCGAAAAGGTCTATACCGCCAACTGCGCGGTCTGCCACCGCCCCGACGGCAAGGGCGCCGGCCCGATCAAGCCGCTGGACGGTGCCGCGGTGGTGCTCGACGCCGACCACGCCAAGCAGCTTCACGTGCTGCTGAACGGCCAGAACAACGGCGCGATGCCGGCCTGGAAGCAGCTCTCGGACACCGAGCTCGCAGCCGTCGTGACCTACACCAAGAACAGCTGGAGCAACAAGACCGGGCAGCTCGTGCAGCCGTCCGAAGTCGTTGCCGCCCGCAAGTGAACACCAGCCAGATCGCTGAAAAGGAACTTTCATGAGTGCAGTTCTCGACCCGCACGGACACGGGCACGCTGGAGATCACGCGCACGATCACGACCACGCGCATGACCACCCGCATGGCTGGCGCCGCTGGGTGTTCGCGACCAACCACAAGGACATCGGCACGATGTACCTGTTGTTCTCGTTCGCGATGCTGATGATCGGCGGCACGCTGGCGCTGTGCATTCGCGCCGAGCTGTTCCACCCGGGGCTGCAGTTCTTCAACCCCGAGCTGTTCAACCAGTTCACCACGATGCACTGGCTGATCATGGTGTTCGGCGCGATCATGCCGGCCTTCGTCGGCTTCGCGAACTGGATGATCCCGCTGCAAATCGGCGCGGCCGACATGGCCTTCGCGCGGATGAACAACTTCAGCTTCTGGCTGCTGATCCCGGCCGGCACCATGCTGGTGTTCTCGTTCTTCATGC
>DATHWJ010000092.1:0-12202 GCA_035460745.1 Ideonella sp. | reverse complement strand
CGCGCCGGGTGCGCGGCCATCGCGATGCCGAAGCCCTGCAGGCAGTCCAGCGCGCAGGCCACCGCCTCGGCATAGGCGGACTGCAGCACGTGCAGCGCGATCAGCAGGCGGTAGGCCGCCGCTCGCTCGGGCGCCGACTCGGCGCCGGGCAGCAGCGCGAGCAGCCTCTGCTCGGCGGCATCCAGCCGGCCCAGCAGCACCTCGCACTCCGCGGCGATCAGCCCCAGCTCGAAGCACGCCGCATGGCAACGCTGCGGGCCCGAGGCGCCGAGCAGCGCGAGGCCGGCCTGCGCGTAGGCCAGCGCAGCGGCCCAGGCGGTGGCCGCGCGGGCGCGCCGCGCCGCGTCTAGGTTGAGCTGGGCCACCGGGTCGCGCTCGGCGGGCGAGGCGAGCAGGCGCTGGCCGAGGTTGAGCTGGTTGACGATCTCGAAGATCGCCGCGCCGCCGTCGTCCAGCGCGCCCGGCTGGGCTGCGAGCAGCCGGCCTGTCTTCAGGTGCAGCCCGGCCCGCTCGGGCTCGGGCACCATCGCGTAGGCGGCCTCCTGCACGCGGTCGTGCACGAAGCGGTAGCCGGGCCGCAGCTGCAGCACCAGCCCGGCCCCCACCGCCGGCCAGAGCGCGGCGTGCACGTCGTCCTCGGCGCAGCCGCAGACGCGGCCCAGCGTGGCCGCGCTGGCGCCTATGCCCAGGCAGGCGAGGTGCTGCAGGACCTGCCGGGTGGGCGCGGGCTGGCGGCCGACCTTGGCCACCATCAGATCCACCACGTTGGCGGTGGTGGCCTCGCGCTCAATGCGTGCGAGGTCCCATTGCCAGGCCGCGCTCGCGCCGTCGAAGACCAGCAGGCCCTCCTCCGCCAGGCCGGTGACGAACTGCGCCGCGAAAAAGGGGTTGCCCGCGGTGCGCTCGTGGACCAATCGCGCGAGCGGCGCGGCGTGCTCCGGCTCGCCGTGCAGCGTCTCGGCCACCAGCCTGGCCATGTCGTCCGGGCCCAGCGGTGCCAGCGCGATGTCATGCACCGCGGCGCCCGCCGCGCGGATGGCGTCCAGCGCCCGCGCCAGTGGATGCGAGCGGCCGACCTCGCTGTTGCGGTAGGCGCCAATCACCAGCAGGTGCTGCACGGCGGGGTCGGTGGCCAGGTGGGCGATCAGCGCCAGCGTCGCCGCGTCCACCCACTGCAGGTCGTCGAAGAACAGCACCAGCGGCCGCCCCGGCGCGGCAAACACCTGCAGGAAGCGGCGCAGCACGCGCTGGAAGCGGGCCTGCGCGTCGCGTGCCGGCAGCTCCGCCAGCGGCGGCTGGCGCCCCAGCAGTTGCTCCAGCTCGGGCAGCAGCTGCACCAGCACCTGGCCGTCGGGGCCGACCGCCTCGAGCAGCGCCGCCTGCCGGGCCGCGAGCTCGCCCGCCGGCTGCCCGGCCACCACGCGCAGCAGGGCGCGCAGGGCCTGCGCCAGCGTGCTGCAGGGCAGCTCGCGCAGGTATTGGTCGGCCTTGCCCGAGACGAACAGGCTGCCCGATGCCGGCAGCGCCGCCTGCAGCCCCTCGACCAGAGACGACTTGCCTATGCCCGAGAAGCCCGACACCAGCATCAGCTCGGCGCGCCCTTCGGCGGCCACCCGCGCCAGCGCCGCGTGCAGCGCCTGCAGCTCGCGCTCGCGGCCGTACAGCCGCCCGGGCGCCAGCGGGCGCCGCGGCAGGTCGGCCGCACCGAGCACGAAGGCCTCGATACGGCCGGCCGACTGCCAGGCCTGCAGGCCACGGCGCAGATCGGCCTCCAGGCCGGTGGCCGTCTGGTAGCGATCCTCGGCGGCCTTGGCCAGCAGCTTCAGCGCGATGGCGGCCAGCAGCGGCGGCAGCGTGGGCACCAGTTCGCAGGGCGACGCCGGCTGGCGCGCGATGTGGGCATGCACCCAGCCCATGGTGTCGGATGAAGTGAAGGGCAGCGTGCCGGTCAGCAACTGGTACAGGCACACGCCCAGCGCGTAAAGGTCGCTGCGCGCATCGACCGAGCGGTTCATGCGGCCGCTCTGCTCGGGTGCCATGTGGCTCAGGCTGCCGCCCGCCGGCAGAGGGGCGTCGTCCGCGCGGCGCTCGCGCGGCAGCGCCGAGGCCAGGCCGAAGCCGGTCAGCCAGGCCCGGCCGGCCGCCAGGTCGACCAGCACATTGGCAGGCCGCAGGTCGCCGTGGATCAGGCCGCTGGCGTGCAAGCCCCCGAGTGCGCGAGCGATCGCGATGGCCGTCTGCAGGGCGGCGGTGACGGGCCAGGGCGCGCCCAGCGATTCGGCCAGCAGCGTGCCGCCCGGGTCGCTCAGCAGCAGCGCCGGGCGCTCGGCCGTCAGGTCGAGCTCGAGGGGCTGGGCCGACCAGGCAGGAGCCAGCCGCTCGCGCAGCGCGTATTCGTGCTTCAGGCGGTCCCGCGCGGCCTGCGGCGGCCGGGCGCTGGTGGTGGTGAGCAGCAGCGTGGCGTGCGAGCCCGGCGTGCGCTGGCGCAGGAGCACCAGCTGGCCGTCGTCTCGCAGCATCTGGGTGTCTGCCGGTTCGGAGCTCACGGGACGCGCCCTTTCCATTCGATGTTGCGGGGTCTCGATCTCGTCCACCGACCTGGGCCGATTGGAATCCGGCCACGGCGCCGCCGTGTGAGCGCGGCGCCAGCGTACATGACAGATGACACAAAGCATTCTGGCGCGCCCCGGCCGCGAAACCACCAGGCTGACGTGGCACTGACGGCGCACCGCAAGCGCTTGCAACCGATGACACGCAAGCCGCCGGCGCGGTCAAGTTCGGGACACAAGGGCCTGCCAGACTGGCCTGGTCGTTCCGAGGAGACGTCCATGCGCCATTACGTGCCGCTCCGTTCCGCCACCTCCCTGCTGCCGGGCCGTGCGCACTGCACAGGCGGCGGGCGCCCGCGCGGGCGCCACGCCGCGGAGGCAAGGCGATGAGCGCCGCGGCAGGGCCGGAGCCGGCCCCGTTCCCCGAGCCGGTGATGGCGTTCGGGCCGTTCCGCATCTTTCGCTGCCGGCGGCTGCTGCTGGAAGGCGAACAACCGGTGCGCCTGGGCGGCAGGGCCTTCGACATCCTGCTGGCCTTGCTCGACCGGGCCGGCGAGGTCGTGGGCAAGCAGGAGCTGCTCGCCACCGCCTGGCCCAAGGCCGTCGTCGAAGAGAGCAGCCTGCGGGTGCAGGTGAACGCGGTGCGCAAGGCGCTCGGCGACGTGCACGGCGACGGGCGCTACGTGGTCAACGTGCCGTCGCGGGGCTATCGCTTCGTCGCGCCGGTCAGCCATGTCGAGGCCGCCGCCAGGCCCGGTGCCCGCGGCGAAGCGCACACGCCGCGGCACAACCTGCCCAGCCCGCTGAGCACCATGATTGGCCGCGACGAGACCGTCCAGCAGCTCTGCGCGCAGCTGGCACGCCACCGGCTGGTCAGCGTGGTCGGGCCCGGCGGCATGGGCAAGAGCACGGTGGCGCTCTCCACGGCCCTCGCCTGGCTGCAGTCCGGCACGCCGGCCTGCAGCGACGGCGCCTGGTTCGTCGACCTCTCGGCCGCGGCCGACGACGACGGCGTGCAAGCGGCCATCGCCTCGGTGCTGCAACTCGCAGGGCTCGCCGCGGGCGCGGGCACGCCGGAGATGGCGGCCGCGGTGCAGCAGCAGCGCCTGCTGCTGGTGCTGGACAACTGCGAGCACGTGATCGAGCCGGCCGCCCGCGTGGCCGTGCACTGGCTGAAGGCCGCGCCGGGCCTGCGCGTGCTGGCGACCAGCCGCGAGCCGCTGCGCACCGTGGGCGAACATGTGCACCGCCTGCCTGCACTGGCGCTGCCACCGGCCGGCGCCAGGCTGACGGCGGTGGAGGCGATGCACTTCTCGGCGATACAGCTGTTCACCGAGCGCGCCGCCGACTGCAGCGGCCGCTTCGAGCTCGCCGATGCCAATGCCGCGGCCGTCGCCGCGCTGTGCCACCGGGCCGACGGCTTGCCGCTGGCCATCGAGGTGCTGGCCGCCAAGGTCGGGGCGGTCGGCCTGCTCAGCCTGGCCGACCAGCTGGACAACCACTTCCTGATCCACACGCCCGGCCTGCGCACCACGCTGCCCCGCCACCACACCTTGTACGCGGCGCTGGACTGGAGCTTCGGCCTGCTGTCGCCGCTGGAGCGCGCGGTGCTGGGCCGCATCGCGGTGCTGCCCGGCGGGTTCAGCCTGGAGTCGGCGACCGTGGGCGACGCCGAACTCAGGCTCAGCGCCGCGCAAACGGTGACCGGGCTGCTCGGCCTGGTGGAGAAGTCGCTGCTGGTGGCCGAGACCTGCCGCGAGCGGCTGCTCTACCGCCTGTCCGAGCTGACGCGGGCCTATGCGCTGGAGAAGCGAGCCGATGCCGCCGCCGGCTGGCACGCCGGAGCGGAGCGGCTGCCGGCGCGCACCCCGCCGCGCCGCGCCGGTGCGCCCGACGAGACCCGCCCGCCCTTGCCTGCGCCGGCCTGCGCCGCCTGAGCCGGCCCCCTGAGGGCGCTCAGCAGCCTTGGGACGGCCCGGCTGGGCGCAACGAGGCGCCCGCCGCTCAGGCGCGCGTCAGCGCGATGCAGGCGTTGGAGCCGCCGAAGGCGAAGCTGGTCGACAGCGCGGCGCGCACGTCGACGCCGGTGCGCGCGACCAGCGGCACGAAGTCGAGATCGCAGGCGGGGTCGGGTTCGTGCAGGTTGGCCGTCGGGGCGAGCAAGCCGTCGTTGAGCGCGACGACCAGCGCCAGCAGCTCGATCGCACCGGCCGCCCCCATCAGGTGGCCATGCAGCGACTTGGTCGAGCTGACCGGCGTCTGCTCGGCGCGCGTGCCGAGCACCTTGCGCAGGCCTTGCACCTCGATGGGGTCGCCGGCCGGCGTCGCGGTGCCATGGGTGTTGATGTAGCCGATGTCGCTGACCGCCAGGCCCGCATCGCGCAGGCAGGCCTGCACGGCCAGCGCCTGGCCATCGGCATCGGGCGCCACGAGATTGGCAGCGTCGCTCGACTCGCCAAATCCGGCGACCCGGGCATAGATGCGCGCACCGCGCGCTCGGGCCTGCCCGGCCTCTTCGAACACATACATCACCGCGCCCTCCCCCAGCACCAGGCCGCTGCGGTCCTTGGCATAGGGGCGGCACGCGCCCTCCGGGCGATCGGGGTCGAAGCGGGCCTGGACGCGCATGGCCTCCCAGGCGCGCACGGTGCCTTCGCAAAAGGTGGCCTCGACGCCGCCGACCACCGCCGCATCGATGTAGCCGTGGCGTATCGCCCGCATCGCGTTGCCCATCGCGGTGTTGGACGATGAACAGGCGAGCACCGTCGTCTGGCAACTGCCGCGCAGGCGGTGGCGGATGGCGACCTGGTTGGCCGCACCGTTGTAGAGCGCACGCACGATGCTGAAGGGCTTGAGCTTGTCGTTCAGCGCGAGCGTGGTGAAGCTCTCGTAGAAGGTGTCCGCCGTGCCCTGGCCGGTGCCGAGGTAGACGCCCATGCGGTCGCGGTCGATCGCGATCTCGGCCCCGCTGCCGGGCTCGGCGAACAGGCCGGCGTCGCGCATCACGTCGTCGGCAGCGGGCTGCGCCATCTGCCCGATGGGGTCCAGCAGGGCTTGTTCGGGGCGGGTGAAACCGGCGGTGAAATCGTCGCCCATGCGGGCACCGACGCGCAGCTTGCCGTTGGGCCCTTCGAAGCACCGGACCACCGGCCGGCCGCTGCGGTAGACCTCGCGTACCGCGTCCAGCGTGTGGCCCATGGGCGTACGCAAACCTATCCCGGTGATGACGACCTCTCGCATGCGCGGCTCCGTTGTTCGCTGACGTTGACTGATGATTTAGCCAGTCTCCACGGTGGGCAACGACACCTGCGCAAGCCCATTGTTCTTTTTATTAATCATACATGGCTGAATGGAAAACACCGGAGGATGGGCACGGCACAATGGCCGGACACAGTCAACAACGCTCAAGAAAATGGCGAGGAAAACAGCGGAGGACTCACAACGCACGCGCGACGCCATCCTGGACGCGGCCGAGCGGGTGCTTTGCGACAAGGGCGTTTCGGCCGCCACCGTCAACGACATTGCCGACGCTGCCGGGGTCTCCCGCGGTGCCGTCTACGGGCATTACCGCAACAAGATCGAGGTGGCCCTGGCGATGTGCGAGCGCACGCTGGGCCGCATCGCTTATCCGGTGCCCCAGCCCCAGGAGTCTGCGCTGGGCCTGCTGCTGCAGGGATGCCTGGACTTTCTCAAGCTGGCGCGCGGCTCCAGCTCGATGCAGCGGGTGCTCGAGGTGCTCTACCAGCGCTGCGAGCCCAGCGCGGAGAACGAGCCGCTGATGCGCGTGCGCCAGGATCTCGAGCGCGCCGGCTCGCAAAACGTGCTGACGCTGATCGGCGCCGCGGTGGCCGCGGGTGAGCTGCCCGACTCGCTGGACCGGCAACTGGCCTGCGACTTCCTGCAGTCGCTGGTCGGGGGCATCTACAGCGCCCTCACCTGCACCGAGCGGCTCGACGCGGCCGGCATGCGCGGCGTGCAGGCGATGCTGGCCGCCGGCCTCGATACGCTGCGCCACTCGCAGTGCCTGCGCGAGGGCTACCCCACCGCCCCGCAGTGAAGGCCTGTGCGCGCAGCAGATCCGCCACAGACCCCCGACCGCCAAGACGGCCGAGCAGGCCGCCGCCTCGATGGAAAACCTGAGCTCGATCGTCAAGCTCCACGCCGACAACACCCAGCAGGCCCACCAGTTCGCAGCAGCCAGGCAGCGTCAGCCTGCGTCGCCGCCGCCCTCTGGTTGCTCGAGCGCCCGCTCGCCGGGCACTTGGGCGCCGTAGCGCGTCAGCTCATCGCGATAGCGTGACACGGCGCTGCGCACCAATGGGTCCATGCCTTCTCCATCGGCCCCGTCCAGGCATTCGGCGAGGTCGCGCCGCATGCGCAGGGCCCAGTAGTGGCTGAGGTGCCGCGCGATGTTGCGGGCCGCGTCTTCTTCGTCGCCTTGATAGCGAAAGAAGTTGCCGATCTGGTTGGCCATGGTGACCAGCTGTTCGTGGTGCATGAGCGCTCCTGCCGTTGCCCGCTCCATGCTGCGCGCTGCAGGGGGCCGAGCCTGTAGGACGAAGGCGGCAAGCCGGGTAGGCGCGCGGACCCGGATGCTTCTTTCCGGTCCGATGTTCCGCTCTTTGTACCTGGTGGAGGCCGCGCCTGGCCTGCGGGGGTTGCTGGTGAGTCGATCAGTTCAAGCACCTGTTGCTCGGCCCGTCGCTCGCGCCCAGGCTGCTGGCGGCTGGCGTCGACCGCGCAGTGAGGGGCTTGGACGATGCCAGCGACCCTGCGCCCGCCGGGGTCAATCCGCGCTGGAAAGGGCATGCACCGACCTTGATGCACGCTTGCTACAGTTGCAGGCGCCCAGGCAAGCCTACCGAACCTCCCGGCCAAGCCAGCCTCTCCCAGAATCTCGACCCAATGCCACGCCCCAAGCACGATCTGACGACCGAGGCAAGATATCGCCTGCTGGTACAGGCCGTGACCGACTACGCGATCTACATGCTGGATCCCGACGGTTTCGTCGTCAGTTGGAATCCGGGCGCGGTTCGATTGAAGGGCTACACGGAGACAGAGATCCTGGGCCGTCACTTTTCGCTGTTCTATCCGGAGGAAGACGTCCGTGCCGGGATGCCCGCCCGCACGCTGTCGGTAGCAGCGAGCGAAGGCCGGTTCGTGGCGGAGGCTTGGCGGGTCCGCAAGGGTGGCGACCGCTTCTGGGCCAGTGTCGTCGTCGATCCCGTCTTGTCGCCCAGCGGTGAGTTGCTCGGGTTTGCCAAGGTGACTCGAGACCTGACGGAGCGTCGCGCCGCCGAAGATGCGCTGCGACGCAGCGAAGAGCAGTTCCGGCTGCTCGTGCAAGGGGTGACGGACTACGCCATCTTCATGCTCGATGCCCAGGGCATCGTGACGAACTGGAACGCGGGCGCACAGCGCATCAAGGGCTACACGCGCGACGAAATCGTCGGCTCCCACTTTTCGCGCTTCTACCCTCCGGCTGATCGCGAGCGTGGGGTACCCGAGGCGGCGCTGAACAAGGCATCGGCCGAGGGTCGCTTCGAAAGCGAGGGCTGGCGAGTGCGCAAGGACGGCACCGAGTTCTGGGCCCATGTGATCATCGACCCCATCGTCGACTCGGACGGCACGCTCTTGGGCTACGCCAAGGTGACACGCGATATCACCGAGAAGCGCGCTGCGGCGGCTGAACTTGAACTCGCGCGCGAGGCATTGTTCCAGTCGCAGAAGCTCGAGATCATCGGGCAGCTCACCGGTGGCATCGCCCATGACTTCAACAATCTGCTGATGGTGGTGCTGAGCAGCCTTGCCCTGATCAAACGCAGGATGCCCGAGGACCCGAAACTGCAGCGCCTGCTGGACAACGCGACTCAGGGGGCTCGACGCGGCGTCTCGCTGACAAAACGCCTGCTGGCGTTCGCCCGCCGCCAAGAGCTCGAGCCTTCGCGCGTCGATGTCCCGGCGCTGGTGCAAGGCATGCGGGACATGCTCGAACGGACGCTCGGTCCGACGGTAGAGATCGCCGAGGACTATGAGGCCGACCTGCAGGCTGTGTACATCGACGCCAACCAGCTCGAACTCGCCTTGCTCAACCTCGCGGTCAACGCACGGGACGCGATGCCGCAAGGTGGGAGATTGCGTCTTTCAGCGCAGACCGCCGCACTGAACCCGCACAGCGCGCAGCAGGCTGCCACCGGTTGGGTTCGATTGAGCATTGCCGACTCCGGCGTGGGCATGAACAAGGAGACCCTGGAACACGCGATGGAGCCCTTCTTCACTACCAAGGGTGTGGGCAAGGGCACCGGGCTCGGGCTGGCCATGGTGTATGGCCTCGCGATGCAGTCCGGCGGGAGCTTCACGTTGAAAAGCACCGAGGGCCTGGGCACGACGGCCGAGCTGTGGCTACCTGTCGCAAAGCCAGGAGCGGACGAACCGATCTGCCCGGCGGAGAGCATGGGGACTGCCGCGGAACCAGCGCCAGGCGCAAGCGCCATGACGGCGCACGTTCTGGTTGTCGATGACGACCCCTTGGTGCTGAGCGGAACCGTCGCGATGCTCGAAGAGTTGGGACACCGCACACAGCAGGCAGGATCCGGTGCGGAAGCACTGGAAGTGCTGCAGCGCCATATCGACTTCGATGTGGTGGTGACGGACCAGATGATGCCCGGGATGAGCGGCGCAGAGTTGGCCGCGGTGATCCACGGCATGCGTCCCGACCTTCCCGTGATTCTGGCGACCGGGTTCGCAGAGTTGACCTCGACGCTTCGTCATTTGCACGACCGGCGCTTGGCCAAGCCTTTCAGCCCGGATGAATTGGCTGCCGCCATCGATACCGCCTTGGGCGCCGGGCGGGTGGATACCGATTCGCCCATCGATGCAGCGAAGTGAGAACACCGGGCAAGCTCACACCCCCGGGAACTGCGACAGCGCCTCGCGGGCGTGCCGGACGCGATGTCGGCGCCATTGACCATCACCACGATCCGGTCGGCCACGCGGGAAGACGGCGTCCATGTCGTGCTCCACCAGCGGCATGGCGTGTTCGGCCTTCAGCTCGCCCAGCAACGCCCGCATGCGTTCGGTTTCTTCGGCCCCCGCGCCGTCCGGCCCGGCCCGCTCGAGTGCGACGCCAGCCTGCCCGGCGCTGTCCGGGCAGGCGTGCGCCGCTTGTCACCAATGCCAGGGCGTCCGGGTGCCCCTGCAATGGCACACTGCGTTCAGGCAGCGTCCTTTGCCCCGGCGGACGTTCGCAGAGCCGCCTCCACATTGCGCTGCGTGCCGCGGATGTGCTCCTCCAGCAGGGCGCAGGCGGTGTCCGCATCGCGCTTCAAGGTGGCATCCATCAACCGCTTGTGTTCGATGGACTTGCGGCGGACAGTCTTGCGATAACGAGCCGAGTAGCGCCGATAACGTTCGGCCTGATCGAACAGGCTGGCGCTCCAGGCCAATTGCCGCTCCGAAGGGCAGGCCGCAATCAGCGAGAAGTGGAAGTCCCGGTGCAGGCTGCTCCACTCCTCATCCAGCACCACCGGACCGTCCGACAGGCGGCTCTCGACCTTCTCGAGCCGGTAGTAGGCAGCCACGATGCCGGCCTCCCAGCGGTCGTCTCCGTCGTCGATCGCGTCTCGCAGGGCTTGCACGTCGAGCATCAGCCGCATGCGGGTGATGTCGCCGAAGTCCTGGGCAGAAATGGCGGCGACCCGAAAGCCGCGCCGTTCGTCCGCGCGGACCAGCCCTTCCTGCGTCAGCCGGCTCAAGGCCTCGCGCAGCGGGCTGCTCGAAAAGCCGTAGGCCGACTGCAACTCCTCCACTTTGAGCTTGGTGCCCGCCTCGAAGGAGCCGGTCAACACGTCCTTGCGCAGGCGGAGAAAGGCCTGGTCGACAAGCGGGAGTGAGTGTTCAGCCATGAGAGTACCTAAGATGGATTCTCCATTTTATGCACAGAATCAGGATCCCGTGCCCCCCGGCCCGCGGCCCGTCGCGTCGGCGCCCCGGTTCAGGGCTTGATCACGAAGTTGCTGAACCCGCCGTTGCGGTGGGCGATGCCCGAAATCGCCTCGTTGACACTGTCCAGCGGGTGGCACACATGCTCGAAGACCGAGAGATCCAGCGTGCCGGCCGCAGCCATGTCTGCCATGTCCTGGCCCTCCCCGGCGGTGAACCAAGCCGAGCCCTCGATGCTCTGCTGCTCGTCCATCATCGTGTGCAGGTCCATGCCCACCATGCCGGCGATGGCGCCGACATTGCAGGCCCTCCCGCCGCGCTTGAGCGCGCGCACGCCCTGCTGCAGGGCCTCGTGCGGCGAGCCAGGCCCCAAGGCATCGATGAAGACATCCACGCCCAGCCCGTCGGTCGTCCGTTTGACCCAGGTGTCGATGGGTTCGTTGTCGGTCACCGAAAACACCTCGATGCGCTCGGGAGCCAGTGCCTTCACGCGCTCCAGCAGTCGCTTGTCGCGGCCCGTGCCCAGGATGCGGGTGGCGCCCATCGCCAAACCGAACAGCGCACCGCCTATCCCCAGGGTTCCGCTGATGCCGTTGACCAACAGGCTCTTGCCTGGCCCGACACCGGTCTTGCGCATGGCCGAGTACATGGTGCCCAGATAGCCAAAGCGGGCGGCCTGCTCGAAGCTCACATTCGAGGGCAGCTTCACCAGCGCGTACTGCGGCGCGATCATGTACTCGCCCAGGCCGCCGTAGGGGTAGTTCTTGAAGAGCTTGAGCGAATTCTGCGAGAAGCCGAAGTAGCCGCTGAAGGCATAGTGCGTACAGTTGATCAGGTCGCCGCTGCGGCAGGCCCGGCAGCCGCCGCAGTACAGGCCGGGGTTCGCATACACGCGATCGCCGGCCTGCCAAGTGTGCACGTGCGAGCCGACGGCCACCACCTCGCCCGCCGGATCCAGGCCGAACACCGCCGGCAGCGGCGGCAGCGGCAGCTCAGGGAACCAGGTCGTCCAGTTCGCCAGGATGTTGCCCAGATTGGGCACGATGCCGCAGGCGCGTACCCGGATCAGCACGTCATGCGAGCCGGGCACCGGAATGGGCACCTGCTCGACCACCATCGGCGCTCCAACCTTGTGCAGCCGGGCCACGTTCATCATCGACATGGAAGTCTCCTAAATGCATAAAATCAATTTTGTGCATGATATGAACTGATCCTGCCTCCGGCATGCGGGCAAACCCGCGACCGGCTTGTGCCGGCCACGCACCGACCCGTGCGAATAAGTCGGTTGCGGAGGCGGCCCCGGCTGCCTAGAGTGCCGGCTCCGAAACATCCGGGCCAGGCTGCGCACCAGCAAGGCCTCCAGTGGCGGCCCGCGCGAGCAGGGTGGGTATGCAGCAGAGTTTTTCACCATCGTCAAAACTGCCTGCAAGGCGGGCTGAGGTCATTGCATGAAAGTCATCGTCGCTGTGAAGAGAGTGGTCGACTACAACGTGAAGGTTCGCGTGAAGTCAGACGGCACGGGGGTGGACATCGCCAACGTCAAGATGAGCATGAACCCCTTTGACGAGATTGCCGTCGAAGAAGCGGTGCGGCTGAGGGAGAAGGGCGTTGTCACCGAGGTCATCGTCGTCTCCTGCGGCGTCACGCAGTGCCAGGAGACGCTGCGCACCGCGATGGCGATCGGCGCCGACCGCGCCATCCTGGTCGAGACG
>DATHWJ010000091.1:0-21962 GCA_035460745.1 Ideonella sp. | reverse complement strand
GCGGCCGGCCGCTCCGTCGGGCGGCAGCCGGGCCCGGCCGACGGCGTGGCGCTGCCGCCGGCGGCCAACACGCCGCTGCGCGCCCCCGAGCTGCCCGCCCGCCACTCGGCCGAGGTCACGCTCGATCTCGACCGGCTGCGGCAGGCTGGCCACCTGGTGCCGGCGCTGGCCCGCTCGGGCCTGGCCGAGGAGTTCCGCAACATCAAGCGCCCGCTGCTCAAGAACGCCCAGGAGGCCACGCCGCCGGGTGCGCACCCTCGCTCGCTGATCATGGTCTCCAGCGCGCTGCCGGGCGAGGGCAAGACCTTCTGCTCGATCAACCTCGCGATGAGCATCGCGATGGAGGTGGACTCCTCGGTGCTGCTCGTGGATGCGGACGTGGTGCGGCCCGCGCTGTTCGCCAGGCTGGGCCTGTCCAACGAGCGCAAGGGCCTGCTCGACATCCTGACCGAGCCGGACCTCGACATGTCCGAGGTGCTGCTCAAGACCAACGTGCCCAAGCTCTCGCTGCTGGGCACCGGCACGCTGAACGCCAAGTCCACCGAGCTGCTGGCCAGCGTCGCGATGGGCCAGCTGCTCGAAGAGCTGGCCGCCCGCTACCCGGACCGCATCGTCATCTTCGACGCGCCGCCGCTGCTGCTGACCACCGAGGCCCGGGTGCTGGCGTCGCACGTGGGCCAGGTGGTGATGGTGATCGAGGCCTCCAACACGGCCCTGCGCGACGTCAAGCAGGCCTTCGCCGCGATCGAGAAGTGCCCGATCGTGCTCTCGGTGCTCAACAAGTGCCGCGATCCCTTCGAGAAGAGTGCCTACGGGTACTACTACTGATGAGCCGCTCCCTGGACACCACCGTTCCTGCGCGCGCATCCCGGCACGCGGTGCCCGGCACAAGCCGCCGCCGCGGCTTGTGCCGGCATGGGCTGACGCCGCTGTCGGCTGCCGTGGCCGTCTGGCTGCCGCTGGCGGCACACGGCCAGGTCTGGAACACGGCCGCCGCGCTGGAGATGAGCACAACGGTCACCGACAACGGTGCGCTGTCCGAAAACGGGGCCGAGCGCAGCGACCTCATCACCTCACTGAAGCCGCAGGTCCGTATTGCGCGCCGCGGCGCCAACTTCGGCTTCACCGCTGCGCTGAGTGCGGAGCTCGTCAACTACGCCAACCACAGCGAGGCCGACCGGGTGCTGCCCGCTGCCGACGTGAAGCTGGAGAGCACCATCGTCGAGCGGCTGGTCTTTCTCGACGCGTCAGCCGACGTGAAATCGGTCGAGTCGGATCCCTTCCAGGGACTGGTCGATGCCGCACCCGGCAGCAACACCGACACCGTCTCCACCCTGCGCATCAGCCCTTACCTCGACTACCAGATCTCGCCGCGTCTGAGCCTGGTGGCGCGCGCCGACGAGAGCCTGGCCACCACCACGCAAGACGCCACGCCCGACCGCCGCAGCCACCAGATGTTCGTGCGCCTGAGCCAGAAGCCGCTGCCGCTGGGCGCTGCGCTCGAGCTGTCGCGCCAGGCCACCTCCTACTCCGAGCAGAGCAGCGACGACCTCACCACCGAGGCCGCGCGGCTCAGCCTGAGCTACACGCTGGACGGCCAGTTCCTGGTCGGCGCGATCGTGGGCCAGGAGCGCAACGACTTTCAAGGCGAGAAGCAGAGCGACGCCATCGCCGGCCTGCAGTTCCAGTGGGTGCCCGGGCCGCGCACCGATTTGCGAGCGCGCGTCGAGCACCGCTTCTTCGGCACAGGCTGGGACCTCGCCTTCAGCCACCGCACGCCGTTCATGACGATGGCGGTGGCCATGAACCGCGAGCCGGTCGGCTTCAGCGGCATCTCCGCGCTGGCCAGCGACAACGACCTCAACCAATACCTCGACGCCATCCTGACCACCCGCTACCCCGACCCGGTGAGCCGGCAGGCGCAGGTGGACGAGGTGATCAATTCGCGCAATCTGCGCACCCGCTTCCCCGAAGCGGTGGACACCTTGTCCGGCTATGCGCAGCTCCGCTCCAGGGCCAGCGCCACGCTGGTGTGGCTGGGCTCGCGCAATACCTTCTCGATCTCCGGCTACAGCCAGACGCTGCGCCGCCTGACCCGCTCGGACGAGCCCGCTGCCGACCCGGTGGACAACATCTCGGACAGCCGCCAGACCGGTGCCGCGGTCGAGATCAACCGCCGCCTGACGCCGCAGATGTCGCTGGGCGCGGTGGCGCAATGGGCCAAGGTGGTGGGCCTGGCGGCGCGCGACGGCGACGAGTCGCATGAGCGCAGCCTGCGGGTCAGCCTCTCGAGGAACCTGTCGCCGCGCACCACGCTGGCCGTGGGCCTGCAGTACCGCGAGCTCCGCACCACCGTGGCGGCGCTCAACTCCTACGACGAGACTTCGGGCTTCGCGGCCTTGAGTCTGCGCTACTGAGCGGCCGATGTTTGAATCGTATTTCGGCTTCAGCTCGCCGCCCTTCCAGCTCAGCCCCGATCCCAGCTTCTACTACGAGAGCCGGGAGCACGGCAACGCGCTGTCCTACCTCAAGTTCGGCGTCTACCAGAGCGAAGGCTTCATCGTTGTCACCGGCGAGATCGGCGCCGGCAAGACGACGCTGGTCAGGACCTTGCTGAACAGCCTGAACACCGACGAGATCGTCGCTGCCCAGGTCCTCAATACCCAGCTGGACACCCTCGACCTGCTGCGCTCCATCTGCACCGCCTACGGCATCGCGCCCGAGGGCAGCACCAAGGCCCAGCTGATCGCCACGCTGGAGGCGTTTTTCACCGCTGTCGCGGCGGGCGGCCGGCGCGCGCTGCTGGTGATCGACGAAGCGCAGAACCTCGGCCTCAAGGAGATCGAGGAGCTGCGCATGCTGTCCAACTTCCAGCTCGGCAACCGGGCCTTGTTGCAGAGCTTCCTGGTGGGCCAGCCCGAGTTGCGCGACATGCTGCGCTCCAGCGCGATGGAGCAGCTGCGCCAGCGCGTCATCGCCTCGTGCCATCTGGGCCCGATGAGCGGGGAAGAGACCCAGGCCTACATCGAGCACCGCCTGCGCCAGGTCGGCTGGTCCGGCAACCCGCGCTTCGGCGAGGGTGCTTTCCAGCAGATCCACCAGGCCTGCGGCGGCATCCCACGGCGCATCAACCTGCTTTGCACCCGGCTGCTGCTGGCTACCTTTTTGGCCGGCAAGACCGAGATCGACGCCGCGCAGGTCAGCCTGGTCTCGCAAGAGCTGTTCGCCGAGATGGGCGCGCCGGCCGGGCCACTGGCCGCGGCGCTCTGATGCCGGTGCCAGGCCCCTTTTTCCCATGAACGGGACGACGACCACGCAAACCGCGGCACACGAGCCCGCGCTGGCGGTGCTGATGTACCACGCGGTCCAGCCCGACGCCGGCCCATGCCCCGGTGGTGCGGAGCCCAACTACACCGTCACCCGGGGCGGCTTCGCGCAGCAGCTGCAGATGCTCGAAGCCGCCGGCCGCCGCGCCGGCAGCGTGGCACGCCACCTCGCCGGCCTGGGCTCCGCAGGCCCGCAGACGCTGCTGACCTTCGACGACGGCCATGCCAGCAACGCCTTCGCGGCCGAGCTGCTGGCCGGGCAGGGCGGCAGCGCCGACTTCTTCGTCAACCCGTCCACGGTCGGCCAGCCCGATTTCCTCTCGTGGCCGGCCTTGCGCGAGATGGCGGCGATGGGCATGTCCATCCAGTCGCATGGCATGCATCACCACTACCTCGACCAGCTCAGCCCACAGGAGGTCGAGCGCGAGCTGGTCGACTCCAAGGCCGAGATCGAGGCCCGCATCGGCAGCCCGGTCACGCTGTTCGCGCCCCCCGGCGGGCGCCAGTCCCAGGGCCTGGCCGAGGTGGCGCGCCGCGCCGGCTACCAGCGCATCTGCTCGTCGCGGGCGGCCTACTGGCAACCCGGGCAGCCCGGGCCGGACGGCATCGAGATCCCGCGGCTGGCGGTGCTGAGCGCCACGGCCGACGCGCAGTTCGGCCGCTGGATCGCGCTGGACCCGGACGAGCTGGCCTGGCAGCAGCGCCGCTACCGCGCACTGCGGCTGGCCAAGGGGCTGCTGGGCAACCGCTCGTACGACGCGGTGCGCGGCGTGCTGCTGCGCCTGGCGGCGCGGCGAGGCGCGTGAGCCCGCGCCGCACGCCATGCTGATGCAAGCGCTGTTCTGGTGCCTCGCGGCGCTGCTGCTCTACACCTTCGCCGGCTACCCGCTGCTGCTGAGGGTGTGGGCCGCGGCCCGGCCCAGGCCGGTCGAGAAGGCGCCGATGCAGGTGCCGGTGGCCATTGTCATCGTGGGCTATAACGAAGAAGCCCGCATCCTGCACAAGATCGCGGCCTGCCAGGCGCAGGACTACCCGGCCGGGCTGATGCGCATCGTCGTGGTCTCCGACGGCTCGACCGACCGCACCCACGAGCTCGTCGCGGGCCTGAACGACCCGCGTGTCGTCTCCATGCCCTTCGCCCAGCGGCGCGGCAAGGCGGCCTGCCTGGTGGACGCGGTCAGCGCCTGCGCGGAGGACCTCATTGTCTTTATGGACGCCCGCCAGACGCTGCACCCCGCGGCGGTGCGCTGCTTGCTGGAGAACTTTGCCGACGCCTCGGTGGGCGCGGTCAGCGGCGAGCTGGTGTTCCTGGCGGACGAACAGAGCGGCTTCAGCCAGGGCGTCGATGCCTACTGGGCCTACGAGAAGTTCATCCGCAGGAACGAAGCGCTGGTGGGCTCGGTGGTGGGGGCCACCGGCGCGCTCTACGCCATCCGGCGCGAGAACTTCGCCGCGATCCCGCCGCAGACCATCCTGGACGACGTGCTGATCCCCATGCAGGTCGTGCTGCAGCGGCGGCGGGTGGTCTTCGAGGCCCGCGCTATCGCCTACGACCGGCCCTCGCAGGAGGTGGCGCAGGAGCGGCTGCGCAAGATCCGCACGCTGGCCGGCAACTTCCAACTGCTGCAGCTGTGCCCGGCTCTGGTGAAACCGCTGAAGAACCCGATCTTCGTCCAGCTCGTGTCGCACAAGCTGCTGAGGCTGGCGGCGCCGCTGGCGATGGCCGGGCTGTTGCTCGTCAACCTGGTGCTGCTGGGCACGGCCTGGATCTACCCGCTGGCGTTCGCCGCGCAGGCCTTGCTGTACGGGCTGGCGCTGACGGGCATGCTGCTGCCGGCCGCGCGGCGCTGGCGGGCGGTCAGGCTGCCGACCACCTTCGCGCTGCTGAACTGGTTTGTGGTACTGGGTTTCGTGGAGTTCATCTCCAACAAGAACGCCCACCTCTGGAAGTCCAAGGTCGCCTGATGGCGGGCCTGCTCGCGCGCGCGCTGGCGATGCTGGTGGCCTGCCTGGTGGCCGGCCTGTTGGCGGGCGCCGCCACGGCGGCGGCAGGCGCCACGCTCGCCCCGGCACCCGCCACGACCTACTACGTGCGGGCCGACGGTGGCCTCGCCAGCCAATGCGACGGCCGCGTGGACGCCGCCTACCGCGGCGCGGCCAGCGGCGGCCACTGCGCCTGGAAAAACCCGCTGGTCGCCTTGCCGCCCGGCGCGCCGGCACGCATCGCCGGCGGCGACACGCTGGTGATCGCCGCGGGCAGCTACATGATGGGCTTCGGCGCGCCCGGTGCCGACCGCTGCAGCCTCGACTGGCCCTGGGACTGCGTGCTCTCGCCCCTGCCCTCGGGGCCCGACGCGGCCCACCCGACCCGCATCGTCGGCGCCGGCTTCGACGCCGGTTGCCCGGCCGCGCCGCAGCTGTGGGGCACCGAGCGCGCCAGCAGCGTGATCAGCCTGGTGGGCACGCGGCATGCGCAGGTCTCCTGCCTGGAGATCACCGACCACGCCGGCTGTGCCGAGTTCCACACCGGCGAGCTGAAATGCCAGCGCGACGCCTACCCCTACGGCGCCTGGGCCCAGAGCGGCATCGTCGCCACCGACTCCAGCGACGTGCTGCTCTCGCAGCTCAACATCCACGGCCTGGCCAACACCGGCATCCACGCCGGGCGCCTGAGCGACTGGCGGCTCAGCAAGGTGCGCATCGCCGCCAACGGCTGGGCCGGCTGGAACGGCGACGTCGGCGAGCGCACATCCTCCAACAGCGGCCGCATCCAGTTCAGCGAAGTCGACATCGAGTGGAACGGCTGCCCCGAGACGCTGGCCGACCGGCGGCCCGCCGGCTGCTGGACCGCCTATGGCGACGGCCTGGGCACCGCGGACACCGGCGGCCAGTGGCTGATCGAGGACTCGCGCTTCCGCTACAACACCCAGGACGGCCTGGACCTGCTGTACCACAACGAGCAGGGCTCGGTCACCCTGCGCCGGGTCTGGGCCGAGGGCAACGCCGGCAACCAGATCAAGGTGGCCGGCACGGCAGTGATAGAGAACTCGGTCATCGTCGGCAACTGCGGCTTCTTCCACGGCAAGGCCTTCACCCGCGACGTGGCCGACTGCCGCGCCGCCGGCGACGCGGTGGCGCTGGTTGGCAAGGCGGCCGGGCAACTGCTCACCTTTGTCAACAATACCGTGATCTCCGAGGGCAACACGGTGCTGCTCTTCAGCGGCGTCAAGGGCACGCAGCTGATTGCGCAGAACAACGTGCTGATCGGCCGTCCCAACGCGCTGGCGCCCGGCCGCCAGTCGGCCGACATCTACCTGGACGAAAAAACGCCCGACGACGCGCTGACCGACCGCTACAACCTCAAGGTCGGCCTGCGCAACGCCGCCTGCCGCCCGGCCGGCACGCTCTGCCTGGCGGCGGGGCAGCAGGTGCTGGTGAACGAAACGCCGGGCCAGGTCGACCCCCGCCCGGGGCCGCGCAGCCCGGCGCGCGCCAGCGGCCTGCCGACCGGCGGCGCGGTGCCGGCCGACGACCTCTACCGCCGGCCCCGGCCGCGTGGCGCGGCCTCGACCCGCGGCGCCGCCGACGCCGCACCCTGAAACGGCTCCCCGCTTGAAGATCCTCGTCGTCACCACCAAGAGCCCCTACCCGCTGTTCGAGGGCAGGGCGCTGCGCAGCTACCACCTGATACGCGAGGCGGCCGAGGCGCACGAGGTGCACCTGCTGTCCTTCGTGCAGAACGACGAAGACCTGCAGGGCCTGGAGCACATGCGCAGCCTGTGCAAGGTGGTGGTGGGCGAGAAGCTCTACTTCAGCCGCGCGCGCTGGTGGCTGCTGCTCGACGCGCTGCGTGAGCTGTTCAGCCGCTCGCCGCTGCAGGTGATGAAGTACCGCAGCCGGGCCCTGCGGCAGCGCATGCGGCAGATGATGGCCGAGCACCACTACGACCTGGTGCACCTGGACATGGTGCACCTGGCCGAGTACTTCGATCTCTGCGGCAGCCTGCCGGCGATGCTGATGGTGCACAACGTCGAGTCGGTGATATTGCAGCGGCGCGCCGAGACCGAAACCAGCTGGGCGCGGCGGCTCTACCTGCGCTACCAGTGCCGCAAGCTGGCCCGATTCGAGGCCCAGGCCTGCCGGCGCGCCAGCCGGGTGGTGGCGGTCTCGGAGCTCGATGCGCAGCAGTTGCGCGAGCTCTCCGGCGTGGCCAGCATCACCGCGGTGCCCAACGGGGTCGATACCCGCTTCTTCAGCCAGGCGCCCGGCGCCCCCGTCCGGCCCGAGGCCCCTTCGCTGGTGTTCGTCGGCGGCTTCAGCTGGTTTCCCAACCGCGACGCCATCGTCTACTTCTGCCGCGAGATCCTGCCGCAGATCGCCGCCGAGGTCCCCGCGGTGAGCCTGACGGTGATCGGCGACAACACGGGCGCCGCCAAGACCGGCGAGCCCTTCGACAACCCGCGCCTGCGCCTGGCCGGGCGTGTCGATGACATCCGGCCGCTGGTGGCCGCGGCGGCGGTCTACATCGTGCCGCTGCGCATAGGGGGCGGCACGCGGCTCAAGATACTCGACGCGCTCTCGATGTCCAAGGCCATCGTCGCCACCCCGGTGGGCGCCGAGGGGCTGGCGGTGGAGCCGGGCCGCGACATCGTGCTGGCCGACAGCCCGCAGGACTTCGCCCGGCAGGTGATACGCCTGCTGAAGAACCCGCTCGAGGCGCGCCGGCTGGGCCGCAACGGCCGCGAGCTGGCCGAGCGGGTCTACGACTGGCGGGTGATAGGGCAGCGCCTGCGCGAGCTCTACCAGGAGACGGGCGGCCGGGGCTGAGCCGTCACGCGCTCGGTGCGCCGTGGGCGGGCGCGGCGAGGGCCGCTTCGCCCTCCGGCGGCGCGGCGGACTCGGACTGGCTGATCTGCCGGGCGCGGTCGACCATGCCCAACAGCATGAAGAAGTAGCTGCCCAGCTCCAGCTGCGAGAAGCGGTCGCCGAAGACGTTGGTCACCATCACCGCGGTCACGCAGACGACGCTGCCCAGGCCCATCGCCTTGAAGAAGTCGCTGTCGCCCTCGCGGTACAGGCGCCAGCCGCTCTTCGCGCCCTTGAAGAACAGGGCCGCGAGCAGCAGCAGGCCGATCAGGCCTTGCTCGGCCGCCGTCTGCAGGTAGTAGTTGTGGGTGTTGCGCAGCGAGAGGCCGTCGCTGGCGTACCAGAAGCCGTCGAAGCCGACGCCGAAGCCCGGGTGCTCCTTGAACAGGCGTTCGGCGAGGTCCCACACCACCAGCCGCATCGCGGCCGATTCTTCGAGGTCGCCGTCCTCAGACTCGGTGGTGTTGATGCGGTCGACCACCGAGTCGGGCAGCACCGTGGTCCAGGTGAACATGAAGATCGCCAGCAGCACCAGCAGCAGCCGCCAGCGCACCAGCCCGAGCACCAGCAGGGCGGCCAGCACGGCCACGTAGGCGCCGCGCGAGTAGGAATAGAACAGCGGGTAGAGCGAGCCGGCAAAGGTCAGCAGGTACAGCCGGCGGCGCCACTTGTGGGTGTCCACCGCATACATGCCGAGCGCAAAGACGGCGTAGTGGGCGATGAAGGCGCCGAAGTGGTTGGCGTTCAGCCCGACGATCCAGAACGGCCCGTTGGCGCGCCGCCCGTACGAGAAGGACTCGCCCGCGACGAAGCCGGAGAGCTCGCGCCACACCATGAACAGCAGCACCGAGATGAAGATCATCGTCAGCGTCTGGACCTGCTGCCGCGTCTGGATCGCGTTGAAGACGACCACGTAGAGCAGCATCATCATCGCGTAGTTCTTCCAGTTGCCTAGCACCGGGTTGTCGCGCGTGAGCGCGATGGGCAGGCCGTAGCGCAGGCTGACGTTCCACACCGCCAGGTAGCTCACGCCGATCAGCAGCAGCACGAACTTCAGCTGCGGCGCGGCCGGGCTGCCCGGCGGGCGCCGCACCCAGCCGCCGATCAGCGCGCTGACGATCAGCAGGTCCATGGTGTCCTTGCCCAGCGGCAGGCCCTGGGTCGGGTACCACAGGGTGGGCAGGGGCGCCAGCACGGCGTAGAGAAAGACCGGCACCTCGGCGCGCCGGGTCAGCCCGATCACGAAGGCCAGCAGCACCGTCAGGTAGACCAGGTACGGGAGCAGGACCTCCTTGAACGCCGCGAGCATGTGCGCCTGTCAGGCGTCGCTGGCCGGGTCGGGCGGCGCTTCTTGCGGCGCCATGCGGGATGCCGCGCCGACCACCCGGTAGCCGTCCGGCACGTCTTTCACGACGGTGGTGTTGGCGCCGATCACGACCCGGTTGCCGATCTTGATGTCGCCGATCACCACGGCGCCCGCACCCACGTAGACGCCATCGCCGATGTGCGGCACGCCGTTGGACTTGCCGGCGCCCTTGTAGCCTATGGTCACGCCCTGCCCGACGCTGCACTGCCGGCCCATGTTGCCGTGCAGGAAGATGCCGCCGAAGTGGCCGATGTACAGGCCCGGCCCGATCTCGGCGTTGGTCGAAAAGTTGATGCCGAAGAGGATGTCGATCACCGTGCTGGCCAGCGCATAGACCAGCTTGAAGGGGTACGACAGCCAGCGCGGCCTGATGCCGCGCGTCCAGCGGCCGAAACGGTACACGACGGTGGCCAGGAAGCCGTAGGTCAGCAACGAGCGTAGCGTGGCCAGCCAAGCAGGCTCTTCGCGATGCGTATCGACGTAGCGTTGATAGTCTGCGCGGATATTGTCGAACACGAAGGAGCGTCAGAAGTCACCAGTCGGCCGCATTGTTCCACAGGCCTGCGCAGGCCCGTGCTCACGCTCGGTGCGCCGCGAGCCGATAAGATCCCCGCCCAGTGTCCGGCCGGGCGCTGATCCGCCCGCTGTTCCCCCCACGATGCCGTCCAAACCACGTACCAGCCTCGCGACACACTATCTGCGCTACGCCCTGGGCAACGTGTTGATGATCGGGGCGGGTTTCGTCTCTTTCCCCATCACGACGCGGCTGCTCAGCAACGAGCAGTTCGGCGTGCTGAGCTACTGGGAGGCCGGGCTGCTGCTGCTGGTGGCGGTGGTCAAGCTGGGCGGCGGCGACGCCATCGTGCGCTTCTACCCGCACGGCGGCGATGGCTCGGCGCTGTCGCGCTACGCCACCAATTTCATCGTGCTGCCCGCGCTGGTGTCGCTCGGTGTCTGGCTGCTGGCGGTGGCGGCGGGCGGGCTGGCCGCCTCGGCCGGCTGGCTGGACGCGCCCACCATCGCGCTCGTCGCCATCGCCCAGGCCTTGCCGCTGGTCTGGGGCGGCTTTGTGCTGCGGGCCATGCAGGCGCGGGAGCAGTCGGGACTGAACACCGTCGTCAGCGTGCTCTGGCGCTGGCTGATCGTGGCGGCCACGCTGACCATGCTGCTGCTGGTGCAGGCCTCGGCGACCAGCGTGCTGATCGGGCGCCTGCTTGCGCACCTGCTGGTGGCCGGCGTGCTGCTGGTCTGGCTGCTGCGCAACATCGAATGGTGGTGGCGCGACCGCGACCTGAAGTACGCCCGCGAGGGCATGAGCTACGGCGCGCCGCTGGCGATGATGGAGGTCTCCAACATCCTGCTGGCCTACATCGACCGCGTGATGCTGAAGTGGCTGGTAGGCGACTTCGCCAGCGTCGGCATCTACAGCATCGGCTATGCGCTGGCGAGCTATGTCGACCAGCTGATCAGCACCGCGCTGAACCAGGCGCTGGGCCCGGTCGTCAACCGCGTCTATGCGCAGGACGGCGCCGCCGGCGTGCGGGCGCTGAAGGCGCGGGTGCTGACGCCGCTGGTCTACCTCTGCGCCGGGCTGGGCGCAGGCGTGCTGATGGTCGGGCGCGACTTCCTGGCCTGGCTGGCGAGCGCCGACAAGGCCGGCTCGGCGCCGGTCTTCATGCTGCTGGGCGTGGCCTTCCTGGTACGCCCCATCCTGTACACCGCCGGCGAGGGCCTGCTGCTGGAGAAGCGCTCGGGCACGGTCTTCGCCGTCACGGCCGGGGCCGCGGTGGCCAACGTGCTGCTCAACCTGGTGCTGATCCCGCGCTTCGGCTTCATGGGAGCGGCCTACGCCTGCTGCGTCTGCGTGCTGGGCCGGCAATACCTGCTCTACCGCTTCTGCCCGGCCGACCTGCGCGTGCTGCCCAGCGGGCGGGTGGTGGCGATCGCGCTGGGCCTGGCGCTGGCCTGCCTGGGCGTGGCCAGCGCCACCGACCTCTTCGGCCTGCAAGGGCCCTTCGCGCGCCTGCTGGCCGCCACCGGGCTGCTGCTGGCGGGCTACGCGGTGCCGGTGCTGCTGCTGGACGGCGACATCCGCCGGACCTTGCTGCGCCTGCGCTCGGGCGCGGCGCAGGGCGCCTCCTGAGCGGCGGCGGCCATGCTCCACCTGCTGCTCTCTCCACTCACCTGGCTGCTGGCCGGCGCGGGCGTGCTGCTGCTCACCAGCCGCCGCGGCGGCTGGTGGTGGGGGTTGCGCGCGCCCGCGCTGCTGGCGGCCTGCGGCGGGCTGCTGCTGATGACGCCGCTGGGTGCCAACCTGCTCGTGGGAAGGCTGGAGCACCAGGTGGCCGCGCCAGACGGCTCGTGTCGCGCGGAGCCGCCTGCGGCCATCGTCGTGCTGGGCGGCGGCTTCGAGCGCGAGCCGCGCGACGCCGGCGACATCGAAGCCTTGTCCACGCCCAGCTTGCGCAGGACCCTGGGCGCCGTGGAACTGCTGCGCAGCCGGCCCGGCAGCCACCTCGTGATCGCCGGCGGCGGGCCTGCGGGTATCGCCGAGAGCCAGGCCATGGGTGCGCTGGCGCAGCGGCTGGGCGTGCCGGCCGAGCGCATTCGGCTGGAGACCGCCTCGATGTCGACCGCAGCGAACCTGCAGCAGCTCGCCGCCCTGCAGCCGCCGGTGGAGCGGCGCATCTGGCTGGTGAGCTCCGCGATGCACCTGCCGCGCGCACTGGCGGTGGCGGCCCGCGAGGGCTTCAGCGCCTGTGCCCACCCGGTCGATCGCCGCTACGTGCCGCCGGGCGGCCTGGGCTACTACCTGCCGCAGAGCTCGGCGCTGGTCAAGAGCGAAGCGGCCCTGCACGAGTTCGCGGGCAGCCTGGCCTACGCGTGGCGCTGACCCAAGGCCGGGCCATCGCTGCAGGCCGGCCATAATCGGCGTTCGATGCCCGCATGGTGAAATTGGTAGACACAGCAGACTTATGAGATTGAGCACCCGGCGCGGAAACGGCCGGCGTGAATCCCGTCAAACTCGGCGAACCCCCTGGCGCTGCCCTGCAGCCAACCGAGGCAACACCGAGCCAAGCCCCGCAGCCCAGCGCCGCGGGGAAGGTGTAGAGAGCAGACGGCGGGGGCCTACCGCCTGCGAAAGCAGGCCAGGGCCAAGGCGTGCTCCAGACTCCAAACGCCCACCGTGCGACCCTCGCGCGAAGGCGGCGGCGAAAGCCGTGGCGGGTAAGAAAATCTGCCGCTTCCGAAAGGGGCGTACCGGTTCGATTCCGGTTGCGGGCACCAAGACAGGCAATCGCAAGGTGTCATGTCGAATCAAGCTCCCCAGTGAATCAGGCACTTGGCCATGAAGGATCCATGAAGCTCGTCGAGTCCCTGGTGGCTGCTGCCTTGGTGTTTGCCTCCGCGGCCTGTCCCGCCGCGCGCTACGTCACGGGACGATTCGCGAGTTGGGTGCCGTACAGCGACATGCCGCATGCCGCCGCGGCCGCTTTGAACCAGGCCCGATCGCCCGTTGTCCTCTACGACCCCCAGTCAGCACGCGGTATGCCGGACGCGCTGTTCAACTTTCTGCTGCTGAGGGAAGAATATGTGGCGATAGCGGCCAAGCAGCTTCTGATGTTGCGCCTCGCCCCGAAGGCATGGAGCGAGCGCCGCTCGCAGCCCTACGCCGTGATCGACGAAAGACGGGTGTACGACCATGTGAGGATCCAGGGTGGACAGGGTCCGCTCGCATTCGATTGCCTGGCCTACGACTCCCTGGGGACCGCGGAGCGAGATGCGTTCTACCGCTGGGCTCATGCTGCAACAGCGACCGGCAAGCATCTCACCATGAAGGCCGGCCGAGCGTTTTCCCGCCAGGATCTTCTCTACGTGGCCTCGGACGCCTGCGCTGACTACCATCTCGCCGTGAGGGCGAAGCTGGGCATCAACTCTGTGCTGGGTGGTGCTGAAACCGTCGTCAGGGAGCCGGACGAGGCCGTTTCGCCGCAGGAGAAGTAGCGGCGGCGTTGCCTCGCATCCGCGTCCGGCTGTCGCCTATTGGCGGGACACAAAGTCGGCGTGCTGAGCCTACGATCAGGCACAACCGTTGTTGCTGCGGAGGTCTGTCGGATGAACAAGTGGCTGGGGTTGGCATTCGTCGGGACCGATCTGGCGACCGCCGTTTTCCTCACCTTCTTCGATGAGACGCGACAAGCGTGGTGGCAGTACTTGGCCGCTTGGCCTGTCAACAGCATCGTCAGCTTCTTCTGGCCGGTCTACTTGCCGGTCTGGTACTTCGCCACGGCGTGAATCGTTCCCTGCGGCAACGCCATTCGCAGCGGTAACAAATCCCTCAGCGGAGGCGGGAGGGATCGAACCGGCATGGGAAGTCGGGGACCCGGTCCACGGTGCCGCGGCCGGTTGGGATCCAGAACCCCGCTTGGCGAAGCCTGCAGCGGCAGCGATACTCGCCCGTCACCAAACCGGAGGGGCCTGGATGAACCGTCGCAGCTGTTGGGCGAGCCTGATCGCCGGCCTCTGTTTTTCGCTGGCAGGCGCCGCTGCGCACGCAGCGCCCTGTACATGGGTCGCCGACTCGCTGGGCCCGGCGGAACCCACGCCCTACCCGCCGGCGCCGCAGACCTGGGAGTTCGACTACTACCGCTGGGACAACAAGTGCTACGGCTCCGGTGACCAGTGGGTCGAATGGAAGGACCAGAACGCCTGGATCCATGGCATGACGCCTTTGCTGGAACAGCGGCTGGACTTCTACCGGCCCGACGGCACGGTGCTGCAGCCCCGGCCCTTGATCGTCTGGGCTCACCCGGGCGGGGGCAAGGACGACCTGATGTCCGCCCAATTGGCCTACCTGCTCAAGCCGGCGATCCTGGCCGGCTATGCCTTCGCCTCGATCGAGTTTCGCCACCCGCTGTCCAGTTTCGTCAGCGACGCATCGGTGGCGGCCTGCATGGACTACACGAACGGCGCGGGGCCTTGCCCGCCGGCGACCGGTCCGGCGCCCGTCCCGAACGACGATCCGGCCACGGCCGTGCGCTACCTGCGTTACAAGGCCGCCGAGTTCGGCATCGACCCCGACAACATCTTCCTGGTCGGCCAGTCGCGCGGTTCGCTGACGCTGCAGAACGCACTGCGCAAGATCCCGGCCGAGCCTGGCGTCGGCGGCTGGCGCGGCCAGCCCGGTACGGTGAAGGGCGTGATGGTCCACCAGGCCCAGACGTCCTATGTGGAAGACGAGATTGCGACCACCTTCATCCAGGCGTTCGAAGGGACGGAGCCCAGGCGCGAGTGGTTCAGGCAGGACTTCCCCGATGTGCCATCGCAGGCCGGCGTGCCGCTGGCCGAGGTGCCCGGCAGCAGCCTGGAACTGGCGGACGCGGGCTCTTTCGTGCCGCTGCGCATGACCTACGAGAAGGAAGTCAACGCCAACCCGGACGGCTCGGTGCAACTCGGTTGTTATCGATCGTACAGCCTGAATCCCGGGCATCCGCCGCACACCGCGTGCCCGGTCGGCCGTTTCGAGTTCGATGTGCACGACCCCAACTACGGCAAGGCGCTGAAGTCCATCTACCTGGGGGCCGGGCAGGGCAGCCAGTTCATGCTGTGCCCGAGCATGGGCGTCGACAAGCCGGAGGTGGCCTTCTCCGGATACGTCGCCTTCTTCGACTGGCTGCGCGGCGTCGGCAGCAAGCCCGGCTGCCCCATTCCCGCGGCCGCGCGCAAACCGCCAGGCCGGTAGGCGCAGGCCCACAGCGGCCAGCGCCGGCCGACGATGGCCGCGGCGATGACCGTTCCGCACCCTCGGGGCGACAGCCTCGGACGGTCTGCGTCGCGCTCAGGCTGAGATCGCCGGCCCGCTCACCTGGTTGCGCCCCCCAGCCTTGGCGCCGTAGAGCGCAGCATCGGCATCCTGCATCAAGCCCTCGGCACTGCTGCGCAGCGGTGCCGTGCCTATGCTCAAGGTGACGCGCAGGCCCGGTGCCAGCGCCGACCAGTCATGCGCGGCCACCGTTTGGCACAGCTTCTCGCAGAGCGTCCGCGCGCCTGCCGGCTCGGTATCGGGCAGCAGCATGGCGAACTCGTCGCCGCCGAAGCGCGCCAGCAGGTCGGTCTGGCGCAGCGGCGTGCGCAGCAACTGCGCCACCTTGCGCAGCACCGTGTCGCCGACGCCATGCGAGTGCCGGTCGTTGATCTGCTTGAAAAAGTCGACATCGATCAGCGCCAAGGACAGCGGGCTGCCATGCCGCTGCGCGCGCTTGAGCTCTTGCTGCAGGCGCTGGTCGAAGGCGCGCCGGTTGGCCACGCAGGTCAACGGGTCTTCGAAGCTGTGGCGTTCCAGCTCGGCCAGCAACACGCGGCGCTGCTGGTCGGCTTCGACCAGGCGCGCGTTCAGGGCCGCCAGCGTGCGTTCGCGCTCGCGCGCTTGCGCCAGCTCGGCCTCGCTGTGCTCCAGCTGCAGGCGCGCCTCCAGCACATGCAGCCGCTCTTCGGCGGCCTGGGAGCGATGGGCCAGCTCCGTGGCGTGGTAGCGCTTGAAGACGGCCAGGGCCTCGGCCGGCTGGCCGTCGGCTTCCAGCGCCTGGCTCAGGCTCAGCAGCGTGGCGGCGTGCCGCTCGGCCAGTCCCAGCGCGCCGAACAGCGCATCGGCCTGCCAAAGTGTGGCGATCGCGGCCGGCAGTTCGCCGCAGCGCAGCGCCAACTCGCCCAGGACCGCCAGCGTGACCGCTTCCATGCGCCGGCCCGGCAGGGCATGGGCGCAGCGCAGCTGCTCCTGCAGATGGCTGCGGGCGCGCTCCCACTGGCCTTGTGCGCGCAATGCGGCGCCCAGCGTGTCCATGCAGATCACGTTGAACTCGGGGTCGCCGGCCTGCTGGGCCAATGGCAGGGCGCGCGACAGCAGCGCCTCGGCCGCCGCGAAATGCGCGCCTGCCTCGGCCGCCGAGGCAGGCAGGGCGGCGAGCTTGTTGCCCCAGCAGATCTGGGCATAGGCCATGTTGTTGAGCACCGAAGCCAGGTGGTAGTGGTCGTCCAGGGCCTCGTAGATCGGCAATGCCTGCTGGCCCAGGCGCAGTGCCCGGGCGTCGTCGCCCATCTGGTTGGCGACGATGGCGGTGTTCATCAATGCATCGGCTTCGCCGACCGCATCGCCAATGCCCTGGCTCAAGCTGCGCGCCTGCTCGAACTGCTGCAAGGCTTCGTCCTGCTTGCCCAGCAGGCACAGCGTGATGCCGAGATTGGACAAGGCACGCGAGTGCGGTGCGGCCTGGTCCGGCGCACCGGCCAGCGCCGAAAAGAGCTGTACCGCGCACCGGCCGGCACGCGCGGCGGCGGCATAGTCGCCTCGATTGCGCAGGCACATGCCCTGCAGCGACAGCGCCGCCGCCAGCTCGGCCTGGATGCCGGACAGGGGTTCGAGCAGGGCCACCGCCTCGGCCGCCATCGCGGCGGCGCGCTCCGGCTCCCGGTTGCGCAGGGGGTGGGCCTGCGCGACCAGCGCGGCGGCTCGCTGCAGCGGATCGGCGGCGGGGGGCAGTTCTTGCTCTGGAGCGGGAAGCGCGGAAGACGGTGACACGCGGGGGCGGGGAGTGCAGTTCAGCTCGGCGCAATTGTGACTTGTGCACAATCGGCCGGCCTCCCCATGAGCTGGACATCGTGGGAGTGCGAGCCTTCTCCTCGGCCCCTATGCCGCCACCTTCAGTGCGGGTTGCGTTCGCACCTCAAGAAGGCGCCAGACCTCCTTCAGGATCGAGTTTTCAGCACACACGAAGAAGACGGCATCGCCATGGTCTGCAGCGGAGAACGCGTCTCTAAGGCATTCAAAGATGCGGATCGAACGATTGACCGCCACAAGGCGAACGGCACCGTCCGGGCTGCGCCGTTCGCTGTGCGAGATCAGCCAGTCCAGGCACTGGGACGCGTCGGCGCTCAGCATGGCGTCTTCTTCGGTCACCGAACCGAGACCCAGGGAAACGTAGAAGTCGCGCGGCCCGATCCGGGTTTCCAGTACGGCACCCACGAGCCCCGCGGTTTCCAGCAGGACAGAATTGCTGATGATCTCCAAGCTTCCCTCCGGGTAGATCTGGGCAAGTCCGCGAGGTTACCCCCTAAGAGCCTGGCACGGGACTGCGCGATGATCTGCCGCAGTCAGCCGGGTGGCCCATCGAGCCCTGGAGCCGAGGCCGTGCGCTACTTCCACCCCAGGTAAGCCCGCCCGAACCGCTCGATCACGGCTCGCCGCCAGAGCTCTTCGAACACAAGCCGCACCTCGGGGTCTGGGTCGTCGAGCAGGACCACGAAGTCCGGCTCGACCTCGGGGGCGAGCGCCTGCCGCAGGAACTCGGCGAACGCCCCGCGCGGGCCCAACCAGCCGGTGTCGTGGCTTCGCACCGGGTCGTCTTTCAGCTCGCAGCCAGGCGACACGGACATCACGGCATCAAGCACCCTGCGGGCCGGCACCTCGGGGTGCGCGGCGTACAGCGCCAGCGCGGCGCTCACCAACTCGTCGACATCGATCATGGGTCCTGCTCGGAAAAAGCCCCGGCACGTGGCCAGGGGCTCAAGTCTGGCAGCTTGGCGCACACGCCAGCGTGCACGCAACTACGCGCGAAGCGGCTCAGCGTTGCCGCGTGCCGGGCTGCGCGCTCCGCCGTGGTGGCTCCAACGCGTCGTTCGGACTATCGGCCAGCCGGTCCCGGCACAGGCTGTGGCGCAGCGCTCGCTCAAGGCCAGCGATGGCGTCGTCGCTCATCAGGCGCTCCGCCATCGGCAGCAGTTCGCGCCCTTCGCAGGCCGTGTGGCGCTCGCACAAGGCGACGAATGCCTCCACCGCGCTGGCCTGCGGCGGCGAGGCCGGCTCGGCGCTTGCCAGGCCCGCCCGCAGCGCACGCCAGCGCATCTCGATCTCCCGATGCTCGGCAGCGAGCCCTGCCCCGATGGAGCGCAGGCACACGCCGTCCGAGCCGGCCACCGCCTCCAGCAGCGCCGGAAAGAGAAACTGCTCCTCGCGGGCGTGGTGCGCCGCGAGGCGTCGATCGAAGAAGCGCACCGCGGCCGCGCCGGCGTGAGCGGCGACGGCTGACGGGCCTGCCGCGCCGGTGCCATCGAGGCCACGCACCAGTTCCCGCAAGGCCGCGCCGTGCCGCTGGATGCGCGCGTTGGCGACATGCAGCGGGAACAGCGGCCGCCTCAAGGGCCCGCTCCGACGGGGCGGCCGCTGGCGTGGAGCAGATGTTCATCGATCAGCGAGCGCGCAATCTGCAGGCCGGCGCCAGCCGCCTCGTCGAGCTGCGGCAGGTCGAACACGTACTCCAGCGTCCGCGATGGATTGCCGCAGGGGGGCGCGGCGACCACGATCACGGCGCAACTGCCCGGCTGCCCGCGCTCACGCGTGACGTCGACATCGACCTGGCAGCCCTTGTAGAGCGAGCTGGCATGCAACTGCCCATGGCACAGCGCTGTCGTGCTGGGGTGATCGGGCATCTGCTTCTCCTGGTGCTGGCTCGGGTGGAAACCAGGCGGCCGTGGCCGTCGTGAGGCTTGGCTTGACGCGATGGATCTTCCGGCCGGCTGCGGTACAAGTAAAGCGATATTGATTGCTGTTTGAATGCAATTTTGTTGCGCTCAACGATCAAATCACCGCTGCGCCGGTGTCACTCGGCGGTGACGCGCGGCAAGTGGCTCCGGGGCCCTGCCGGGTGCGCCGTAACATGCGCGCCACTTCTGGTTTTGCGAGCGTCCGACCATGCCCTTGTTTGCCTCTTCCAGCCTGAACCAGGGCGTGCGCAAGCGCGAGGTCTTTGGCTGGGCGATGTATGACTTCGCCAACTCGGGCTTTACCACGGTGGTGCTGACGGCGGTATTCAATGCCTATTTCGTCGGGGTCGTGGCGCGCGGCGCGGAGTGGGGCACGCTGGCGTGGACGACGGCGCTGGCGGCCTCGAGCCTGATCGTGATGTTCACGGTGCCGTCGCTGGGCGCCTATGCCGACCGGCATGCGGCGAAGAAGCGGCTGCTGATGCTCTCGACGGTGGGCTGCGTAGTGGCCACCGCGGCACTCTCGCAGGCGGGGCCGGGCGACCTTGCCTGGGCCGTCGTCGCCATCGTGGTCTCCAATGTCTTCTACGCCTACGGCGAGTCGCTGACCGCGGCTTTCCTGCCCGAGCTGGCCCGCCCTGACAGCCTGGGGCGGGTGTCGGGCTGGGGCTGGAGCTTCGGCTACTTCGGCGGCATGTTGACGCTGGGCCTGAGCCTGGCCTGGGTGCTGGCGGCGCAGAAGCGCGGCGAGACGGCGCAGCAGTTCGTGCCGGTGACGATGTGGATCACCGCGGGCGTGTTTGCCGTCGCGTCGCTGGCGACTTTTGCGCTGCTGCGCGAGCGGGCGCGGCCGCAGGCGGGTGTGCACGGCGGACAGGGCCTGGTCGCCACCTTGCGCCAGCTGGGGCAGACCTGGCGCGAGGCGGCCCGGTTCACCGACTTCCGCGCGCTACTGGCTTGCGCGGTGGCCTACCAGTCGGGCATCGCGGTGGTGATCGCGCTGGCCGCGGTCTACGCCGAGCAGGTGCTGGGCTTCAAACAGATCGACACGATGATGCTGGTGTTCCTGGTCAACATCGCGTCGGCCGTCGGGGCGTTTTCCTGGGGCTATGTGCAGGACCGCGTCGGCCACCGGCCGGCGCTGGCGATCACGCTGGTGGGCTGGATCGTGATGACGGTGCTGGCGGTGCTGGCCACGACACAAGCCCTGTTCTGGGTCGCCGCGCTGATCGCCGGGCTGTGCATGGGCTCCAGCCAGTCGGCCGGGCGGGCGCTGGCGGGCTGGTTTGCGCCGCCGGCGCGGCTGGCGGAGTTCTTCGGGCTCTGGACCTTCGCGGTGCGGCTGGCGGCCATCGTCGGGCCGCTGACCTACGGCCTGGTGACCTGGCTCACCAGCGGCAACCACCGGCTGGCCATTCTCAGCACCGGGCTGTTCTTCGTGGCCGGGCTGTGGCTGCTGCGGCGGGTGGACGTGCAGCGGGGCCGGGCCATGGCGTTGGGGGATTCGCGGGCGGATTCGCGGGCGGGGGTGCCGGCGGCTGCGGCCTAGACGGCGAGGTTTTCGACCGGCACCTGCAGGCCCAGATGCTGGCGCGCCAGGCGCTGCAGCACGGTGGCGTCGCCGGTCGATTGCAGGCGCACCGGGGCGGTGCCCGCTGGCGCATCGGCACCGGCCGCCGCCGGGCGCAGGTCGGCGGCGCGGCGTGCGATGGCCGTGGCGGTGTCCATCAGCGTGACGCCGCTGCCCAGCCGTTGCGCGATGCGCGCGGCGATGAAGGGGTAGTGGGTGCAGCCCAGCACCACCGTGTCCACGCCGGCGGCCACCAGCGGCGCGCAGAAGCGGTCGAGCAGGGCGTCGATCTCGGCGTCGGCTTCGTCGCCGCGCTCGATGGCCGCCGCGAGCCCGGGGCAGGGCACCGGCAGGATCTGGCGGCCGGCGGCGTAGCGCTCGACCAGCGAGGCGAAGCGCACGCTCGCCAGCGTGGCCGGAGTGGCGAGCACGCCGATGCGGCCGTTGCGCGAGGCCGCCACCGCGGGCTTGATGCCCGGCTCCACGCCCACCACGTCCACCTCGGGCCAGCGGGCGCGTATCGCCTCGACGGCCAGCGCGGTGGCGGTGTTGCAGGCGACGACCAGCAGCCCGGCGCCGGCCTGCAGCAAATGGTTCGCAATGTGGATCGAGCGATCGATGACGTGGCCGGTGTCGCGGTCGCCATAGGGCGCGTGGCCGGAGTCGGCGACGTAGAGCAAGGGCGTGCCGGGCAGGCGGCTGTGCAGCGCGCGCAGCACCGACAAGCCGCCGACGCCCGAGTCGAAGACACCGATCAGGGCCGGGGCGGGAGAGGGCTGTTTCATGGCGGGCGCCAGTCTACGTGCTGCTGCCCGGGCCGCGCTGGACGGGGGGCGATCCGGCGCCGCTTTGAGGTGAGAGGTCTAAAATAGCACGGTCGTTCGATTTATTCTTCAGGCCTCGCGCCACCGCGGCGCGCCCGTCGGCCAAAGCCCTGTCCGGGCCGTGACAGGCGCCAGGGCGCCTCGGCCCCAGACTCTAGAATCAGCCGGTTAACGTCAACGTCAATTCAAGCCAACAGGAGCAACGCGACATGAAGGTACTGGTACCCGTCAAGCGCGTCGTCGACTACAACGTGAAGGTTCGCGTGAAGTCAGACGGCACGGGGGTGGACATCGCCAACGTCAAGATGAGCATGAACCCCTTTGACGAGATCGCCGTCGAAGAAGCGGTGCGGCTGAGGGAGAAGGGCGTTGTCACCGAGGTCATCGTCGTCTCCTGCGGCGTCACGCAGTGCCAGGAGACGCTGCGCACCGCGATGGCGATCGGCGCCGACCGCGCCATCCTGGTCGAGACG
>DATHWJ010000090.1:0-22084 GCA_035460745.1 Ideonella sp. | reverse complement strand
GGCTGGTCCAGCTTGATCATCAGGAACTCGTTGGGATCGGGCACGCCGGCGTCGCGGCTGCTGCCCGGGTAGTTGTTGTCGTTCATCACCAGGATGGTGTTGGCGTCCAGCACCAGCACATCTTCGATGGTCACGAAGGGGAAGGTGAAGATGTCCTTGCCGTCGAGGTTGAGGTCGTGCGGGTCGGCCAGGTTCATCAGGTCGGCCACCTCGGTCTTGCCGACATAGCCCTCGGCATCCACCACGCTCAGGTCGATCAGGAAGATCTTCTTGAAGCAGGCGCTGCCCTCGCAGTAGCCGTTGCGCTCGATGACCAGGAACTGGTGGTCGTTGACCGCCGTCATGTCGCCGATGTTGGTGCCGTTGGTGTCGAGCTTGTAGAGCCACTGCTGGCCGGTGTAGGCCTCGCTGTCGACGCTGAAGGCATTGATGCGCAGCGACTTGGCCGCGTCGCCGACGACCGTGCCTTCCAGCAGGGTGTAGAGCGTATCGCCGGCCGGGTTGATCGCCATGCCCTCGAAGCCGCTGGAGTTGTTCAGCGTCGGCGTGGCGCCGTTCAGGTAGGGGTTGCTGGGCGACATCACGCCGGCCATCGGCACCTCGGCGCGCAGCACCTTGCCCTGGTTGTCGGTCTTGACCAGGAAGGGGCCGAACTCGTCGCCGAACCAGAGGTGGCCGTTCTTGTCCCTGCGCACCGATTCGATGTCGAGGTCGCCGCCGGTCAGCAGGCTGCGCTTGCGGATGGACTTGTCGACCGGGATGCCGGCGCTGCCGGGGCCGCTGCCGGCGTAGGGGTAGGTGGCCCCGTCGGCGACACGGGCGAAGCCCAGCAGGTGGTCGGGGTCGTGCAGCGTGATGGTGCTCTCGCGGTCGAACGAAGGCTGGGCCACGCCGGTCTTGCGCTGCACCGGCACGACGCTGCCGGCGCCGACACGCTCGCTGCCGTTCCAGGTGCGGAACTCGGGGCGCAGCGTGTACATGCGCAGCAGCGCGTCGGGCGAGCTCGCCTTGTTGCCGAAGCCGTTGTCCGGCATCACGTCGAAGGTGCCGGGCTGCTTGCCGAACAGCACGGCCGAGAAGCCCTGCACCGGCTGTTTGTCGACCAGCGGCAGCGTGACGCCGTTGGCGCTGCTGACGAACTGGCCGGAGGTCGGACCGTGCGAGAAGGTGTCGGCCTGCATCGAGGCAAAGCCGACCAGGCTGCTGGCCTGGGCCGACAGGGCGAGCATTGCGGCGGCGGCGACCAGGCTGGGGCGCAGCCCACGGGAATGTTGCGACATGGGGGAGTCCTCGGGGTAAAGCGAAAACGCGCATGCTGATCACGGGGCGTGACGTGGCCATGAAGGCCGCGTGACCCGCCGATGACGCCACCCGGGCGACCGCCACGGCGCCGACACATCGCGGCGCTATGCTCGGCCTCCCGCGCCTCACTGCTCGCCGCACGGCGCAGGGCTGCCACCTCCCCACCCCCCTTGCCGCCGACCCGCCTGCCCGAACTCGACGACCTGGCGCGCCTGGTCGAAGACGGCGCGCCGCACCTGCGCCCCTACAGCCTGGGCGAGGTGGCGGTCGGCGAGCATCGCTTCGCGCTGCAGGTGGTGAGCCTGGGCAACCCCGATCCGGCCCTGCCCGCGGTGGGTTTCTTCGGCGGGGTGCACGGCCTGGAGCGCATAGGCGCCGAGGTGGTGCTGGCCTTCCTGCGCAGCCTGGTGATGCGGCTGGCCTGGGACGCCACGCTGCACCACCTGCTGGAGCGGGTGCGGCTGGTCTTCATGCCGGTGGTCAACCCCGGCGGGGTCTGGCTGGGCAGCCGCGCCAACCCCAACGGCGTCGACCTGATGCGCAACGCGCCCGTCGATGCGCTGCACCGCGTGCCCTTCCTGATCGGCGGCCAGCGCTGGAGCGCCGCGCTGCCCTGGTACCGCGGCCAGGCGGGCCAGCCCATGCAGGCCGAGAGTGCGGCGCTGTGCCGGCTGGTGCACGAGGAGCTGCTGCCGCGCGAGTTCAGCATCGCAGTCGATTGCCACTCGGGCTTCGGCCTGCACGACCGGATCTGGTTTCCGTTCGCCCACACCACCCGGCCCATCGAGCACCTGCCGGAGATGCATGCGCTGTGCGAGATCTTCGACCGCGCGATGCTGCACCACCGCTACGTCTTCGAGCCGCAGAGCCGCCAGTACCTGGCCCACGGCGACCTGTGGGACCACCTCTACCGGCAAGCCGTGGCGCAGCAGCCCGGGCGCATCTTCCTGCCGCTGACGCTGGAGATGGGCTCATGGATCTGGGTCAAGAAAAACCCGCGCCAGATGTTCTCCCGCCACGGCATCTTCAACCCGCTGATCGAGCACCGGCGCCAGCGCGTGCTGCGCCGCCACATCGGCTGGCTGGACTTCATCGCCCGCGCCGCCGCCGGCTGCCGACACTGGCTGCCCACCGGCGCCAACCGTGCGCTGCAGCAGGAGCTGGCCCACAAGCGCTGGTACCAGCGCCCGGCCGCATGGTGACGACCTGGGTGCTGCTGCGCGGGCTGGGCCGCGGTTCGGCACACTGGGGTGCCTTCCCGGCGCAGTTCCAGGCCGAGTTTCCGCAGGCCCGGCTGGTGCTGCCCGACCTGCCCGGCAATGGCGCGCGCCACCGCGAGCGCAGCCCCGCGTGCGTCGCCGAGCTGGTCGAAGACCTGCGCAGCAGCTTGCAGTTGCAGGGACTGGCACCGCCCTACCACCTGCTGGCGCTCTCGCTGGGTGCGATGGTGGCGGCCGACTGGGCCTGCCGCTACCCGCGGGAGCTGGCGGCCGCGGTGCTGCTCAATACCAGCCTGCGGCCGTTCAGTCCACCGCACCACCGGCTGCGGCCGGGCGCCCTGGCCCGGCTGGCGACCCGGCCCGTGCTGGGCCTGGAGGCTCGCGAGCGCGCCGTGCTGGCGCTGACCTCGCGCCTGGCCCGCGACCCCGCGGCCACGCTGGCCCGGTGGGTGCGCCTGCAGCGCAACCAGCCGGTCGCCGGCCCCAACCTGCTGCGCCAGCTGCTGGCGGCGGCGCTTTACCGCGCGCCGCCGAACCCGCCCCCCGTGCCGCTGTTGCTGCTGGCCGGCCGGCGCGACGCCCTGGTGGACCCCCGATGCTCGCGCGCGCTGGCGCGGCGCTGGCAGGTGGCTTTGGTCGAGCACGCGCTGGCCGGCCACGACCTGCCGCTCGACGATGGCGAGTGGGTCGCTCGCCAGGTACGGCATTGGCTGGCGGGCACGACGCCCACCTGAGCCGCGCCGAACGCCGCCCCGAAAACGCAAACGGGGCCGGCATCAGATGCCGGCCCCGCTGCGGGCTCTTCAGCTCACCTTGTGGGTGAGCCAGATCGCCGATCTCAGTTGTTGCAGCCGCCGGCGACCAAACGGTCGTAGGCTGCCTTGGCTTGCACCAGGCCGTAACCGTACTTGGTGTCGCGGCCGGCAGTGCCCAGGTCGAGCGCGCTCTTGTTCAGCGTGCTGCGGATCTGCTCGTTGGTGCAGGTCGGGAAGTAGCTCCACACCAGCGCGGCCACGGCGGACACGTGGGGCGTGGCCATCGAGGTGCCGTCGTTGTAGGCGTAGTCGGTTGCGGTGATGGTGATCGTGGCGGTCTGGCCGAGTTGGCCCAGCATCGCCGCGCCTTCGGTGTCCGAAGCGGTGACCGACGGGATGGTGGTGGCCACGCCGCCCAGCGTGCCGGCGAAACCGCCCGCTTCGTTGTTGTAGACCACGGCGCCGACGCCGCCGCTGTTCTGGCAGTTCAGCACCTTGTCCGAGAAGGCGATGGTGCCGCGCGAGATCAGGCAGACCTTGCCGCTGACGGCGGTGTCGACCGCGTCACCCAGGCCGAAGTCGGCCAGCGGAGCGCTGACGGCGCCCACCGGCGTGCCGTCCATGCCGCCCGGCGCGTAGGCGGTGCCGCCCACGGTCAGGGCCGAGTCGCGGCCGGTGCCCATCGGCACGGTCGACAGCACGCCGACGCCCGGCGCCGAGATCTCGACGTCCTTGTTGAACTGCGAGAACGGGGCCCACTGCTTGTTCTCGTCCAGCGCGCCGACCGACATCACCGAGGCGTAGCCCGCGGGGTAGGAGGTCTTGTTGTTGCCACCGTTGCCGGCCGCGGCGATGGAGAGGATGCCGGCGGTCTTCAGCTGGTTGAACACCTTGTTTTCCAGCGGGTTGTTCAGCGGGCCGCCGAGCGACATCGTGATGATGTTGGCGCCGGCAGCCTGGCACTTCTTGGCCGCGTTCTGCAGGGTGGACGAGTAGGTCCAGCCGCCGTCGACGCCGCCGAAGACCTTGATGATGTGCAGCTTGAGCTTCTTGTTCGGGTTGACGCCGACCACGCCGACGCCCTTCTGGTTGACCGCGGCGATGGTGCCGGCGACGTGCGAGCCGTGGTGCACGGTGTCGTCGTACCACCAGCCCGAGCCGGAGTCGAACTCGCCGGTCACGATGTTGCCGGCCAGGTCTTCATGGGTCCTGTCGTAGCCCGAGTCGATGATGCAGACCATGCGGTTGCCGGTCTTCGAATCGTTGGCGGGCAACTGGTCGGCCTGCACGAGCTTGATGCCGTAGGGCACCAGCTGGCCGAGCTTGTAGGGGGGAGCCGACGGGGTGGTCAGCGCCATCGGGTAGCGCGGTGCGTCGATCTCGACCGACTGGATGTGGGCGTTGCGCTTCAGCGCGGCCAGCATCTTGGTGGGCAGCTCGATGGCGACGCTTTCGCCGCCCAGGATCTCCAGCTTCACGCGGCCGCCGGCCTTGGCGATCGCGGCGCGCGCTGCGGCCACGGCGGCGGAGCCCGGCTTGAACTCGACGATGACACGGGTGGTGTCGGCGGCATTCGCGACAGCCGCGCCACCCATCATGGCGAAAGCCATGCCGAGGGCTGCACAGATGCGGGTGGCCGGGACTTTGAACTGACTCATGACGATGGACTCCAGGTGCTGCACAGCGAAACTGCCGATGCGAAGAATGAGGGCGCAAGTGTCAGGCCGAACCGCCAGGCCGCAAGGGCGCAAACATCAAGGATCTTCACGGCCGTGCAGCCCCTGCAAAACGGCCGAACCGGCAGCCCTCTCGTCAAGCGCAGGCTGAAGAAATTTGTGCGAGATACATCACGTTACACGGTTCGCCAGTTCAATGCGCCTGTGAGCCGAGGGGCCAGGGCCAAAAAAAAGGCCGGCATCGCTGCCGGCCTTTTTCAGCGCGAAAACCGCGATCAGTTGGCGCAGCCCAGGCTGGCCAGGCGGTCGTAGGCGGCCCTGGCTTGCACCAGGCCATAGCCGAACGAGGTGTCGCGGCCCGCGGCGCCCAGGTCCAGCGCGCTCTTGTTCAGCGTGCTGCGGATCTGTGCGGCGGTGCAGGTCGGGAAGTAGCTCCAGACTTGCGCTGCCACCGCCGAGACGTGCGGCGTGGCCATCGAGGTGCCGTCGAAATAGGCGTAGTTCGAGGCCGAGACGGCCACGGTGGCGCTTTGGCCCAGCTGGCCCAGCATCGCGGCGCCGTCGGTGTCGGTCGCGCTGACCGACGGGATGGTGGTGGCCACGCCGTTCAGCGTGCCGGCGAACGCGCCCGCCACGTTGTTGAAGATCACCGCGCCGACGCCGCCGCTGTTCTGGCAGTTCAGCACCTTGGCGCTGAAATCGATGTTGCCGCGCGAGATCAGGCAGACCTTGCCGGTGAAGCCCGGCTTGACGGCGTCGCCGAGGCCGAAGTCGGCCAGCGGCGCGGTCACGGTGGCCAGCGGCGAGCCGTCCATCGAACCCGGATCGTAGGTGGTGGTGCCCACCTTCAGGTCGGGGTCGATGCCGGTGCCCATGGGCACGGTCGACAGCACCATGACGCCGGGACCGGCGATCTCGACGTCGGCATTGCGCTGCGAGAACGAAGCCAGCGCCATCGTCGAGTCGATCGCCGCCACCGACATCACGCCGGCATAGCCTGCCGGGTAGGAGGTCAGCTTGTTGCCGCCATTGCCGGCCGCGGCAATAGAGAGGATGCCGTCCGCCTCGAGCTGGGCGAACTTGGTACGCTCGGCGCCGCTGGGCAGCGGGCCGCCCAGCGACATCGAGATGATGTTGGCACCGGCCGCTTCGCACTTCTCGGTGGCGGCCACCAGGTCCGACGAATAGGCCCAGGTGCCGGCCGCGCCGAAGACCTTGACGATGTGCAGGCCCAGCTTCTTGCTCGGGTTGACGCCGACCACGCCGACGCCCTTGTTGTTGATCGCGGCGATGGTGCCAGCCACGTGCGTGCCGTGGTGGGCTTCGTCGTCATACCACCAGCCGGTGGAAGTGTCGAACTCACCGGTGACGTTGTTGGCGGCCAGGTCTTCGTGCGTGCGGTCGTAGCCCGAGTCGATGATGCAGATCTTGCGGTTGCCGGTCTTCAGGTCGCCGCGGGGCAGCTGGTCGGCCTGCACCATGTCGATGCCGTAGGGCACCAATTGGCCGAGCTTGTAGGGCTTGGCCGACGGGGTCGTCAGCGCCAGCGGGTAGCGCACGGCGTCTTCTTCGACCGAGAGGATGTTGGGGTTGCGCTTGAGCGCTTCGACCACGCGGGTCGGCAGCACGACGGCGACGGCGCCGCCGCGCAGGATCTCGCGCTTGACCTGGCCGCCGGCATTGGCGATGGCTGCACGAGCCGAAGCGACCGCTGCGCTGCCCGGCTTGAACTCGATCACCACCCGGGTGGTGTCGGCCGAGGACGCTGCCGCGTGGGCCATGCCCACCGAGCCCGCCATTGCGAACGCCAGGCCAATGGCCGCACCGATACGGGTGACGGGCACGCTTGCTTTACTCATCTTCGAAACTCCAAAAGAAGGCGAGCGGAACTGCTCTGTGCAAAAAGGAGCGCAAGTGTTGTGCCCTCGACACGCCTTCACCTAGCGTCAAATATCAAGGATCATCAAGAAAGCCGCCGTGCGCGGCCCGGCACCGAGCGGGCCGAGAGGCTGCTCACTTCACATCTGGCGGAAGACATGCACGAAGCTGCGGCTCACCGGCAGCATCTCCTTGCGCCCCTTGAGCTGCACCTCGGCGGTTTCGTTCAGGCCGCGGTTGACCTGGGCGACCTGGTGCAGGTTGACGATCACCGAGCGGTGGATCTGCACGAAGCGCTCCGGGTCCAGCTCGTCGGCCAGCTCGCGGATGGTCTTGCGTATCAGCGCCTCGCCGCCCTCCCAGACGACCAGGGTGTACTTCTCGTCGGCCCGCACGTAGATCACCTGCTCGACCGGGATCAGCCGCACGCTGCTGCCCACCGACGCCTTGATCCACTGCAGGTGCGTACCGCGCCGCGCGCCGTCGCGCAGCTTGAGCTCGGCCGCGAGGTGGTCGAGCACGGCCTCGAAGCCGTCGGTCGGCCCGGGTGCCGAGGGTGCCTGCGGCTGCGGCAGGGCAAGGCGCTGCTTCAGCCGCGCCACGGTGTCGGCCAGACGCGCTTCGTCGAAGGGCTTGACGAGGTAGTCGATCGCGCCCTGCTCGAAGGCCTGCACCGCGTACTGCTCGTGCGCCGTGACGAAGACGATCTGGGCCCGCCGGGCCACCGAGCGTGCGGCCTCTATGCCGTTCAGGCCCGGCATGTGCACGTCCAGGAACACGATCTGCGGCGCGTGCGTGTCGAACAGCTCCACCGCCTCGCGGCCGTTTCGGGCCTCGGCCACCACGACCAGCTCGGGCCACAGCCGCGCCAGGTGGCCGCGCAGCCGCTCGCGCAGCAGCGGCTCGTCGTCGGCGATCAGGGCTTGCAGCGGCGGGGTCATGGGCGTGCTCCCTGGGAGCCGTTGGGGCTGCTGGGACCGGCCGGCTGCGCGGCCTGCTGCCGGGGCGCCGGGGTGAAGTGGATCTCGGCCCGCACGCCGTGCGGGCGCTGCTCCATCAGCTCCAGCCGGCCGGGCGGATCGTAGAAGGCCGCCAGGCGGGCCCGCAGGTTCGCCAGCCCGGTGCCGGGCGCGGCGGTCTCGCTCATGCCGGTGCCGGTGTCGGCGACCGAGATCACCAGCTCGCCGCTGGCCGGATCGAGCTGCGCCCGCACGTCGATGCGCCCACCCTGCTCCGACGGGTCGATGCCGTGGTGGATGGCATTCTCCACCAGCGTCAGCAGCGCCATCGAGGGGAAACGCTCGGCGGCGAACGCGGCCGGGATGTCGACCTCGAAACTCAGCCGGTCGGGCATGCGCATGTGCATCAGCGCCAGGTAGGCGCGCACCAGCGAGGCCTCGTTGCCCAGCGTGGCGCCCTCGTCGTCCAGCCGCGGCATGGCGGCGCGCAGGTAGGCGATCAGGCTCTTGAGCACCGGCCCGGCCTGGCTGGAGCCGGACTCGACCAGCTCCTGCACGTTGGCCAGCGTATTGAAGAGAAAGTGCGGCTCGATCTGGGCGTGCAGCAGCCGCAGTTGCGCGTCCAGCGCCTGCTTCTCGAGCTGGCTGCGCTCCAGCTCGAACAGCAGCGACTGGCTGCGCGCCTGCGCGTCGCGCTCGCGGTAGAGCGCGCCGAAGGCGAGCAGCGGCGCGATCAGCAGCACCGTGCTGGTGATGGTGAAAAAGCCGGTGACCAGCCCGTCGTGCGCCAGCAGCGCCCAGACGTCGCCGCCGACCGACGGCAGGTAGACCACGAAGGTGGCCAGCGGCACCGCCAGCACCACCGCGACCGACTGCGTCAGCCAGCGCGGTATGCCCGGCGGCTGCCAGGCCCCGGCCATCGTGAACACCAGCAGCAGCACCAGCGAGATCACCAGCAGCCGCGCCAGCACGATCACGAAGGGCGTGCTGAAGATGGGGTTCAGCACCACGGCAGCCAGCACGGCCAGCCCCACCGCCACCACGAGACGGCGCAGGCTGAGCTCCGAAAACACCGATTTGGCTGCGTGGGCAGGCGTGGGGGCGACTTTCATGGCCGCACGATAGCGCCGCCGTGCCGCCCTGGGGAGCCTGCGGCGCGCGCCGCGCGACGAACGACGGAATCCAGGGGCCGGGCGGGGGGCGGCAGCGGTGCCGTCCTACCGATTGAGGAAGCGCGGCCCCTGCGCCGGCGCTAGTCTGGGAGGCCATTCCGCCAAGGCCCTTGGCACTCCACCGGGAGAGCGACATGCCCCTCAATGCTTACGGCGTCCTGCGCGGCCGCCCCATCGCCCGCCAGCTCGGCGCGGGCAGCAGCCCGCACTATCAAATCCACCTGGTCGATCAAACCGTGGACTACCGGGCGGCGATCAACGTCGCCTCCGCGCTGTCCCCCTCCGAGCTGGAGTACCTGATCGACTCGCACTTTTCGCATCCCGTGCTGGACGAGCTTGCCGAGTTGCCGCTGGGCTGGCGAGCCCTGCCCTCCGGGCCGGGCGGCATGGCGCTGGATTTCATACGCACCAACCTCTTCGACCCCTCGAAGATGACGCCGCTGCCCTTCAACGTGCCGGGCCCGGACAACGACCTGAACGAGAAGCTCGACCACTACGTGCAGCGCGCGATGGCCGACGAAGCCGCCACGGCCTTTGTCTTCGGCCAGCGCTGGGGTCCCGAGAAGAACGCCAAGGACCGCTACTTCGGCTTCCTGCCGGGCAACGGCGTGCACGACATCCACATGAACCAGGGCAACGTCGGCAGCTACGTGCGGGACGACGGCGTCTACCAGGACGGCGCGCTGCTGCTGCACCTGCCGGCGCAGGCGCAATGGGTCGGCATCTTCCTGAAGTTCCAGTCACAGACCTGGCATACCGACGACCGCACGGGGCACCAGATCCCGCCACCCCCACCGCCGCCGCCCGGCAATGGGGGCGACCCCGGCACGCCCCGGCCCACCGACGGCGTCGTACGCATCGTCGCCGCGCTGGTCAACAGCGAGGAGGATCCCGAGCGGGAGACCATCACGCTGCTGAACGTGACCGCCCGCACGATAGACCTGACCGGCTGGCGGTTGCTGGACCGCAACAAGGTCGCCACCGCACTCTCCGGCTCGCTCGACGCCGGCGAGGCGAGGCGCATCGCCGTCGTGACGCCGATGGCCTTGTCCAACAAGGGCGGTGTCATCACGCTGCTCGACGCCAGCGGCCTGCGTGTCGACGGCGTGACCTACACCAAGGCCGACGCGGCCCTGCAAGGCCATTCCGTCAAGTTCTGAGCCGAGAAGCGGGCGCCTGCCGGCCGCGGCCCTCGCCGCACCCGACAATCGCCCGCTTCTACGCGCAAGGAACGACATGACGGGACGGCTACTGGACGCGGTGCTCTGGCGAATCGACCGCCTGTTCGACTACCGCTACGGTGTCGATACCGGCGGCCTCACCCACCTGGACGCGCTGGGCGTGCAGGGCGAGAACGTCGCGCACGGCGTCTTCTACGAGCCCACGCCGTCCCGCTACTTCTCGTTCGCGATGGCGTCGCTGCCCATAGACCACAGCGAGTTCAGCTTCTTCGACTTCGGCTCCGGCAAGGGGCGCGCAGTGCTGATGGCGTCGCGCTGGCCTTACCGCAGCGTGACCGGCATCGAGTTCTCCGAGAAGCTGCACCGGGTGGCCGAGCGCAACATCGCGATCTTCAAGAAGTCCGGCCGCCCCCGCTGCACCGAGATCCGGGCCGTCTGTGCCGACGCCGCCACCTACGAGCTGCCCGCGACCCACCTGGTGCTGTATTTCTTCAACCCCTTCGACCAGGTCGTGTTCGAGCGCGTGCTCGACAACATCGAGCGGGCCATCGCCGCCAGCGGCCGCAAGCTCATCATCGTCTACTGCCAGGCCCGCTGCGACGAGCTCATACGCTCGCGGCCGTTCGCCAAGCACGCCATGACCCTGGAGCTGCCCCGCATCCTCTCGCGCAGGCCGGGCTGGATATCGAGCTTGAAGGTGTACTCGAACGTGGCGCTGCGCTGAGGCCGAGCACGCGCCGGGGCGCCGGCCAACGGCTGCTCACCGAGCTGAAGGGAGCGATGTCGCTGCGTGGCGCGGGTCAGTTCGAGGCGGGCTTGGCAAGCGCCTTGCGCACGCGGCCCAGGAACTGCGGGTCCGCCGAACCGCTCGTGTTCGTGCTGCGCGCAACGATGCGGCCTTCGGCGTCCAGCAGCACCAGCGCACCGGTGTGGTTGAGCTCGCCGTCGGCCAGCACCCGGTAGCGAACGCCGAGCATGCCGGCGATGGCGCGCACGTCGGCCGCTTGCGGTTGCGCCAGGGTCCAGCGGGCCAGGTCGAGGCCGCGCTTGTCGGCCACGGCCTTCAGCGCACCCGGGTCGTCGTTCTGCGGGTCGAGGCTGATCAGCAACACGCCGAGCCGCTGCCGCTCGGCAGGCGCGAGCTGGCGCTCGGTGTCCAGCACGGTGTCGATGATCGTCGGGCAGATGAACTTGCACGAGGTGTAGAACATCACCACCAGTTGCGTGGTGCCGCGTTTCGAGGCGAGCGTCAGACGGCGCCCGGACTGGTCGGTCAGCGGCGCCTCGAGCTGGTAGATCGAGTCTCGCGGCAAGGGCGCGGGGCTGGCCTGCGCGGCAACAGCGGCGGCCAGTATCAGTGGCAAGACCATCCAGCGGACCATGGCAGTTCCTTTCAGCGCGCGCAACGAAAGCCGAGGTTGGCCGTGGCATCGGCCGCTTCGAGCGACGACAGCATCGCCACCCGCATCAACACCGCGTAGTTGTCGCGGTCGTTGATCGACAAGGCGCCGGCACCGCAGAACTTCAGCCGGTCGGGGTCGCCCTGGTCGCGGTTGTCGGCCGACACCAGCAGCGCCGAGAAGTCGTCGGTCCACTCCCAGACCAGGCCGTGGAGGTCGTGGGCGCCGTAGGCATTGGGCCGCTGTGCCCCGACCGGAGCGAGGGCGTGTGTCGACGGCTGCGCGTACCACGCGAGGATGCGTTCGCGCCAGGCGGGGTCGGCGCGCGCATCGGTGCGCCGTTCGTCCGCCGCGGCGGCGTACTCCCATTGCGACCAGGTCGGCAAGCGCGCGCCCTGCGCCTGGCAGTAGGCGCTGGCCGCGAACCAGCTGACCCAGACGACCGGCTGCTGCGGCAGCGCGCGCGCCCCCAGCTGCGCCGGCCCGGCCCACAGCGACAGATAACGCGGCTCGACGAACACGCTGGCAGCCGTGTCGCGCCGCCACGCCGGATGCCGGCGCACGAAGGCGAGGAAGTCCGCATTCGTCACCGGCAGGCGCATCAGCGCGAAGGGCGCGACGCGCACCCGGCTGCCGCTGTCTTCGTACTTCAGCGCCGAGACGAGCTCGCCGCCGGGCAGGTTCACGTAGCCGGCATCAGCGGCCTGCGCGCCGGCGGCGCCCAGGGTAAGAGACAGCAGCGTGGCGAGGCGAAGCACGGTGCGCTCCGGTGCTTGGCGCCTCAATGGGTGGCAGCGACGGTCGCCGGGCTGGCCTTGCGCCGTTCGGCGACCTCGGCCTTGGTGATCCTGCCGCCCGCGTTGCCCCAGCTGCCCAGCACATAGGTCAGGATGTTGGCGATCTCGTCGTCGGTGAGCTGATTCATCGGCGGCATCACCGAGTTGTAGTCCTGGCCGTTGACCTTGACCGGACCGCTCAAGCCGTGCAGCACCGCGTCGATCGCAGCCTTGGGGTTGGCGGCCAGCCAGTCGGACTTGGCCAGCGGCGGGAACACGCCCGGCAGCCCGGCGCCGGTGGCCTGGTGGCAGGTCGAGCAAGTTCCGGCGAAGAGTGCCTGGCCGGCCAGGACCTGGTCTGCGACCGTGAGCTCACCGGCCTTCGCAGCCTGGGCGGCGCTGGCCACCGCTGCCAGGTTGGGCAGAGCGCGGTCGCCGATGTAGACCGCATCGACCTCCTTGCCGCTGTAGATGGCCAGGTTCTCCGGCCCGTCGACCTTGAGGATCGCCAGCGCGCCCTTGTTGAAGGCGCGAAAGATCGAGTGGTCCACCAGGATGTAGCTGCCCGGTACCTCGACGTGGAAATCCATCATCGCCGCGCCGCCGGCCGGGATCAGCGTGGTCTGCACGTTCTCCTGGAAGTGCGTGCCGCCCTCCAACCAGACCTTGTCGAAGATCTCGCCGATCACATGGAAGCTCGACACCAGGTTGGGGCCGCCGTTGCCGACGAACAGGCGCACGTTCTCGCCCGTCTTGGCCTTGATCGCCTTGTCGCCGGTGAGCGCGCCTTCGCTGCCGTTGAAGAGCACGTAGGTGGCGTTCTCGTCGATCGCCTTTTGCATGTCGAAGCCCTGCAGGCCCTTCTCGCGGTACTTGCCCACGGTGTAGAAGTCGCCCTGCATGACGTAGTACTCCTTGTCCACCTTGGGCAGGCCGCCCGGCGGCTCGACGAGGATCAGCCCGTACATGCCGTTGGCCACGTGCATGCCCACCGGCGCGGTGGCGCAGTGGTAGACGTACAGCCCGGCGTTGAGCGCCTTGAAGCTGAACTGCGACTGGTGCCCCGGCGCGGTGAAGCTGGAGGTGGCACCGCCCCCGGGCCCGGTGACGCCGTGCAGGTCGATGTTGTGCGGCATCTTCGAATCGGGTGCGTTCTTCAGGTGGAACTCGACCGTGTCGCCCTGGCGCACGCGAATGAAGCTGCCCGGCACCGTGCCGCCAAAAGTCCAGAAGGTGTAGGTGACGCCTTCGGAGATGGCCAGCTCTTTTTCGATCACCTCGAGCTCGACGATCACCTTGGCCGGCACCGAACGGTTGAGCGCCGCCGGCACCAGAGGCGGGCTGGTCAGCAAGGCCTTGATCGGCTCGCCTTGCGGCGGGCCGAAGTCTCCCTTGCGCGAACCGCCGGCCTGCGACGCCGCGCCCGCCAGCGCCCCGGGGTTGCCGCTGGTCGCCGCCGGCTCGTCGCGGTTGCACGCCGCCAGCGCGAGCACGGCGGCGATGCAGAACAAGGGTGCGATGCGATGCATGACCTGCCTCCTGCTTGTGGGGTGTGCGGCCGAGTCAGCCCGCCCACCAGCCCAGCGGCTGGTGCGTGCGTGCGATGCCGAAGATGAATGCGTAGACCGCGACGGCGGCGCCGAAGCAGAGGGCGCGCACGCGGGCGCTGCGGCCGCGCTTCAGCGCAAAGCTGCCGAGCACCACGTAGACCACGAGCAGCACGAGCTTGACCGTCAGCCAATGGTTGGCGAACACGGCGGCCGGGAGCATGGATACCAGCATCAACGCCGCCGTGAGCAGCACGGTGTCGACGGCGTAGCTGAGATAGCGCAGCGGCGCCGCCTGTGGCCAGCGCATGCCGCCCAGCACGCCGGCACCGCGCAGCGCAAACACGGCTCCGCTGGCCAGCACCGCGCCGATGTGCACGGCACGGACCTGGGGGTAGAACTCGATCACGCTCTCAGGCCCGCTCGGCGGCGAGCTCGACGACCGGTGCCACCTCGCGCCGCGGCGCCACCCACAGGCGGAGCACGAACCAGGCGATCAGCAGGGCGCCGACGCTGAAGACCGTGTCGCCGGGCACGCGCATCCACACCAGCAGGTGGACGATGGGCTTGCCCATGAACTCGGCCGAGCGCGCGTACCAGTAGCCGTTTTCCAGCGCCGCCTGCAGCTGCAGCACGCCCAGCGGCAGCAAGGTCAGCAGCGCCATCAGCGCCAGGCCGATGCTCAGCGACCAGAATGCGGCGGCCAGCGTGCCGTTGTTCCACTGCACCTCCGGCTTGAGCCCGCGCAGGCAGAAGAGCATCAGGCCGATGCCCAGCATGCCGTAGACGCCGAACAGCGCGGTATGGCCGTGCAGCGCCGTCAGGTTCAGGCCTTGCATGTAGTACAGCGCCAGCGGCGTGTTGATGAGAAAGCCGAACAGGCCGGCGCCGACCAGGTTCCAGAAGCTGACCGCCAGGAAGAACAGGATGGGCCAGCGGTAGCGCTGCATCCACGGCACCGCCTGGCCATGGCGCCAGGTCTCGTAGGCCTCCAGGCCGATCAGCGCCAGCGGCACCACCTCCAGCGCCGAGATGCTGGCGCCCAGCGCCACAACCGCCGTGGTGGTGCCGGCGAAATACAGGTGGTGGAAGGTGCCGAGAATGCCGCCGGACATGAAGACGATGGTCGCGAACAGCACATTGACCGTCGCCGTCTGGCCGCGCACCAGCCCGAGCTTGACGAACAGGAAGCTGATCACGGCGATCGCGAAGACCTCGAAGAAGCCCTCCACCCAGAGGTGCACGACCCACCAGCGCCAGTACTCGACCATCGACAGGTGGGTGTGCTCGCCCCACATCAGCCCGGCACCGAACAGCAGCCCGATGGCGACGGTGGACAGGAACAGCAAGCCGACGATGGACGACATCTCGTCCTTGCGCGCGAGCGCCGGCCAGAGCGCCCGGCCGACCAGCACCAGCCACAGCAGCAGGCCGATGAACAGGAACCACTGCCAGAAGCGGCCGATGTCGACGTACTCCCAGCCTTGGTGGCCGAACCAGAAGTTGTGGGCCAGGCCGAGCTTCTGCATCACCGCGAACCACTGCCCGGTGAACGCCCCGACGACGATCACGACCAGGCAGACGAACAGCAGGTTGACCCCCAGGCGCTGGAACCTGGGCTCGTGCCCCGAGATCGCCGGCCCGATGTACAAGCCCGTCGCCAGCCAGGCCACAGCGATCCACAGCACCGCCAGCTGGGTGTGCCAGCTGCGCGTCAGCGCATAGGGCAGCACCTCGGACAGCGCGACACCGTAGGCATTCTGCCCCTCGACCTGGTAGTGCGCCGTCGTGGCGCCCAGCAGGATCTGCACCAGGAACAGCGCGACCACCAGCCAGAAGTACTTGGCGGTGGCCTTCATCGAGGGCGTCGGCACCAGGCCGCGCAGCGGGTCTTGCCGCGGCGGGGCGAGCGCCTCGGTCTTGTCCTTGTGATGCCAGACCGCGTTGTGCCAGGCCAGCAGCGCGATGCCGGCGATCATGAAGAGCACGCTGAACACGGTCCAGATGAAGGTCGCCGCAGTCGGCGTGTTGCCGACCAGCGGCTCGTAGGGCCAGTTCTGCGTGTAGCTCATCAGCTCGCCGGGCCGCTCGGTGACGGCCGCCCAACTGGTCCAGAAGAAGAACGCGCCCAGCGCGCGGCGGTGCTGCGCATCGGGCACCGTGTCCTCGCGCATCGCATAGCCCTCGCGCAGCGCGTGGGTGGCCGGATCGTTGGAGAACAGGCTCGCATAGTGCGCCGCGACCTGCGCGATGGCCTGCGCGCGCTCGGCAGGAATGACGATGCGATCGCTGGCGGCATCAAAGGTATTGCGCCGTATCAGCGGGCGCAACTCGGCCTGCACACGGGCCTGCTCGCCGGGGCCGAGTTCGGCGTAGGCCACGCCGTCTTTGGCACGCGCGCGCAAATCGAACCATGCCAGGGTCTCGCGGTGCAGCCAGTCTGCCGACCAGTCCGGCGCCACCAGCGCGCCGTGGCCCCAGATCGAGCCGAGCTGCTGGCCGCCTATGCTCTGCCACACCTGGCGGCCGAGCTCGATGTCGGCGCGCGTGTAGACGACGTCGCCCCGCTCGGTGACGACGGCTTGCGGCATCGGCGGCGCCTGCCGGTGGATCTCGGTGCCCATCCAGAGCAGCACGCCGAAGCCGACGACGAGCAGGCTGCAAAGGCCCAACCAAAGCTTGCCGGTGGTCGACATGGAACGATCTCCTCGCGGGTGAAGCCTGCGCCATCATCCTCACGTTGGCATGGGCTGACTGTGCGGTAGCACACATCAGAAACACGCTCTTCGCCGACCGGCCTGCCAGCCATCGTGCTCGTGCACCCTCCAACAGCCGCGTATGCGATAGTCAGCCGACAAACCGAAGCTGCCCGGGCAACGCGCATTGATCCCGGTCAAGCGCCGGAGTGCGCTGGCGGCTTACAAACACGGCAACAGGCCTTAGAGGACTCCCGGTGACTCATGCCAGCGGCCCCTCCTCGAATCAACTGATCGCAGCGCTTCCCGGCGAAGACCTGGCGCGATGGTTGCCCCAACTTGAACTCATCGAGCTGGCTCGTGGGACGGTGCTGCACGAGTCGGAGAGTGCCCTGAGCCATGTCTACTTCCCGACCACCGCCATCGTCTCGCTGCTCTACGTGACGGAAAGCGGCGCCTCGGCCGAAATCGCCCAGGTCGGAAACGAAGGCATCGTAGGCATCTCGCTGTTCATGGGTGGAGAGACGACGCCCAACCGGGCGGTGGTCCAGAGCGCCGGCTTTGCATACCGGCTCGAGGCGGCGGCCATCAAGGCCGAGTTCAACCGATCCGCTCCCGTCATGCACTTGCTGCTGCGCTATACCCAGGCGCTGATCACGCAGATGGCCCAGACGGCCGTGTGCAATCGCCACCACTCCCTGGATCAGCAACTTTGCCGGTGGCTGCTGATGAGCCTGGATCGCCTGCGGAGCAGCGAACTGACGATGACGCAGATCGTGATCGCCCGCATGCTCGGCGTGCGGCGCGAGGGTGTGACAGAGGCCGCCTTCAAGCTGCAGCGCGCTGGTGTGATCCGGTATACGCGTGGGCACATCACGGTCGTGGACCGCGCCGCCCTCGAACGCCTAAGCTGCGAATGCTACGCAGTCGTCAAAAAGGAATACGACAGGTTGCTCCCGCAACGCACGGCAAGCTAGCCGTCGCCAAGGTTCGTCAGGACCACAAAGTACCGGGGCGCAGCAGGATCGGCACCAATGTCGGCCCGGACCGGCCGTTCAGGCCCGTCCCTTGGGCACAAGCTGAGCAGGCATGAAGCCTGTTGCTCCCCTCCAGCGGTGCTCGAGACCAGCTCTTTCAGCCTGCGCCTGCTCTCTGCGGCCAGAAAGTGGTCGAGACCCAATCCATAGGCGTCGTCGCGCTTGATCCCCAGCATCCCGGCCCCCGCCGGATTCAGTTCGTGCATGGCAAGACGAGAATCGACCGTGAAGCACGCGACCGGCTGGAAGTCGTAGAGCTCGGTCTGCCGGCGCAGCGCGGATTCGACCTCGGCACGGGACTCCCGCAACTCCTCCGCCTGCAGATCGAGTTCGACCTGGTGCACTTGCAGTTCGTGGAGCAGCGCCAGCGCGTCGGATGCGGTTTCCGGGGAGGAGGCCAATGCATGGAGCACCGACAGCGCATCCGTCGCCCGGGCGATGGCGCCCTTGGTGGAGGCACCGCCCGTCAGCCGAGAGGCAGCCCGATTCCTCAGGTCTGCCAAGTGTGCCGGCTCGATGGCCCGATCGGACATGGAAACTTTCTGGAGAACAAGCAAGGGATACTGACTCTACGCCTTGCGCAGGCGGGACTCGAGATCTTTCGCGGCGGTGATGTCCAGGAAGGTGATCACCACACCTTGGATCACGTTGGCCAGGGTGCGGTACGGCATGATGCGCACGGTGAACCAGTGCCCGTCGCTGGTCGCGATCTGCTTCTCGCTGAATGCCAGCGTGCGCAGCGTCTCCTTCACGTCAGCATGCATTTCGGGATAGATCAGCGTGTTGGCCAGCTCGCTCAAGGGTCGGCCGATGTCGCCCTCACGCAGGTGGATCACGCGCGCGATCTGCTCCGTGAAGCGCCGCACGTTGAGCTGGTTGTCGAGAAACAGCGTGGCGATGTCGGTGCTGTTGAGCAGGTTCTGCATGTCGCTCTGCGCGAGCGCGAGGTCGTCGAGCTTGGACTGCAACTCACCGTTGATCGTCTGCAGCTCCTCGTTCATCGACTGCGCCTCTTCCTTGGAGGTTGTCAGCTCCTCGTTGGCTGCCTGCAGTTCCTCGTTGGTGGACTGCAGTTCCTCGTTGGCTGCCTGCAGTTCCTCCTGCGACGCACGCATCTCCCGGCGCAGCGCCTGGATCTCCTCGCGCGAGCGGCCCAGCTCGTCGCTGACGGCCGCCTCCCCTGCCCCTGCCGACTTCGCGCGCCGGCCGCGCCGGCCTGGCGCGGCCGGCACGTCGCGAAAGACGATCATCGCCATGCCATCGAGCGAACTGGGCTGGGTCACCGGCTGCACCGTGATGTCGACACTGGCGGTGGCTTCGTCATCGAGCCGGAGACCCCGGAGTTCGACCGGCGTCTTCTCCTGCAGGGCAGTTCTCAACGCAACGGCCAGCTGCGCACGGATGGATGGCCGCACCATCACGTGGATGTTCCAGTTGGCCTTGCCTGCCGCAGGCTCCAGATAGCGACCGGTGCGACCGCTGATGTAGACGATGTCCCCACCGTCGTTGACCAACACCGCCGGCGGCGAAAACGACTGCAGAAGCAGCTGGTCGGCCACCGATTGAAGGTTGGCCGGGGGAATGTTCGGATGGGGCAGAGCTGTCTCCTGCGTGGCCGTTCGTGACGCCGGGCGTCGGTGGGTCGGAAAGACCACTGCGCCGCCGCCATTGTCGCTGCGCCAGTAGAGCCTCGACTTCGGGTGCAGCGGAACGAACAGCGACTGCGCGCGGCCGACGGTTTCCGAGCCGCCCAGGAACAGCGCCCCGCCAGGGCGCAGGCTGTAGTGGAACAGTGGCACCAGGCGCCTTTGGAGCGAGGTACCGAAGTAGATCATCAAGTTCCGGCACGACAACATGTCGAGCCGCGTGAACGGCGGGTCAAGGATCACATCGTGCTGCGCGAACAGCACCATGTCCCGGATGCGCTTGTCGATCTGATAGCCGCCTGGCCGCTCGGAGAAAAACCGCGCCAGGCGCTGCGGCGTCAGGTCATGAGCGATCGTCGCGGCAAAGCGGCCGCTGCGCGCCGCCGCGATCGCATCCGCGTTGAGATCGGTGGCGAAGATCTGCAGTTCGCGAGTGGCGGGCGCCGGCAGCGACTCCAGGGCTTCGGTGAAGGCCATGGCCAGCGAATAGGCCTCCTCGCCGGTCGAACAGCCGATCACCCAGGCGCGAAGCGGGCCCGGCGTGGCATGCCGGGCCATCAAGGTGGGCAAGACGGTGTCGCTGAGCTCCTGCCAAGGCTCCGGGTCACGGAAGAATGAGGTGACACCAATCAGCATCTCCTTGAACAGCAGGTCGATTTCCTGCGCGTTTTCGCGCAGGAAGGCGGCATAGGCAGCCATCGTGTCCAGGCCATGGCCGGCCATGCGGCGCGCAATGCGGCGTACCAGCGTGTTCGACTTGTACGGTGCCAGGTCGTGCCGGGTGCGCTCATGCAACAGGCGAAGAATGGTGTCCAGAGCCGTTGCGGCGTGATCGGCGGTCTCGGGGGACGGCAACTCGGTGGGCAGCCGAATGCCCATCACGCCCAGGATGCGTGTGGGCATCTCGGCGGGCAGCGCGACGATGTCGACACAGCCCGCGGCGATGGCGCTCCTGGGCATGGCGTCGAACTGCGCCGACTCGGGCTGCTGTGCCAGCGTCAGCCCTCCCTGCGATGTGATCGCCTGCAGTCCCTGCGTACCGTCCGATCCCATGCCTGACAGGACGACGCCGATCGCCCGTTCGCCAAGCTCCCGCGCCAGCGAACTCAAGAACACGTCGATCAGCAGCCTCTGGCCGCGCGGCTGTGAAGGCTGCGCCAGGTGGAGCGCGCCGCCCGAGACCGTGAGCTCGGCATTGGGTGGAATGACATAGACCGCATCGGGTTCGATGCGCTGTGCGTCGACGGCCTCGTGCACCGGCATCGACGTTGCACGCTGCAGCAGCTCTCCGAGCAAGGCCTTGTGTGTCGGGTCCATGTGTTGAACGACCACGTAAGCGAGGCCGCTCGCCGCCGGAACGCCGGACAGGAACTGTTGGAGCGGCTCCAGCCCGCCGGCGGACGCGCCCAGTCCAACAACGCGCCCGCCAAAGGCGGCCGTGGCTCGCGGAGCAGTGATATGGGCGTCATCCATGCGCAAGTATGTGTGCCGGTGTTCGCTAGCGTACAGACCCGCTCGATACGGCCGCGGAGAATCTCTGGTGTTCTTCGCCCCAACCATCAAGAGGCCCCCGTGAACGAGGCATTTGCATACAGCCACGACAGCGAACGCGGTCCATTCTGGCTCACCTTGGGGCTCGACCAACGCTGGCACCCGATCTGGGACGGCGAAGACCTGGGCGCCTTCGCATCGCCGCAGGACGCGGTCATGGCGCTGGCCGACGGCGCGACCAAGACGCCCACCTGCGGCGCAGCAGGCGCCCTGGGCATCTCGGGCCTGCTGCAACGCTGGCGCGCCTACCCCTCGCCCGCCGACGCCAAGCCTTAGCTCACGCCGCGCCACCGAAGCACCGCGGCCTGCCACTCGCCGGGGATGGAAGCTTGCGCGGGCTCACTTTCGGGGTTCGCCGAGTCTTCCGCGGAGCTGCTCTCCGGCGTAGCATGTTCGTGCCAGTGTCGCCAGTTGGTTGTCCGGATGATGCTTGCCGCGAGTTCGACCGGCAACAAAACCCGAACTGGATACCGTCATGCAGAAGTCCGCCCTTTCCACCGCGCGGGTCGCGGGCCTCTTCGTGGGGCTGTTGGGCGCGACCATGGCTGCGCGCTGGGTGTTTCAAGTGGACGCCATCACGCGCCTCATCCCGGGCTCCGAGCATGTGGGCATCGTCAACCCGCTGCTCTTCATCGCGGCGGGCCTCTCTCTTTTCAGTGCCTCGCGGCCACAAGAAACGGGGGCCTGGCTCACCCGACTGTCGGCCATCTGCATCGCGGCCCTGATCGCGCTGCCGCTGGCCTACCTGTTCGAAAGCGCGACGGGCATCGCACTTGGCGTCGACATCGTCCGTGCCGGCACGGTTCCAACGGCCACCAATCCGCATCCCGGGCGACTGTCCCCGAACGCCAGCCTGGCATTCCTGCTCATCGGCGTCGCCTTCTGGATGCACCGGCGACGCCCCACCCGGACCCGCCAGATCCTCTTCCCGATACTGGTCCTGGCGGTTTCCTTCATCGGCCTGAGCGGTCTCGTCGGCTACTTCGTGGGCCTGGAGATGCTGTACCAGATGGCGAGCTTCAACCGGATGCTGCCGGCCACCGCGTTCGGGCTCTCGGTCATCGGCGCCGGTTTGTGGACACTGCACGAAGCCTCCAAGGCCTTCGACCCCAAGGCTCTGCACGAGAGCGAGCAGCGCATCAAGCGGCGCTCGATCGCCGTCATCACGCTCGTTGCGCTGGCGGGCGGCGTTGCGGGCTTTGCGGTCATGCGCGACACCTTCGAGCGCTCGGTCTCGCGGGACATGCTGCTCACCGCGACGACGAACGCGACCTCGCTCGCCCACACC
>DATHWJ010000089.1:0-26715 GCA_035460745.1 Ideonella sp. | reverse complement strand
GGACCGAGGGCGAAGCTGCGCCGCCCGTTGCACCGCCGCCGCCCGCGTCGTCGGCAGCGGCCGACGTGGCCGGCCGGGTCAGCGGGGCTGCTTCGTCGCGTTGGTCGAGCAGCGCGAACTGGGCCTTGGCGATCACGCGCTGCGAGCCGTCCAGCCTATCGCTGTGGGCCAGCGCCAGCTCGAACTGCATGCGCGCATCGCTGCGCAGCGCCTCCAGCACCTCGCCGCTGGGCGGCGGGTTGCCGCGCAGCATCATCTGGGCGTAGAGGTGGGCGAGGTAGTAATGGGCCGCTGCCATGCCGGGGTCCAGCAGCACGGCCTGGTTGTATTCGAAGGCGGCGCGCTCCAGCTGCGGCGGCTGGGCGAACTGGTCGCCGATGCCCTGGCGGAAATGCGCCTCGCTGCGGCGCTGCGCCTCGGCCTCGCGGCGGCGGGCCTGCCAGTCCGACCAGCCCAGCCAGCCGGCGCCTGCCACACCGGCCGCGGCGGCGATGCCGAGGCCGCCCAGCAGCCGGCGGCGCCTGCGGCGGTGGCCCAGCGTGTCTTCGGCGCCGGTGGCTGGCAAGGGGCGCGGTACGGCCCCGTCGGCCGCGGCGCCGCCAGGTTCTCGCGCGCGAACCAGCCGCTGCTGCACCTGCTCGATCAGCGTGGCGCAGGCCTCGTGGTCGGCGTCGCCGTCCCATTCGAGCAGGTCCAGCGTGTGCAGCGTGCCGAAGCCCAGCGGCAGCTCGACCGGCGCGATGCGCACCGGCAGCAGCTTCTTCAGGTCGCGCGCGCGGCTGGACTCGTCGCGCACGAACTCCGAGCGCACCGACGCGGGCGACCACAGCACGATCACCACCAGCGCCGCGATCAGGTTCTGCTCGATCTCGCCGGCGAAGTCGCCACCGCCCGTCAGCGCGCAGTCCCACCAGACTGCCACACCGGCCTGCTGCAGCACCTCGGCCAGGGCCTGGGCGGTCTCGCGGTCTTCCCGGGCGTAGCTGATGAACAGGTCGGGCATCGCGGGGGCGGGCGGTCAGGCCTTGCCGGCGAAGCCGGCCAGGGCCTGCAGCAGGCTGGCGGCGGCGCTGGCTTCGTTGGCGTCGCGGCCTTCGCTGAGCTCGTAGGCGCGCAGCAGGAACAGGCCGTGCTCGTACACCGAGGCCCAGGAGTGCGGCGCGGCGACGCGCTGGTGCAGCTCGCTGAAGCTGGCCAGCACCGCGGGCAGCGCACCGGCCAGCCGGCCTTGGGCCAGCGCCTCCAGCACCGCCAGCTCGGTCTGGCCGGCGACGCTCCAGAAGTCGGGGTCGGCCAGGGCCTTGCGGGCCAGCGCGTCGCGTATCGCCGCCAGCCGCAGCGCGTCCAGCACGATGGGCTGGCGCTGCACGATGGCCAGCCGGGCCTGCGCGGCGAGCCGGTTCATCGCCGGGTAGAAGGGGTTGGAGGCGGCGCTGTCGACGGCGATCTGCTCGGCCTGGGCGTAGGCCTGCACGGCTTTTTCGAGCGCCGCGCGCGAGGCGTCGCCGCGGCCGCGGGCGGCCTCGATCAGCGTCAGGCGTTTGTAGGCCGAGCCCAGCAGCGTGGCGCGCTCCACGCTGGGCTGGATCGCGCCGAGCTGCTGCATCAGCTTGATGGCGCCGTCGATCTCGGCCGCGCTGGTGGCGCTGCGCACCCGCACGTTGGCCTGCTGCTCGGCGGCGCGCAGGCTGGCGCTGCCGTCGGGCGCCGCCACGGCAGCCACCAGCCAGGCCAGCGCCTTGTCGTCCTGGCCGCACTCGGCATAGGCCAGGCCGAAGGCCTCGGCGACCGCGCCCATGCCGCCCCAGTGGGGCGCGAAGCGGGCGTCCAGGGACTGGATGCGCTGCACCTGGCGGGCCGGCGTGTAGTCCTGGTACTTGACCTGGGTGAGCAGGTTTTCCAGTGCCAGGCACAGGCCCACCGGCGAGGCGATGCCGGCGAATTCATCCACCGCCGGGCCGGTCGGGGCCTGGGCATCGCCGGTGCGCTGGCGCCAGCGCCAGTCCGGATCGCCGTAACACTGGTAGGCGGCCCAGGTGTTGCTGCCGCGGTGCTGGCTCCAGGCCTCGCGGCGGGCGATCGCGACCGCCGCGATGAAGGGCTCGCCGGCCAGCAGGGCCTGGTAGAAGCGGGCGGCGAAGAGCTCGGCCGGCGCGTCCTCCACCGCCCAGCCGGCGGCGATCACGCAGCGCACGCCGATGCGTATCAGCTGCTTGGCGACGCTGGCGGCAAAGGCCGAGCGGTCGAAGCCGGGCTGCAGCAGGCGGCTGTCGTCGCGCGCCAGGTGGCAGCAGTTCAGGAAGACCAGCTCGGGCACCTTGCGCATCGCCTCGATCTCGCGCGGGCCGAGGAAGGTCTTGTTCGAGAGCACCACGCCGCCGTGCATCGAGGCTTCGCCGTGGCCGGCGATGTGGACCACGCGGTAGTCGCGCTCCAGCAGCGCGCTGATCACCGCGCGGTTGCCGGGGCCCTTGCCGTCGCCCTCGGCGATCAACGCGCGCACGCGCGCCGCATCGACCCCCGCCGGGCCGGTCAGCAGCTGCAGCACCGCGCGCGCTTCGGCGCGGGCGCCGGGCAGCGGGCCGTAGAGGGCGGGGTCGGCCAGCGGCTCGCCGATGACCAGGATGTCGTCGTCGGCCCGCGCATCGTGGACCTGCTTGCGGAACTCGATGCTGCGCAGCTTGCGCAGCAGCTTGGTGCGTATGGCCCACGGCGTCGCGGTGCCGGCGCCGCCGCCGGCCGGCTCGCCCTGCGTGTCCAGCAGCTCCCAGGGGATGCCGGCGGTGCTGTCGTCGAGCTCGATCACCAGGTCGTTGCCGGCGTGTTCGTCGCCGCCGCCGAGGAAGGGCTCCATCTCGGCCGGGATCAGCAGCTTGAACAGCGCGCGGCCTATGCCGGGGTCGTGGTTGGCCTCGTTGGAGGCCGTGCGCACCAGCTCCTTCAGCAGCCGGCCCTGGGTCGCCTGGGCCCGCACCTCGGTGCGGGCGCGGCGGGTGTCCAGCGTGTAGGCGATGGTGGGTTCGGGCGCAGGGCAGGGCGGTGCGGCGCCGCCGTCGGCATCGGCATCGGCCGGCGTGGCAGGCGGCGCCACCGGCTCCGGTGCGCCGGCGACCGCGGAGATGAAGTCGTAGCTGGTGCCGCGGTAGGTCGAGTCTATGGGCCGGCGTATCGCGCCGGCGCCGAACTGGATGCGCGGGCTGAGCTCGAACTGCCCGGGCAGCGACTCGGCCTGCACCCGCAGGCCTTGCCAGGCCTCGCCGGCGCGCTCCAGGTAGAGCTCGACCAGGTGCAGGTGGCTGACCCGCGGCCAGCCCTTGCCGCCCGCCGCCGCGCCGCCGCCGCCCTGGCAGGCGGCGAGGCGCCGGTTGGCCTCGCGCACGCCCATCGCGATGGCCTGCGCCGCGCTGCCGGCGCTCATGCCGGTGCCGCCGCTGCCGATCAGCGTCGCGGCGAGTTCGAAGGGCTGGTCGGCTCCGTCCTCGGTCTCCAGCCGGCGCTGGGCGTAGGCGATCACCGCCTGGCGCACGCTCATCACCAGGTCGCTGACCTTGAGCTTGCCCTCTTCGCCCAGCCCGGCCACCACCACCGCCTGCGGCCGCGGCAGGGCCTTGGGGTTGATGGGGTCGGGCCGGCGGTTGCGGAAGATCTGCTGCGTGCCCGGCGCCTCGGGGTAGAGGCCGGCCTGCAGCGATTCGTGCATCGCACCGCCGACCAGGGCATCGACCACCCGCTCGGTGCCGGTCAGCCGGGTGGCGCTGTAGTGGCCCACCATCAGCGTCTCGCCGACGAACTTCAGGTCGCCGTTGCGCAGCGTGATCTTCAGCGCCGCGTCGGCGCTGCCGGGCGCTGCCACCGGCGCGGCGCGCAGGCTGCGTGCACCGAAGCCGCTGTGCTGCAGCGTGGCTTCGTCGGGCAGGCTGTCGGGCGCCGGCTCGGGCGGCAGCGCGAAGCCGCGGGCGTGGTCGTCCGCCGCCAGGCCGGCGCGGCTGCCGGCCGCGGCCAGCGTGGGCAACTGGTCGGTGCGGCCGCTCTGCAGCAGCTCGACATAGCCGCGGAAGATGCGCGGGTCGTCGGTATTGGCGCAGAGGTCGTCGTGCGCGGTGTCGGGCGCGCGGTAGGCGGGCACGCCATCCAGCCGGCCCGAGGCCCAGGGCACGGTGCCGTCGCCGTCGGGGGTGGCGATGAACTGCAGCTGCGGCTTGCCCGAGCCCTCGATGGCATCGTCCTGCACCGCGTAGTCGATCACCGTGGCGGGCTGCTCGCCGGCCACGTAGAGCATGTGCTCGGGGTCGATGGCGGCGTGCTGCAGCAGCTGCCAGGTGCCGCGTGCGGGGCTGAGCGCGGCGGCCTCGGCCGGCGGGAAGCCGGCCTGCAGCTGCGCGCGCAGGGCCTGCCAGAGCGCGGGGTCGGCGAAGTCGCGCTCGCCGGCCAGGGTGTCGAAGGGCAGCAGCTCGGCCAGGCCGGGGTAGCGCCGCACGATGTCGATGATGCCGTTGGCGCCGCGCGTCAGGTCCAGCAGCGTCAGCTTGCCTTCGGTCGGGTTGAAGCCGGTCAGCCAGCGCACCGCCTCGTAGGAGCCGCGGTTGGGCGTGCCCAGCATCAGCAGCCGGCTCTGTGGCAGCGCGATCATGCGGCGCCACGCGGCCGCGCCCGCGCCGCCGTCGGCGATCATCGCGCGCGCCACCAGGCCGCCCATCGAGTGCGCGACGATGCGCACCGGCTGGCGGTTCTTCTCGGCATCGATCAGCACCGTCTCGAGTTGCGCCGTCAGCAGCTTGGCCGCTTCGCGCACCGAGCGCCGCCAGTCGTAGGCCACCGGGTAGACCGCATGGGTCTGCGAGAGGTGGCTCAGCAGCGGGCCGTAGAAGTCGTCCAGCAGGCTGTCGGGTTCGACGCCGACCGCGTCGATGCCGATGTCGCCCAGGCCGCCGCGCATCAGCGTGAAGTAGTTCAGCCAGACCCTCTGGCCGCCGACCCGCAGCGCGCTGCCCATGGTGCCCGGCACGACGATCGCGGCCGGCTTGTTGGCCGCACCGGCGCGGCTGGCGCGCATCGCGGCCCGCGAGGCGGGCTCGGCCTGCGGCGCCAGCGCGATGGGCTGGAAGCCGGCGTCGTTGCCGTCCACCCGGCTCAGGCCGCTGACCATCCAGCGCAGCGACTCGGCGTTGGCGAAGTAGCGGAAGTGGTTGACCTCGGGCCCGCGCGCATGGCGGAAGCGGGCGCCGCCGTCGGGCCGGCGCAGGCCGCCGGCCATCGAGCCGGTGTTGACGACCAGGTCGTGGTCGCCGGCATAGAACCAGTCCACCGCCAGCAGCTTGAGCTTGCCCCAGCGCCCCTCGGGCTCCAGGTCGCCGGTGATGGCGCTCAGATCGGCGCGGGTCACCAGCGCCGGCCACTGCAGCAGCCGGGTCAGCGCCGAGCCCGGCATCATCGCCTCCAGGCCGGGCAGGGTGCGCGGGTCGGTGCGCTCCTTGACCACCGCGAGCAGGAAGTCGGTGATGTCGCCGGCCAGGCCGTCGCCCGCGATCAGGCTGATCACCGAGAGCCAGCGGTCCAGCCGGCCAGAGGCCAGCGTGGTGCCGCGCGCCGGGCAGGCCACCCGCACGAAGCGGCTGACCCGGGTGCGCTGCGCGTCCAGCACCTGCACCAGCGCCAGCACCCGCTCGCGGTCTTCGTCGTAGGCGGCTTGCCGCTCGCCGGCGGCGGCCGGGGCTAGCAGGCCCAGGCGCATCTGCGGCGCGGCTTCGGCCTCGGCCGCGAAGAGGGTCTTGAGCAGGCCGGGCTCGATGGCGTCGCGCCCCGGCTGGCCGGCGTTGTCGCGCTGGCCCAGGCAGAGCAGCTCGCCGACCAGACCGCCGCGCGAGTGCGAGACCAGGTGCAGCTCGGCATCGGCCGGCAGGTGGCGGGCCAGCGCCAGCGCGTTGGCGACCGGGCTCTCGCTCAGCGAGCGGTGCTCGAAGGCATAGACATGCTCGCCGTACAAGGCCTTCAGCGCGGCGCGCGCCTCGGCGGCGATGCGGCCTGCGTCGCCGGGCTCTTGCGACCAGAGCTCGCCGAAGCTGCCGAGCGCGTTCGACATGGTGCCGTGCAGGAAGACCAGCACCGGCTGCTTGGGCGGCAGCACGGCGCGGCCGTCGGCGATGGCCGTGAAGGTCGGCGGCGCGTCGTCCAGCGTGAGGCGGTAGAGGCCGGGGGCGTGGCCCTTCAGGCGCAGGGTCTCCAATTGCTTGCCGAGCAGCGCGGCCGACTGGCCCTTCAGGTCGACGCCGAAGAACTCCAGCGCCTGGATGCCCAGGCCCAGTGCGCCGCGCTGCGCGCCTTGCAGGGCCGGTGCATCCAGGCGCTGCGGCTGGGCCGAGGTGTCCAGCGTCCAGGTGGTGCTGGCGGCGCCGCCGCGGCCGGTGGCAGCGGGCTGGCCGCGCTCGCGCAGCAGGTCGTCGGCGCGGCTCCACAGCACGATCTGGTCGCCCAGGTCGATGCGCACCACGTCGTCCGGCGCCGCCTCCACCAGCGTGCTGCCGCCGGCGTCGCGGGTGTTTTGCAGCACCACGCGCTGGCGCGAGATGGCCTCCACCTTGCGGGTGGGCGGCGCCGCGGTGGGGGCCGCGTCGTTGCCGGGCAGCTGCAGGCGCAGCGTGGCTGGCGCCGGGGTCGTGCGGGAGCGGGTGGGCATGGGGCGTCCTGGTGCTGCGCGGTGAGCGGGCAGTATCGCGGCGGTGCGGGGCGGTGCAAAGCGCCCAGCGGGCGGCTCGGCTCATCGTCAGGGCCCCCTGCCGCGACCCGGATGCGACGGTAGGCCCGCAGGCGGGCGGCCGCACTCCCTAGATCGGTAGGGGCCGGGCCGGGAACGTGGACGGCAGCCCGTGCGCCGTGCCGGCCGTCTGTGGCGCGTCTACCGCGCGTCAGCCGCAGGTTTCGCCGCGCGCCGGCGAGTAGCAGATCGCGGCGTCGCCGCGCTGGCAGACGGACTGGCCGATGGCGCAGACCAGGCCCTGCGTGCACGACTCCGCCCGCGACGGCTGGAAGCAGCTACGGCCGTAGCGGCCCACGCAGGCGATCTGGCCGATGCCGCAGACCTGGCCCTGGCTGCAGGACTCGCCGCGCGCCGGCGCATAGCAATTGCTGCCCAGCGGGCCGGTGCAGGGCTGGTGGCCGACCGCGCAGATCGTGGCGGGCGGCGGCTTGAGCTTGTCCTTGGCCCTGGTCGCAAGCGGCAGAGCGCCGCCGACGAGCAGGCAGAGGGCGATGGCGCACAGGCGCATCAGGGGCGGGGTCATGGCGCCAGCTTCTTTTCGCCGAAGGCAAAAGAGGCCTTCTGGATCAGGCCGTCCGCGACCTCGTAGACGCAGAGCATCTCCATCGTGCCTGCGCCTTCGGGGAAGTTGCGGGTCACGACTTCGTGGTCGACCACGACTGCGCCCATCACCGTGCGGTGCAGCAGGCGCGCGTGCAGGTCGGGCTCCTCGAAGCGGGCCTGCATGCGGACCCGCATCTGCTCGTGCCCGGCCGCCAGCAACTCGCCGTGCAGCGCAAACTGCTGCGCGCCGGCGGCGTAGGTCGCCAGCCAGGCGTCGAGATGCTTCGCGTTGTAGGCCTCGAGCTGGCGCTGCACCACATCGACCGGTAACGCGGAGAGCGGCTGGGGTGTCGGGCCGGCGAAGCGGCGTTCGTAGAGCACATCCGGGCAGCGCTCCTCGTTGGCCTCGCCCTCGCTCAGCGCGATGGCCTCGAAGCCGTGGCGCTCGTAGAAGCGGCGCGCGCCGGTATTGGCCTGGAAGGCGTAGAGCCGGATCGGCGGCGGCAGGACCTGCAGCGCATGCTCCAGCAGGCGGGTGCCGATGCCGCGGCCGACGAACGACGGGTGCACCATCATCTGCTGTATCCAGCGCTGCTCGCCCTCGTGCGCCACGACCAGCACGCCCACCACGCCGCCCTGCACGGTGGCCACGGTGACGCCGCCAGCGGGGATCAGGGTCTCGCGCACCCACTCGCGCACCTCGGCCTCGCTGTGGGCCGAAGGCGCATAAGGCATGAAGGCCGCCCGCGACTGGATCAGGATGTCGGCGACACGCACATGATCGGCGGCGGTGGGAGGGCGCAGGTGAGGGGTCATGGGTGGGGTCTTCTCAAGCGCCGGCCTTGCTGCCCACCAGCACGGGCTGGTAGAACACGTCGTCGATCCGACGCACGTCGCGGAAACCGGCTTCCCGCATCAGATCACAAAGCCGGGTGGTGGAGATGGCGTCGTAGTGCGAGCGCATGGCGAGGGTCAATGCTCGCCGTTCCGGGCGAGATGCTGCCCGACCAGGTCGGCCATGGCCCGCGAGCCCTCGCCGCCGTCGCCCATCAGCCCGGCCACCACGCCTGACTTGTCCGCTTCGGGCCGGTTCTGGCTCACCTTCCATTTGCCCACCAGTTTGGTGAGCGTGATCTCGATGCCGACGATGGCGCGCAGCAGGCTGTCGACATACTCGCCAGGCGCGTCGGCGACCTGCCAGGGCACGGAGCGGCCGGCCTCCTGGGTGTCGGTCATCTGGCCGACATGCTGCAGCAGCCACTGCGGATCGTCGATCGCCCGCGGCATGCCGTGGGCGTGCACGACCGCGTAGTTCCAGGTCGGCACGACCTTGCCGTGGGCTTGTTTGCTCGCATACCAGGAGGGCGTGATGTAGCGCTCGGGGCCTTGGAACACGATCAGTGAAGGCCCGCCGGCGGACAAGGAGCGCCAGACCGGATTGGCGCGCGCGACGTGGCAGCGCAGCGTGCCGTGTTCGCCGGTGCCGGGGTCGAGCAGGAAGGGCAGGTGATTGGCCACCAGCTCGCCGTCGCCGGCGGTGACCCAGGTGCCGAGCGGATGGGCACGCACCAGGGCTTGCAGCACAGCCGGGTCCGACTCTTCGAAGTGCTTGGGGACGTACATGCGAGGCTCCGAGGGAGCGAAGGCCGCAGCCTTCGATGGATCAGGCCGCCATGCTAACGGGCTGAGGCGCTGGCGGGCGCAGCACCGAATACATCCAGAAGTCGCCCGGCGTGCCGCGCACCATCCGGTAGTGGCGCAGCAGGCCTTCGCGCTCGAAGCCGCAGCGCCGCAGCACGCGGGCCGAGCGTGCATTGCTCTGCAGCACCGTGGCTTGCACGCGCACCAGGCCCGCCTGGGCGAACGCCCACGCGACCAGCGAGGCGCAAACGGCTGTCGCAATGCCCTGGCCCCAGCAGGGCGGCGCCAGGTCGTAGGCGATCTCGGCCGTGCGGTTCAGCGGCGAGACGGTGTGGAAACCCGCGGTGCCGACCAGCTCGCCGGTGCCGAGCAGCGCGATGGCGAAGCGAACCGGGGAGGCGGCCGTCGCCGGCTCGTGGGCCGCGATCATGGGCAGCAGCTCGTCGGCGGCCTGCACGTTCCAGCTGGTGTGTTCGTACACCTCGGGCAGCGAGAGGTAGCGGAACCAAGGTTGCGCGTCGGCCGGCTGCAGGGGGCGCAAGACGACCTGCGCATGCGAGGACACGGGCAGGTGGCTGTAGAGCATGGCGGCCAGTCTACGGCGGCCCTGCCCGCTGGCCGCCGTCGCCCGGCTCAGGCTCTCGGACCCACCTCTTTCAAGGTCGATGCGGCCTGGTTTGATGTGCCTCGGCCGAGACACACGAGCCTGGGATGAAATTGTGGACGGGCTGCTTGCGACCCACTGTTGTCAGTCACCGATTTCAGAATCGCGGCGATAAAGCGGGTGTTGAGCTCCTCCTGCGGCCCAGGAGCGCCACCGCAAGTTCTTGCACGCTTGCACGAGGCGATCAAGGGCCTGTACAAGGCAGAGTTGATCCACCACCGGGCATCTTGGAAGACCAAGGAAGCGGTCGAGCTGGCAACCCTGGCATCGGTATCCTGTTTCAACAGTCATCGACGGCTTGAGCCCATCGGCGAGAGCCCGCCCGCAGAAGCTGAGGCAAGTTACTACCTGCAACTCGCCAGTCACGCCGCCGCGGTGCCAGCCTGACCGCGCTCTGAAGCCCCTGGCGCACCGTCGATAGTGCCGGCCCATGCTCTGGTCCATGCTGGCGATCGTTGTTGATGCGTCGCACGGCCCGATCCCTCTCGCCGCGTGAACGGACCCTATTGCTGGGCCGAGGCGAAAAACATCAAGTAGATCAACCGGCCGTCCTGCAGCGTGCTTCCGAAGTTCTCGCCGGCGGTGTGCCACAGCCATGGCCGCAGCAGCACGAGCCGGTTGAAGCGCATTGGCACCCGCATGGTCAGCTCCCAGCGGCTGTCGTCGAGAGAGTCCTCGAGGACGTCGGCCATCATCTGCTTGGCCGAGGCGTAGCCCATCGCCTGCGCCTCGTCGTCGTTGTACGCACCATGGTCGGTGTTGCTCGGGATGTGTCGGAAGAACTCGGTGCCGCCTCGGCAGTGCTGCGGCTCGCTGAGGTAGAGGATGCCCGACCAGTGAGATGCGTCGACGTGCACCCTGGCCTTGCCGACATCGCCGGCCAGCGTGATACGGAACTTGCCGTGGGCCTGGCCCGGCGCCGGCACCAGTCGCTCGCCGACCAGCCGCGAGACCTCCTGATCCACTCCTTCCAGGTCCACCGCCTGCGCCGAGTTGCGCCCTGGGAAGTTGCCCTGTGCAGGCGGGTAATACAGACGCAGCCCCGCTTCGCGCAGCTCCTGGGCGTTGTCGAGGAAGTCGTCGACGATGATCAGGGATGTCGGCATGCGCGCAAGTTTAGGGCTTGACATCAACTTATGGCTCGCCCCGACTGCGTGCAAGCCGCCGAGTTCCTTCTGATCCCGCCAGCGCGCCGCGATCACCTCTGAACTCTTTTGCAGCCCGCCGCCGCAAGTTGAACCGCGCTGGGTTTTGCGGAGGCTCCGACCCTTGAGAAGATGGAGCCATGAGCAAGTCAAACAAGTTTTCACCGGAAGTACGCGAGCGCCGTTTGCCTCGAGCAAGAGCATTCGCGGCGAATACGCAGCGCGATGGGGGCCGTGAGTACATAGCACCGAAGATCGGTTCTGTGGCTTCCAGCCCAGGAACGGGTGATCTCGACCCGGAGAGGCGGACGCGCGCGACTAAGTTCGTGGCGAGCTACTGCACCAGGCAGAAGAGCGCGGTTTGCCCCATGCGGTCACGCTCGTGTTGAAGCCGGGCGTCAACCGGCGCCCGCTGGGGCCGTCGGCTGGTGGCTTGCGATCAAAGCTCCCGAAGTTGTGAACTCGGACGGTTTCGGACCAAGAGGCACTGCACTTCCATCGGTCGAGTGGAGGCTACGCGCTGGTGCCCACCTGCGTGGAGCTACGTTCCGGCCACCACCATGCGGCTGCCGTCGGCGGGAGGACCGCGAGATGAGATGCGCCGAAGCCGTCGGTGGCCAACGGCAGGAACTGCCGCCGAATGCGACCGCACGCCCACTCCAGCCTTCTCGAAGGCGAGCCACAGGACCTTGAAAGGGGTGGCTCTCAGGCCTGCGCGATGGCGCGGGCCGGCTGGGGTTTGTCGGCTCGTTCGGGCTGGCCGATGGCGAAGGCGATCGCCTCCAGCCCCGCGGCCTCCGCCGGTTCGCCGGCGCCGCCCACCTCCAGGGTGGTCACGCGCAAGTGCCGGCACTCTCGCGCCAAGCCCTCCGACAGAGCCCGCACCGCCGCCTCGGTGGCGCTTCGCATGGCGGTGGCCGGGGCGAGGCGTCGGGCGGCAGCCGGAACCACGTTGACGATGTGCCCGGCGCGCTGCTCGCGCATGACGGGCAGCACCGCGGCGATGCCGTGCAGCACGCCGCGGAGGTTGACGTCGATCGTCCGGTCCCAGTCACCGATCTGCAGCGCCTCCATCGGTGACGGGGCGTTGAAACCGGCGGCGTTCACGAGCACGTCGATGCGGCCGAACTCGCGCCTGGCCCTCTCGACGAAACCCAGGAAGCTGTCGGGCCGGGTCACGTCGAGCATGCGGCAGATCGCCTGGCCGCCGGCCAGCTCGATGTCCTGCGCGATCCCTGCGATGCGTATCGTGCGCCGCGCGCCGAGCACCACCCTGTGGCCGCTGGCGGCGAGGCGGCGGGCCGTGGCTTCGCCGACGCCGCTGCTGGCGCCCGTGACCAGCACGACTTGGCTCTTCGAGGGGGAGGAGAGAGAGGTCATGGCCTGCACTATCCGATGACACCGGCCCGCGGCACGACATCAATCCTCTTCAGTTCATGCCTGATCCTGCGAGCGTGGCCGGGACGGGCGACGAAAAAAGACCGCGCCGGCTGCCCTCTGCCGGCAGCCGCACGCGGTCACGCTCCTGATGCGCTTGAAGCCTGTTGGGTCTCGGTCAGGCCTCGCGCGCGGTACAAACGGTCAAATCGCCCTCAGCGCACCTTGCCTTCTTTCCAGGCGCCGAGCAGCTTCTCGTAGTCGATGGTCTCGCCCTTGGGCTTTTCGTTGGCCAGCTTGGCCCAGGGGGCGCCCTTGTCGCTGAGCCACTTCTTGGGATCGCCCTTGGGGTTGAGCTTGGGCGCGCACTTGGCCATGCCGGCGCGTTCCAGGCGGGCCATCACGTCGTCCATCTCGGTGGCCAGGTTGTCCATCGCGGCCTGCGGGGTCTTTTCGCCGGTGACGGCCGTGGCGACGTTCTTCCACCAGAGCTGGGCCAGCTTGGGGTAGTCGGGCACGTTGGTGCCGGTCGGCGTCCACGCCACCCGGGCCGGGCTGCGGTAGAACTCGACCAGGCCGCCGAGCTTGGGTGCCGCGTCGGTCATCGCCTGCGACTTGATGTCGGACTCGCGTATCGGTGTCAGGCCGACGAGGGTCTTCTTCAGTGAGACGGTCTTGGAGGTCACGAACTGGGCGTAGAGCCAGGCCGCGGCCGTGCGGTTGGCGTCGCCGCCGTCGAAGAAGGTCCACGAGCCGACGTCCTGGTAGCCGTTTTGCATGCCCTCCTTCCAGTACGGGCCGTTCGGGCCGGGCGCCATGCGCCACTTCGGCGTGCCGTCTTCATTGACCACCGGCAGGCCGGGCTTGGTCATGTCGGCGGTGAAGGCGGTGTACCAGAAGATCTGCTGCGCGATCTGGCCTTGTGCGGGCACCGGGCCGGACTCGCCGAAGGTCATGCCCATGGCATCCTTGGGCGCGTACTTCTTCATCCAGTCGATGTACTTGGTCAGCGCGTAGACGGCGGCCGGCGAATTGGTGGCACCGCCGCGCGAGGTCGATGCGCCCACGGGGGTGCACTTGTCGTCCGCCACGCGGATGCCCCATTCGTCGACCGGCATGCCGTTGGGGATGCCCTTGTCGGCGGTGCCGGCCATCGAGAGCCAGGCGTCGGTGAAGCGCCAGCCCAGCGACGGGTCCTTCTTGCCGTAGTCCATGTGGCCGTAGATGGGCTTGCCGTCTATGGTCTTCACGTCGTTGCTGAAGAAGGCGGCGATGTCCTCGTAGGCGCTCCAGTTGAGCGGCACGCCCAGCTCGTAGCCGTACTTGGCCTTGAACTTCTCCTTGAGCTCCGGCTTGGCGAACAGGTCGGCACGGAACCAGTAGAGGTTGGCGAACTGCTGGTCGGGCAACTGGTAGAGCTTGCCGTCAGGCGCCGTCGTGAAGCTGGTGCCGATGAAGTCGGCCACGTCCAGGCCCGGGTTGGTCCACTCCTTGCCCGCACCGGCCATGTAGTCGGTCAGGTTCATGATCTTGCCGTAGCGGTAGTGGGTACCGATCAGGTCGGAGTCGCTGATCCAGCCGTCGTAGATGCTCTTGCCGGACTGCATCGAGGTCTGCAGCTTCTCGACCACGTCGCCTTCCTGGATGAGGTCGTGCTTCACCGTGATGCCGGTGATCTCGCTGAAGGCCTTGGCGAGCGTCTTGGACTCGTACTCGTGGGTGGTGATGGTTTCGGAGACGACCGAGATCTCGGTCACGCCCTTGGCCTTGAGCTTGGCGGCGGCGTCGACGAACCATTTCATCTCGGCGGCCTGCTGGTCCTTGGACAGGGTCGATGGCTGGAACTCGCTGTCGATCCATTTTTTTGACGCGTCGGAGACCTGCGCTGCGGCCGGCTCGGCGCTGGCGGTGGCGGCAGGCGCCTGAGCGGCCGGTGGCGCGGCCGCCGGCTCCTCTTTTTTGCCGCAGGCCACCAGGGCCAGCGTCGCTGCAATGGCCAGCGTGGTGTAGTGCAACTTCATTCCTTCATCTCCTCTTGTCGTGCTTCCCCGTGTGCGGTTTGGGTGACCACGGCCCCGGGGAAGCTCCGGGCCGGACGCCGTGTGGATGAACCAGGCAACTATCCTTTGCGCATGACCAGGGCCAGCACGGCCATCGAGATCACGAAGCTGATCCAGATGCTCGGGTCGGTCTCCAATGAGAGCCACTCGCGCATGCGGCCCGAGAGGCCGACGAAGGCGAGGTTGACATAGGCCGCGCTGAGCAGGCCGATGAACAGCCGGTCGCCGCGCGTGGTGCTGATAGGCAGCCAGCCCTTGCGCATCGTGGTGGGCGACTTGATCTCCCACACCGTCATGCCGGCGAGCATCAGCACGATGCAGATGAAGAACACCGCAACCGGTGTGGTCCAGACCATCCAGGCAAACATCAGACTCTCCCCATTGCAAAGCCCTTGGCGATGTAGTGCCGCACGAACCAGATCACGATCGCGCCGGGCACGATGGTCAGCGTGCCGGCCGCGGCCAGCGTCGCCCAGTCCATGCCGGAGGCGCTCACCGTGCGTGTCATCGTCGCGACGATGGGCTTGGCATTGACGCTGGTCAGCGTGCGCGCCAGCAGCAGCTCCACCCACGAGAACATGAAGCAGAAGAACGCCGCCACCCCCACGCCCGCCTTGATCAGCGGCAGGAAGATGGTGAGGAAAAAGCGCGGGAAGCTGTAGCCGTCGATGTAGGCCGTCTCGTCGATCTCGCGCGGGATGCCGCTCATGAAGCCTTCGAGTATCCAGACCGCCAGCGGCACGTTGAACACCAGGTGGGCCAGCGCCACGGCCAGGTGGGTGTCCATCAGGCCCACGGTGGTGTAGAGCTGGAAGAAGGGTAGCAGGAACACCGCAGGCGGCGTCATGCGGTTGGTCAGCAGCCAGAAGAACACATGCTTGTCGCCGAGGAAACTGTAGCGGCTGAAGGCATAGGCGGCCGGCAGCGCCACGGTGATGGAGATCACCGTGTTGATGGCGACATAGATCAGGCTGTTGATGTAGCCCGAGTACCACGACGCATCGGTGAAGATGGTCTTGTAGTTGCCCCAGGTGAAATGCTGCGGAAAGATGCTGAAGCTGGAGAGGATCTCCTGGTTGGTCTTGAAGCTCATGTTGACCATCCAGTAGATGGGCAACAGCGCAAACAGGATGTACAGGATCAGGAAGACAGTGCGCTTCTGGAACCGGGTCTCGTTCATTCCGTCACCTCCTTGTCAGCCGTGCCGACACGCTGCATCCAGTTGTAGAGCACGAAGCAGAACAACAGGATGATCAGGAAATAGATCAGCGAGAAGGCCGCCGCCGGCCCCAGGTCGAACTGGCCCACCGCCTTCTGCGTCAAGTACTGGCTGAGGAAAGTGGTGGCATTGCCTGGCCCGCCGCCGGTGAGCACGAAGGGCTCGGTGTAGATCATGAAGCTGTCCATGAAGCGCAGCAGCACCGCGATCATCAGCACGCCGCGCATCTTGGGCAGCTGGATGTAGCGGAAGACGGCGAACTTGCTCGCGCCGTCGATGCGGGCCGCCTGGTAGTAGGCGTCGGGTATCGAGCGCAGGCCGGCGTAGCAGAGCAGGGCCACCAGCGGGGTCCAGTGCCAGACGTCCATCACCAGCACGGTCAGCCAGGCGTCGCGCACGTTGCCGGTGTAGCTGTACTCGATGCCCAGCCATTGCAGCGTGGCGCCCAGCAGGCCGATGTCGGCCCGGCCGTAGATCTGCCAGATGGTGCCGACGACGTTCCACGGGATCAGCAGCGACAAGGCCACCAGCACCAGCGTGGCCGAAGCCTTCCAGCCCTGCGCCGGCATAGAGAGCGCCAGCATGATGCCCAGCGGGATCTCGACCGCCAGCACCGAGAGCGAATAGGTCAACTGCCGCCACAGGGCCGCGTGCAATTCTTCGTCGCGCATGACCGAGGCGAACCACTCGGTGCCGACGAAGACGCGCCGCTCGGGCGAGATGATGTCCTGCACCGAATAGTTCACCACCGTCATCAGTGGCAGGATGGCCGAGAAGGCCACGCAGATGAAGACCGGGAGTATCAGGAACCAGGCCTTCTGGTTCACCGGTTTCGTGGTGGTGCTCATGCGACGAGCTCCTCGTCCTTGTAGAAGCAGGTGTGGCTGCCCATCACCTGCAGCCAGGTGGTGTCGCCGGCACTCGGCCGTGGCTGTTCCGCGCTGAGCCTGGCCTTCAGCGTGTGGTCGCCGAGCTGCGCGGTCACCAGCACGTAGGTGCCGATGTCCTGCACCTGCGTCACGGTGGCGGGCAGGGTGTGGCCGGTGTCGGCCGTGCTCAGGCCCAGGTACTCGGGGCGCACGCCCAGCTTGAGCGCGCCGTTGGGCAGCGAGCGGCCGCCGGGCGCAGGCAGCGCGATGCCGCCCACGTCCACCGTGTTGCCGCTGGCGGTCACCGGCAGGAAGTTCATGCCCGGCGAGCCGATGAAGTGGCCGACGAAGGTGTGGGCCGGCCGCTCGAACAGCGCCTCGGCCGAGCCCACCTGCACCGCCCGGCCGCGTGTCATCACCACCACCTGGCTGGCAAAGGTCAGCGCCTCGATCTGGTCGTGCGTCACGTAGATCAAGGTCAGCTTGAGCTCGTGGTGGATCTGCTTGAGCTTGCGCCGCAGCTGCCACTTCAGGTGCGGGTCGATCACGGTCAGCGGCTCGTCGAACAGCACCGCCGAGACGTCGGGCCGCACCAGGCCGCGGCCCAGCGAGATCTTCTGCTTCTGGTCGGCCGAGAGGCCGGCGGCGCGCTGGTTGAGCTGGTGGCTCATCTCCAGCATCTCGGCGATCTGGCCGACGCGCTGCTGTATCTGCGCCTCCGGCACCTTGCGGTTGCGCAGCGGGAAGGCGAGGTTTTGCGCCACCGTCATCGTGTCGTAGATGACCGGGAACTGGAAGACCTGGGCGATGTTGCGCTGCTGCGGCGTCGCGCGGGTCATGTCGGCGCCGTCGAACTTGACGCTGCCGTGCGAGGGCACGAGCAGGCCGGACATGATGTTCAGCATCGTGGTCTTGCCGCAGCCCGAGGGGCCGAGCAGCGCGTAGGCGCCGCCGTCCTCGAAGCTCATCTTCAGCGGCAGCAGCGCGTAGTCGCCGTCCTCCTTCGGGTTGGGCTTGTACGAGTGCGCAAGGTCGAGGTCGATGCGGGCCATGTCAGACTGCCTTTCCGGTGGGGCGGCTGGGGGCCACCAGCAGCGCGCCGGCCGCGTCGAACACATAGGCCTGCTGCGGGCTCAGGTAGAGCGTGAGCGCGGTGCCCAGCTCGAAGTCGTGCACGCCGGTCAGCTGCGCGACCACCTCGCCGACAGTGGTCTTGACGTGCACATAGGTGTCGGAGCCCGAGATCTCGGCCAGCTCGACGTGGCCGGAGAGCGCCACGTCGCCCTCGCGCGGCTGCAGCCGCAGCGCACCGGCGCGCGCGCCCAGGGTCAGCGCCTGGGTGGCGCCGGCCGGCAGCGGGATGGCCAGGGCCGGGCCGCCGGTGGCCTGCACCCCGGTGGCGGTGGCCTGCGCCGCGATCAGGTTCATCGGCGGGTCGCTGAAGGCGCGCGCCACGCGGATGGACTGCGGGCGGTGGAAGACCTCGGCGGTCGGCCCGTATTGCAGCAGCTCGCCGGCGTCCATCACGGCCGTCCAGCCGCCCAGCAGCAGCGCCTCGCCGGGCTCGGTGGTGGCGTAGATCACCGTCGAGTCGCCCTGCGCGAACAGCTCGGTCAGCTCCTCGCGCAGCTCCTCGCGCAGTTTGTAGTCGAGGTTGACCAGCGGCTCGTCGAGCAGCATCAGCGGTGCGTTCTTGGCCAGCGCGCGGGCCAGCGCGACCCGCTGCTGCTGGCCGCCCGAGAGCTCGGCCGGCAGCCGGTCGAGGAACATCTCGATGTGCAGCCGCTCGGCCAGCGCGCGCACCCGCTGGTCGACGTGGGCCTCCTTGCGCAGCTTGAGCGGCGAGGCGATGTTGTCGGCCACGTTCATCGACGGGTAGTTGATGAACTGCTGGTAGACCATCGCCACGTTGCGCTCGCGCACCGGCATGCCGGTCACGTCCTGGCCGTCGACCGAGACGCGGCCGGTGCTGGGCGTGTCCAGCCCGGCCATGATGCGCATCAGGCTGGTCTTGCCGGCCTGGGTGGCGCCCAGCAGCACGGTCACGGCGCCGGGCCGCGGTTGCAGGCTCATCTCGTAAAGCCAGGGCTCGGCCCCGACCTTCTTGCTGATGCCATCCAGCGTCAGCTGCATATCAGGCCACCTTCTTCTGTGTCGTTTGATTCACCGTGTGCGCGGCCATCCAGGCGTTCACGCGCTCGCGCTCGGCAGGGGTGTAGTGCAGGCCCAGCTTGCTGCGGCGCCACAGCACGTCGTCGCCGCCGACGGCCCACTCGTCGCGCTGCAGGTAGCGCAGCTCGGCGGCGAAGAGGCCGGGGGCCACTTCTTCGCCCAGGTCGGCCAGGCTGGCGGCGGCGCCGATCACGCGGTCGACGCGGCTGCCGTAGGCCCGCGCCCAGCGCAAGGCCAGCGCGGGGGGCAGCCAGGGGTGGCGCAGGTTCACGGCCTGCACCAGCCGGGTGAAGTCGGTGTCGGGCCGCTGCGGCGCGCCTATCCACTCGCGCAGGTCGCCGCCGGGCAGGTAGGCGCCATGCGTCCACGGCGCGCGCGCCTCGCCCAGCATGCGGCCGACCTCGTCGGCGGCGTCTTCGGCCAGCTTGCGAAAGGTGGTGATCTTGCCGCCCCACACGCTGAGCAGCGGGGCCGCGCCGGTGTTGGGCTCCAGCAGGTAGTCGCGGGTGACGGCGGAGGGGTCGCCCGAGGCATCGTCCAGCAGCGGGCGCACGCCGGCGTAGCTCCAGACCACGTCCTTGGGGGTGACCGGCCGCTTGAAATAGCGGCTGGCCTGCTCGCAGAGGTAGGCCACCTCGTCGTCGCCTATCCTGGCGCCGCGCGGGTCGCCCTGCAGCTCCACGTCGGTGGTGCCTATCAGCGTGAAGTCCTGCTCGTACGGGATCGCGAAGATGATGCGCTTGTCGGGGTTCTGGAAGATGTAGGCGTGGTCGTGCTCGAAGCGGCGCGGCACCACGATGTGGCTGCCCTTGACCAGGCGCAGGCTCTTGGTGGCCAGCGCTTCACCCTGGGCCGCGCGGGCGGTGCCGCGCAGGAAGGCCTCGGCCCAGGGGCCGGCGGCATTGACCAGCGCACGCGCGTTGACCTGCCGCAGGCTGCCGTCGGCCGACGCCAGCGTCGCGGCCCAGCCGGTGGCGCTGCGCTGGGCGGCGGTGCAGCGGGTGCGGGTGAAGAGCTGCGCGCCGTGCTCGCGCGCATCGACCGCGTTCAGCACCACCAGCCGCGCGTCGTTGACCCAGCCGTCGGAGTAGATGAAGCCGCGCGTGAACTCGTCCTTCAGCGGCTCGCCCACCGGGTGGCGGCGCAGGTCCACGCCCTCCGAGCCGGGCAGCACTTCGCGCCGGGCCAGGTGGTCGTAGAGAAAGATGCCCAGGCGCACCAGCCAGGCGGGTCGCATGGAAGGGTCGTGCGGCATCACGAAGCGCAGCGGCCACATGATGTGCGGGGCGCTCTTGAGCAGCACCTCGCGCTCCTGCAGCGCCTTGCGCACCAGGCCGAACTCGTAGTACTCCAAGTAGCGCAGTCCGCCGTGGATCAGCTTGGTCGACGACGACGAGGTGTGCGCCGCGAGGTCGTCCTGCTCGGCCAGCACCACGCGCCAGCCGCGGCCCGCGAGATCGCGGGCGATGCCGGCGCCGTTGATGCCGCCGCCCACCACCAGCACGTCGCAGGCGATGGTCTCGGCCAGGGCGGCCGCGGGGGCGGTCGCGGGGGCGGTCGCGGCGGAGGGGAACGTCGCCGGGCTCGGCGAAGCGGCTTGCAAGTGGGGGTCTCCTGGGCGTCTGCGGGCTGCGGCATGAACGTTGCGCCGGTGTGCGCAAGGCCATGGCCGCGTTCTTCTTTTTTCTTTTTATCTCAGTGAATGATCGAATGCAATAGAGGTTGTCATCGTTCTTTTTCGTTTTGGTTCGTTTTAGGCTCCGCCACGCTATGACTCCCAATCCACGCCAAGCCCTGCTGCTCGATGAGGTCCGCGCCCGCGGCGCCGCGTCCGTCGAAGCCCTGGCCGAGCGTTTCGGCGTCACGCTGCAGACCGTGCGGCGCGACGTCAAGCTGCTCTCCGAGGCCGGCCTGCTGGCGCGCTTCCACGGCGGCGTGCGGGTGCCCAGCTCCACCACCGAAAACATCGCCTACCGCCAGCGCGAGGCGCTGAATGCCGAGGGCAAGCAGCGCATCGCCCGCGCGGTGGCGCGCGCCGTGCCGAATGGCAGCTCGCTGCTGATCAACCTCGGCACCACCACCGAGGCGGTGGCGCGCGAGCTGCTGCACCACAAGGGCCTGCGCGTGATCACCAACAACCTGAACGTCGCGGCCATCCTGTCCGACAACCCGGATTGCGAGGTCATCGTGGCCGGCGGCGTGGTGCGCAACCGCGACCGCGGCATCGTCGGCGAGGCGACGGTGGACTTCATCCGCCAGTTCCGTGTCGACATCGGCCTGATCGGCATCTCGGGCATCGAGGCCGACGGCTCGCTGCGCGATTTCGACTACCGCGAGGTCAAGGTCTCGCGCGCCATCATGGAGCAGTCGCGCGAGGTCTGGCTGGCCACCGACCACGCCAAGTTCAACCGGCCGGCGATGGTGGAGCTGGCGCGCTTCAGCCAGCTCGACATGCTGTTCACCGACGCCGAGCCGCCGCCGCCGTTCCCGTCGCTGCTGGCGGAGGCGGGCGTCCAGTGCGAGGTGGCCGGTGCGGCGGCCTGAGGCAGGGCACCGCGCCCGGCAAGGCACGACGTACGTCATACCGCCGGTGGACGCCGCGGGCCCGCCCCACTACATCGAAGGTCCGTGCCGAGGCCTGCCGCCGGCAGCCCCCGGGCAGGGATCTCAACCCTTCGATGGAGCACTGCCATGTCACATTCTTCTGCCTTGGAATCGGTCTCGCCGGCCTGCCTGCCGCGCTGCGCCGCTGCCGTGTTGACGCTGCTGTCCACGCTGGCCGCCGCCCAGCCGCCTTCGACGGTGACAAGCCGCACCGACGCGGGTGGGCACCAGGGCGACTACTGCAGCGCCACGACCCGGCTGCTGCGCCAGTCTTGCGAACACGAAGCCGCCGACGACAACTTCCGCGCCCGCGCCTTGTGCGTCAACCAGCCCGACGCCGTCCAGCGGGCGCGCTGCCAGGCCGACGCCCGCCAGGCCCTGGCTCAGACGCAGCGCCAATGCGAGGCCCAGCAAGTGGCGCGTACGGATCTCTGCGGCTCGCTCGGCGAGCAGCGCTATGCCCCCGATTTCGACCCGACCCACTTCGACGCGGACTTTCGCCACCTGACCCGCGCCAACCCCTACTTCCCGCTGGCCATCGGCAACAGCTGGCGCTACGGCGGGGGCGGCGAGGCCATCGTGGTGAACGTGCAGGACAAGACCAAGCTGATCGCCGGTGTGCGCTGCATCAGCTTCCAGGACCGGGTGACGGAGGACGGCGCCGTGGTCGAGAACACCTTCGACTGGTACGCGCAGCGCAAGGACGGCACGGTGTACTACTGCGGCGAGATCGCCCGCAACTACGAGCTCTTCGAAGGGGATCATCCCTACGAGCCCGAGCTGGTCGATGTGGACGGCTCCTGGAAGACCGGCCGCGACGGCGACCTGCCCGGCACGCAGTTCCTGGCCGAGCCGCGCGTCGGCGCGGTCTACCGGCAGGAGTTTTCGCCAGGCAATGCCGAAGACGCGGCCACCGTCTTGTCCGTGAACTACGGCTACGGCACCGACGCCGAGCTCGACCGTTTCGTGCCGCCGGCGCTGGCGCGCCACCTCTGCGCCGCCAACGACTGCGTCGTGACCGGCGAGTTCACGCCCATCGATCCGACCGCCTACGAGCGCAAATATTACGCACGCGGCATCGGCCTGTTTCTCGAGGTCGATCCCGCTGGTGGCAGCTCGGTGCGGCTGCTAGAGTGCAACATGGACCCGCGATGCGCGGGGTTGGCTGCAGTTGCCACACCTTGAGACCCCGATGAGCGGCGACCGATTCCTGGTTGTGCTGCGGCCGGGGTTGCCACCTCGATCGGTCGCCGCCGTGGACGAATGGTTCGACACCCGCACCCGCCGCTTGGCGATCGCCGCGCTGCTGGCCGGCATCGCGCTGCTGGTCGGCCTCGAGTACCTCGAAGAGCCCGATTCGACGCCGCTGGAGCTGCTGATCGAAGGCGTGAAAGCGGCGCCCATGGTCGCCGCCAGCGTCGGCGTGGCCTTGTTGTTCCGCGTCGCGGGGCAGCACCGCGCCGAGCAGCGGCACCTGCTGCGCGACCTGGCGCTCGCTCGGCAGCAGGGCCAGCAGTGGCGCGCCGAGTCGCGCAGCCTGCTGAACGGCCTCGGGGAAGCCATCAGCGCCGAGTTCGGCCGCTGGCACCTGACCGACGCCGAGCGGGAAGTGGCGCTGCTGCTGCTCAAGGGCCTCAGCACCAAGGAGATCGCCGCGATGCGCGAAGGCAGCGAGCGCACCGTGCGCGAGCATGCCGGCGCGATCTACAGCAAGGCCGGCCTGGCGGGCCGCGCGGCGCTCTCGGCCTATTTCCTCGAAGACCTGCTGGCGCCGATGGACACGGCGGCGCGAGAACCAGGCTCCGCTGCCGCCCAGACACCCACCACACGCACCCGAGACACCGCATGACCTACCTGCTGGCCCTCGACCAGGGCACTTCCAGTTCGCGCAGCATCGTCTTCGACGAGCACGGCCGCATCAAGGCGATGGCGCAACGCGAGTTCCGCCAGATCTACCCGCAGCCGGGCTGGGTCGAGCACGACCCGAACGAGATCTGGGAGAGCCAACTCGCGACCGCGCAGGAGGCGCTCGCCAAGGCCGGCCTGACGGCGCGCGACATCAAGGCCATAGGCATCACCAACCAGCGCGAGACCACGGTGGTGTGGAACCGCCGCACCGGCCAGCCCATCTACAACGCCATCGTCTGGCAGGACCGCCGCGCCGAGCCGCTCTGCGCGCAGCTGCGGGCTCAGGGCCTGAGCGAGCAGGTGCGGCAGACCACCGGCCTGATCATCGACGCCTATTTCTCCGGGACCAAGATCCGCTGGATCCTCGACCATGTGAACGGCGCCCATATCGATGCGGCGCATGGCGACCTGGCCTTCGGCACCGTGGACAGCTGGCTGCTGTGGAAGCTGACCGGCGGCCACGTGCACGCCACCGACGTCAGCAACGCCTCGCGCACCATGCTGTTCGACATCCGCCACAACGTCTGGGACCGCGAGCTGCTGAAGGCGCTGCACGTGCCCGACAGCCTGCTGCCCAAGGTCTTCCCGTCCAGCCACGTGTTCGGCGAGACGGAGGCGCAATGGCTGGGCGCGCCCATCCCGATCGGCGGCATCGCGGGCGACCAGCAGAGCGCGCTGTTCGGCCAGGCCTGCTTCCGCGCCGGGCTGGCCAAGAACACCTATGGCACCGGCTGCTTCATGCTGATGCACACCGGCCCGCAGTTCCAGGCCAGCGCCAACGGCCTGATACTGACCAGCGCCGCGCAGCCTACGCCGACGCCCGAGTTCGCGCTCGAAGGCAGCGTCTTCATCGGCGGCGCCGTGGTGCAGTGGCTGCGCGACGGGCTGCAGGCCATCAAGGGCAGCGGCGAGGTGCAGGGCCTGGCCGAGAGCGTGCCCGACGCGGGCGGCGTGATGTTCGTGCCCGCCTTCACCGGCCTGGGCGCGCCCTACTGGAACGCCGAGGCCCGCGGCGCCATCGTCGGCCTGACGCGTGGCAGCACGGTGGCCCACATCGCCCGCGCGGCGCTGGAGAGCATCGCCTTCCAGAGCGCCGCGCTGCTGCAGGCCATGAGCCGCGACGCGCAGGCCGCCGGCGGCGCGGCGGTAGCCGAGCTGCGGGTCGATGGCGGCGCCTGCGTCAACAACCTGCTGATGCAGTTCCAGGCCGACCTGCTCGGCATCCCGGTCGTGAGGCCGCAGGTCATAGAGACGACCGCGCTGGGCGCCGCCTACCTCGCCGGCCTCTCGACCGGGCTGTACAAGAGCCTGGACGAGCTCGCCGCCCAATGGCAGGCCGAGCGCACTTTCCACCCCACGATGCCGCGCGAGCGGGCGCTGGCCTTGATGGGGCGCTGGGAGCACGCGGTGCGGCAGGCGGTGGCCGCCTGAGGCCCGCCGGTTTTCTCAGTTCCTGACGACGACGCCGCAGCCTATGCGCGCGCCCGAGTCGCCGGTGGGCTGGGTGATGTAGTCGTCGCGCTTGGCGTGCACGATCAGGCCGCGGCCGACGATGTCGGTGGTGCCGCTGCCTATGGTTACGCCGTGCAGCATGAACTCGGTGCTGACCTTGCCGCTGGCGTCGGCCGTCAGTGCGGGCATGTCGCCGGCGTGGTGCTCGGCGTTGGGCGCGCCGTGCGGCTTGCCGGTGGGGTTGAAGTGGCCGCCGGTGCTCATGCCGTCCGGGGCGCTGCAATCGCCCTTTTCATGCAGGTGGAAGCCGTGCTCGGAGTTGGGCGCCAGGCCGGCGAGTTGCACCCGCACGGCGACGTGGTCGCCCGTCTCGCTGAACGAGACGGTGCCGCTGACGGTCTGGCCCTGGGTGGGCGCAACGGCGGCGCTGGCGCGCAGGGCAGGCGCCTTGGGCGCCGGGGTGGAGCAGGCGGCGAGGGCGGCCAGGCAGAAGGCGGCGGGCAGGGCGCGAAAAACGGCGCGCAAAGAGGTCGTGCTGGTCATGGGCGAAGCTCTCCGGGAGTGAGGGAAGCTGCGCACGATACGGCAAGCCGCCGGCCGCGGTCGCCCGCAAGACGGTGCGCGGGGCCGGCCATCGCCGCCAAGCCGCGTGAGCAGCTCAGGCGGCGCTGGCTTCGATCAGCGCGGCCAGCGCCGCGCCCGCCTCGTCGGCTGCCACTCCTTCGCCGAGCGCGACACCCGCGGCCTGCGCATCGCCCAGCGCCGCCGCGCCTTCGGTCTTCAGCCGGCTCACCCACTGGCCGGCTTCGCGGCCCTGCGAGAAGGCGCTGCTCTGCAGCAGCACCCGCCCGTCGGCGGCATTGAGCTTGAAGTAGAACTGGCCGTCGGCTTCGCGGTATTGCTTGAAGACCGGCAGTGCGGCCCTGGGCTTCTCGGCCTTGGCGCTCGCGCCGGGTGTCGCGGCACCGAGCCGGCGCAGGCCCACGGCTTCGCGCAACTGGGTGAGAAAGGGCGCGGCGAGGGCACGCGCCTTGGCCGCGCCTTCCATCAGCGCGGTTTCTATCAGCGCCGGCTGGGCCATCAGCTCGGCGTAATGCGCCCGCAGCGGGCCGATCTCGGCCTCGATCAGCCCATGCAGCTGCTGCTTGGCGTCGCCCCAGCCCAGGCCCTCGCGAAGCGCGGCGTGGAAGGCCGCGCTCTGCGCCGGCGTGGCGAAGGCGTCGTACAGCGTCACCAGGTGCGAAGACGCCGGGTCCTTGGGCTCGCCGGGCAGGCGCGAGTCGGTCACGATGTGGGCGATCGCGTCCTTCAGGCCCTTGGCGCCGCCCTCGAACAGCGGGATGGTGTTGTCGTAGCTCTTGGACATCTTGCGGCCGTCCAGCCCCGGCAGCAGCGCCATCTTGTCGTCGACCGCCGCTTCGGGCAGCACGAAATACTCGCGGCCGGCGCCGAACAGGTGGTTGAAGCGCTGGGCGATGTCGCGCGCCATCTCGATGTGCTGCACCTGGTCGCGCCCGACCGGCACCTGGTGGGCGTTGAACATCAGGATGTCCGCCGCCATCAGGATGGGGTAGCTGAACAGGCCCATCGAGATGCCGGCGTCGGGGTCTTCGCCGGCGGCCGTGTTGGCGTCGGTCGCTCCCTTGTAGGCATGGGCGCGGTTCATCAGCCCCTTGGCGGTGACGCAGGTCAGCAGCCAGGTCAGCTCGGGGATCTCGGGCACGTCGCTCTGGCGGTAGAAGGTGACGCGCGAGGTGTCCAGCCCGGCGGCCAGCCAGGTGGCGGCCAGCTGCAGCCGCGAGCGCTCGATGCGCGCCGGCTCGTCGCACTTGATCAGCGCGTGGTAGTCCGCCAGGAAAAAGAAGCTGTCCACCCCCGCCGCCCGGCTGGCCGCGATGGCCGGCCGGATCGCGCCGACGTAGTTGCCGAGGTGGGGGATGCCGGTGGTGGTGATGCCGGTGAGAACGCGCTGGTGCATGGGACGAGAACCGGTTCAGCCGCGATGGCGGCCATTGGGAGGGCCATTGTCGCCGCCACCGTCTCCGGCGCCCAGGCTTGCGTGCACGGCCGCCAGCAAGGCCTGCCGCTGAAGGGGAGTATCGACCAGGAAGCGCTCGAAGGCCGCACCCGTGCGCAGGTCGGCGAACAGGCCCACCGGGTCGGTGTGAAAGTGCAGGAAGGCTTTGCCGGCGTGGTAGAACACCCCGCGCTGCTTCTCGCGCAGCGCCGCCGCGCCAGGCTCGGACCGCAGGGCCTGCAGCAGGTCTTCCAAGCGGTCCAGTGCATCGGCGTCGGCGTGCTTCACCG
>DATHWJ010000088.1:0-2648 GCA_035460745.1 Ideonella sp. | reverse complement strand
AGTCGCCGATCACCGGCCCGGCGCACGCCTCGTGTACCGCGTCCGCACCGAAGGGGGCTTCGTGCCAGCCGAGGTGGAGCCGGGCTCTGCGGACAGGCGTGCGCTGGCCTTTCGAGTCGAGGCCTGCACGCCGCTGTATTGAAAGTTGAAGGGCGGGCTGCTGCCGCTGGCCGCCGCTGCACTCAGTCGCTGCGGTGCCGGTCCAGCGCCTCTTCGTCGCAGACGACACGATCGAGCACGCGCTGCTCGTTTTCGATCGCGAGCTGCCTGGCGGGTGCCGAGGCAGCGGGGGCCAGAGCCGGTAGCGTGGCAGCTTCTGGCTGCTCCACCGCGTAGTGCTTGAAAAACACCCGCATCACATGCCCCACGCCCTCTTCGCTGATCGAGCGCAGGTCCGCCTCGAAGTAGCTGCGCGGCGCCTGCGGCCCGGTGATGATCTCGTAGCTGGGGAAGTAGTCCACGTCGCTCGCCTGCGCCGCAAGCGCGCCCGCCGCCGCGCGCAGCACCGACTTGCTGTGGATGGTGGAGACCAGCACATGCCTGTCTTCGTAGGTGGCGATCAGCGGCACCGGCGAGACGGTGAGGATCACGCGGGCACGCGGGTTCACGCTGCGCAAGCGCTGCATGAAGCCGCGCAGCTGGGCCAGCACCTCGTCGGCCCCGTAGTTGACGAACTCGTACAGCGCGGGGTCGAACTGGCCGCCGGCCACGCCCGGTGCCAGCGGAAACACGGCGCCGTCTTCGCGGCGGCGCCAGGCTTCGGTCAGCCCGAGCGTGAAGACAAAGACATCGAGCTCGGCAAACATCTTGCGCACGTCGCCCAGGTGGCGCTTGGCGGCCGCCTCCACCTCTGCCGCCTTGGCGAAGCCGGCCGGCTCGATCTGCGGCCGGAAGGGGTCGACGAAGCGCCCGTCTTCGCGCTGCCACGCGCGGTCGAGCGGCTGGAAGGCGCCGTGCGCGCGGTCGAAGAGCTGCACCAGTTGCTGCGCGGTGTAGACGTTGCCATAGCGCGCCGAGTACATGCCGAAGCCGCGCTCGCGGGCCTGCGCTTCAGGCAGCGTCGGGTCGGCATCCACCACCAGGTAGTTGAAGCCGTGGCGGTGCAGGTTGCGTGCGATGTTCTGCGCAAAGCAACTGCCCGCGGTGGCTACACGGGTGCTGCGCGAGAGGTGGAAGCGCGCCTGCACCACGGGGTCGATCGCGTCGGGCGTCACCCGCTCCACGGCGCGGCGCCAGAACTGGTGATCCGGCAGGCCGGCGTAGGGGCTGGCGGCTGGCGCCGTGGCGGGCTCTGCCTTGCTGCGCAGCGGCGCGGCCAGTTGCTCGCCGATGAAGCTCGCGAGCTGGCGCAGCCGCGAGGTCTTTTCACGGACAAAGCGCTGCAGGCCCTGGTAGGGCTCGCTGAGCACGCGCTCGCAGGTCAGCGCCTCGTCGCCGGCTTGGCGGAAGGTGGTGTACGAGGCCTCGACGAAGCCGGGCAGCGACATCGACAGCACCGGCTTCGCGTCGGGGCAGAAGCCGCGGTCGAGCTTGAACTGGTAGCTGCCGGCCAACCCCAGCGGCTCGGCCAACGGCGGGTAGACCGGCCACACCGGCCAGCGGGCCAGGTTGTCGTCCACCCACTCGGCGGCCTCGGCCAGCGGGCGTATGCCCTCGCGCTTCAGCACGGCCTCGGCCACGTCGGCCAGCACGAAGAGCTTGGGGTGGTTCACCGTGTGCATGAAGCAGCCGCGCTCGCGCCAGCGGTCTATCAGCGGCGCCAGCGGCAGTCCGCAGTACTGCCCGCTGCCCACCAGCGTGCGGTAGGCGGCCGCGTGGTAGGCATGGAAGCCCAGGGCCTCGTAGACCTCGGGGCAGAAGAGATCCACCGCCTGCTCGGCGTCCAACCCGTTGCGCCAGGCCCAGAGCGCGATGGACGATTGGTACTCGCCCATCGGCCCCTGCAGGTAGCCACCGCTGGCACGGGCCACGTAGACACAGTCCGGATGGAAGCCAGTGTAGCTCAGTGAAGGCAACTGCTTGACCTTGCCGGCGTGGCGCGGCGCGCGCTGGCTGATGGCCTGGGTGACCTCGCCCACCATCTGCACCAGCACCAGGTCGGCTTGCGCCACCACGCCTTCCAGATCGAATTCGCCCTCGCGCATCCGGCGCAGGAAGCTGGGCGTGGTCTCGTAGGTCTGGGCGACGGTATCGCCGGTCATCGCCTGGATCAGCTTGCCGGTGCCAGCCGCCTGGCAGTTGCCGAAGATGGCCAGCTTCAGCTTGGCCCGCGACTCGTAGGGCCACGCCACCTTGCGCTGCGCCGTGGCGTCGTCGTGCAACTGCACCGTGTCGCCAAAGCGGCCGCTGTGGCGAAACTCCGGCGAGCGCAGCAGCACCTCCACCAGCGCGGCTTCGTCGGCCAGGTGCAGGTGCGCGCGCAGGCCTTCTTCGGACTCGGGCTCGCGCCCGAGGATCAGGCGAAAGCCCCAGATGACCGTTTCTCTAGAGATCGCCACCTTGCTGCTGCCCTCACTCCACGCTCTGTACCGCGCCGATCACCTGCCGGTTGATCGAGAACACCAGGTTGATGAACTTCTGCAGCTCGGCCAGCGGCGCGTTGCTCACGTAGAGGATGTCCTTGTCGCGCATCGGGAAGCCCTGCATCG
>DATHWJ010000087.1:0-2095 GCA_035460745.1 Ideonella sp. | reverse complement strand
TGTTGCCGCCGGCGAAGCCGAGAAGAACTTCCTTGCCTACTTTGGCACCATGCCGCCATCGCTGGGCAAGCTGCTGGCGCTCGTGCCCACCGGCGCCGACGCCTACTACCTGCTGCGCGAAGGCACGATCAACGGCACGCCGCTCGGGCCGAAGTTCTCGGAGCTGCTGCTCGTCACGGTGCTGGCGGCCGACTACAGCACGCTGGCTTCGGTGCACATGCGTGGCGCGCGCAAGGTCGGCGCCAGCGAGGCCGAGATCGCGGAGGCCGTGCTCTGCGCCGTGCCCACGAGCGGCCTCTCGGCGTGGGTCGTGGGTGCCGGAGCGATGGACGCCGCCGCGGCCTAGGAGCGTGGGCGGCAGTAATCCGCCGGGGCCGCGAAGTTGATAGGGTAGTGGCGAGGTACGGCGGATTGCGCCGCGACGCTGACTGCTAAGGCGTAGGCAAGTACTCGGGGCACTGGATGGCGGCCCTGGGGCCCGGCAAAGTGCTCGAAGTGGCTCATCTTGCAGCCCCTCATGCGACTTGCATGGAACCCATTCGCCGCAGGTTCAGTGCCAGACAGATGAGTTTGAACTCGGCCTGCACGCGGTGCAGCCCGCGCAGGCTGAACTGGCGGAACCCGAGTACGCTCTTGATCCAGCCGTTGGGCGGCTCGGCAAGCCACTTGCGCCGGCGGTAGGCCTTCTTGCCTTCAGCGGTTTGCAGCTTGGCGGCCATCGCCGCCGTGTGCGGGTGAGTGTCTGGGTTGATCTGTGCTTGCTGCTTGCCTTCCCGACCCAGCGCCACCACCAGCTCGATTGGCAGACCCGCGAGCTGCTCGAAGTTGTCCTCGCTGCGGTAGCCCGCATCGGCCAGCCCTTGGCGGGGAAGTTCACCGGTGTTGGCCCTCACCGCCTGCAGCATCGGCACCAGCTGCTGTGTGTCTGCGGCGTTGTTGCTCAGCTCGGCGGCGACGATGATGTGTGCGGTGTCGTCCACCGCCGTCTGCGCGTTATAGCTGGCATCGAAGCCACCACCGGCGCGCTTCATGATGCGGCTGTCGGGGTCGGTGAAGTTGTCTTGTGCCTTCGGCTCGGGCACGCCGAACTCGCGCTTGTAGCGCCCACCCGTGGGCTTGCCGTCATCGTCGCGCGGGCGTCGATCGTCGTCATCGCGGCGGCCGCGCTCGATGTCGGCGTCGCGCTGGCGTTGCTCCAGGCGCGCACGCGCTTCGGCGATGGCCTGCAGGCGCACTTCGCGCCGCTCGATCTCGGCGGGGATGTCCAGTTCGGGCTCGTCGGCCTCCGCCGCATCAGTGCTCTTGGCGCGTTCCAGCAGCGCATCGATCTGCGCCTTCAGTTCGGCCTCGACTTGCTGCATGCGCTCGTAACTCATCGCCTTGTGGCGGCTGGCGTTGGCCTTGATCTTGGTGCCGTCGATGGCCACTGTGCCCAGCTTGACCAAGCCCATCTCGCGGGCCAGCCTGACCACCTGCACAAACAGATCGCTCAGCTCCAAGAGGTGCAGCGCGCGAAAGTCGCGGATCGTGCGGTGCCTCGGGAAGTTGCCCGCCCCGAGCATGCGAAACGCCAGGTCCTCGTGCAGTCGGCGCTCGATCTTGCGCGAGCTGAACACGCCCGTCGCGTAGCCGTAGACCAGCACCTTGACCATCATGGCCGGGTGAAACGGCTGATTGCGCGCCCCGCCGCCGGCGTAGCGGGCATAGAACGCGTTCAAGTCCAACGCATCGACCGTGTCGCTGATGAAGTAGGCAAGGTGCCCCTTGGGCAGCCAGTCCTGCAGCGACGCGGGAAGCAGCATCTCCTGCTGCGGTTCGTACGGACGGTAGCTGATGGCCATGCCGTTCCACATTCAAGCTTCATGCCAGTTCCCGCCTCGCGGGCGAGCTTCTGCCGCCCACGCTCCTAGCCCTCGAGAAAACGGACCAGCACCCGTGCCAGCGCCTCCGGCTGGTCGTGGTGCAGCATGTGGCCGGCCGGCGACAGCACGTGCTTCTCGACCCGCGGCACCAGCGCCAGCCGGGCTTCGAACTCCTCGCGCGGATAGCGGTTGCCCCACCACTTCGCGGTGTCGGTGCGGTCGCCTTCCACCCA
>DATHWJ010000086.1:0-13618 GCA_035460745.1 Ideonella sp. | reverse complement strand
TGTCCCTGGCGCAAAACCGCCGCGATTCGTTCTTCTTCATTCGGGGCTGCGCTTGCTTCGGCGCAGTGGCGGTGCGGCCGGGGCCTGGCCATCGGCCGCATCGCGGCAGCGCCTGCACGCCTGCACCGCATTCCTGACGTGCTGTTCGACCATCTTGACGCTGACGCCCATGCGCGCAGCCACTTCGGCATGGGTGAGCCCGTCGAACTTGTGCAGCATGAAAGCCTGGCGGCAGCGGGGCGGCAGGCTGTCGATGGTGGCCAGGATGGCGTTGAACATCTGCTGCGACGCCAGCGCGACATCGGGCTCGAGGGCCGGTGGCCCGAGGGTGTTGTCCCGTTCGTCGGAGGCCCGGTCGTCTTCCGGCTCGGCATGGCGGGTACGGACGTCGCCGCGCCGCCCCTGGTCGATGACGAGATGGCGGGCCGTCTTGTAGAGCAGCGCGCGCGGCTCCCGGATGGCCTGGCCGGCCTGCTGGGCCGCGTACACGCGGGCATAACTCTCCTGCACGAGGTCGGCCGCGGTCGCGCGGTCGGACACCTTGCGGGAAAGAAAGCTCAACAGTTCTCGGTAGTAGCGGGCGACCACGGGTCGTGAAGTCAGGGATGACGGGTCCTGTCGTCTGGCTTCGAGATGTGGCGGCGGCTGATCTGGTGCGCAGTTCGCAGATGGGAACTGTTCTCATTATGAGCGATGCGTGGTGAAGCAGCGGGCCTGGCCGGCAGCCGGAGCAGCAAATGAACTGCGCGCGGCGCGCCCGACGGCGCCAAGTCGGTTCGACGCTGCTTTCGACGCGCTGGAAGGCTGGCCAAGCGGACCGCCTTACACTCGCCACGCCCATGCACCGCCCACGCCTTCACCGCTGCACGACCCTGCTCGCCATGGTCTTGTCGCTGCTGTTCTCGCAGCTGGCGTTGGCGAACTATGTCTGCCCGGCGCAGGCGGACGCGCAGGCCATGGCCGAGGCGATGGCCGCAGGCCAGCCCTGTGAGGGCATGGACCCGGCACAGCCGACGCTTTGCCACCAGCATGCCGCTGACGCGGCGCAGTCGTTCGAGGCCGTCAAGCTCCCGTCGGCCTCTCTGCCGGCGGTGCTGCAGGTGCTGGAGGTGCCGCGTATCCTCGATACAGCCGAGGCCGTTGCCCTGCCGGTTGCGGCCACCGCGCAGGCCCGCCCGCCACCCGACCCTCTCTTCCTTTCCACGCTCAGACTTCGCGTCTGACAGCTCCGCCGACTGACCGGCGCTGGTGCGGCTCGCCCGCTCGCCAGCAAACGCCTCGTTCGTCCTCGGAGCTTCCATGGCTGCTCTTGTTGTCTTGCGTGCCGCCACCCTGGCCGCCGCACTGCTGCCCTGCCTTGCGGCGGCGGCGCCTCTCACACTCGATTCGGCACTCGACCTGGCCGCCCAGCGCTCCGAGGCAGCTCGCGCTGCCCGTGCCGGTGTTGCCAGCGCCTCCGATGCCTCGCGCGCCGCGGGCCAGTTGCCCGACCCCGTGCTGCGCCTGGGCCTCGAAAATCTCCCTGCCACCGGGCCGGACCGCTTCAGCGCCAGCCGCGACTCCCAGACGATGAAGCGCATCGGCCTCAGCCAGGAGTGGCTGTCACATGACAAACGGGCGGCCCGCCAAGCCGCTGCCGAGGCCATGGTTGGCCGGGAAGCGATTGACACGCAGGCGGCCCTGGCCGAAACCCGGCTGCAGACCGCCTCGGCCTATCTGGAGACCTGGTACGCCGGCGAAGCGCTCAAGCTCATGGCGCTGACGGAGCGCCATCTCCACGAGGAGCTCGAAGCCGCCCGTGCCCGCCTGGCGGCCGCCACCGGCAGCAGCCCCGAGGTGCTGGCTCTGGTCGCGGCGCGCGGCATGGCAGAGGACGAGACCGCCGAGGTCCGCCAGCAGCTGAGCGCGGCCCAGCTCTCCCTGCAGCGATGGACAGGCATGCCGCCCGGCGATCTGGCCCCTGCGGCCGCGATGGCGGTGCCACCGGAGCAAGCCTACGTGGCGGCCCATCCCGAGGTGCTCGCCTTGCAGCGCGACATCGACGTGGCCCAGCAATCGGCGGCGGTTGCCGCGTCAGAGCGCCGAGCCAACTGGACCTGGGAGGTCTCGTACGGACAGCGCACCGGCTACGCGGACATGGTCTCCTTCGGCGTGAGCATCCCGCTGCAGGTGGCGCCAGCCGAGCGCCAGGACCGCGACACCGCCGCAAAACGGGCCCAGGTCGAGAAGGCGCAGGCCGAGCTCGCCGAGGCGATCCGAGCGGCCACGGCCGAATACCAGGCCCTCGCCAGCGACGCCCAGCGCCTGCAGGCGCGTATCGACCGCTACCGGGACGGCGTGCTCATGCCCACGCAGCAGCGCACCGCCGCCACGATGGCGGCCTACCGCTCCAACCAGGCCCCACTGTCCAGCCTCTTCGAGGCACGGCACGCCGAGGTCGAAGCGCAGAGAAAGCTCCTGAACCTGCAGCGCGAACTCGCCCAGACCCAGGCCCGACTGGCCTTCAAGCCGCTGACACCCGGAGCCGCGCCATGAACCGCCCCCCTCTGATCTCACTGCTCGCCGCGGCAGGTGTGCTGCTGGCCGCCGGCGGCTTCTACCTGGGCCGTGCCACCGGACCCGGTGCCCAGGCCTCGATGGCCGCGGCGCCCCCGGCTTCGGGTGCCTCGGCAGCGGGTGAGCGCCAGGTCCTCTACTGGCACGACCCCATGGTCCCCGGGCAGCGCTTCGACAAGCCGGGCAAGTCGCCGTTCATGGACATGCAGCTGGTGCCCGTCTACGCGGACGAAGCGGGCGGCTCGGGTGTGCGGGTGAGCCCGGCCGTCCAGCAGAACCTCGGCATCCGGACCGCGGCGGTCAGGCGCGCCGAGCTCTCGACGTCCTTCGACGCGGTGGGCTCGGTGCAGTTCGACGAGCGGCTGAGCGTCGCGGTGCAGAGCCGGGTGGCAGGCTACGTCGAACGATTGTCCGTGCGCGCGCCCATGGAGCGCGTCCGCAAGGGGCAGGCCCTGGCGACCGTGTTCGCGCCCGACTGGCTGGGCCCGTTGCACGAACTGGCCGCCCTCCAGCGTGCGGGCGTGTCGGCCGAGCTCATCGCCGCGGCGCGAGACCGGACGCGGGCGATGTCTATCCCGGCCGATCTCGTGCACCGGGCCGAGCAAGGAGAGAAGCCCGACGCGCGCTTCGTGCTGACCGCGCCGTCGAGCGGCGTCGTCGCCGAACTCGGCGTGCGCGAGGGTGCGGCGGTGTCGCCCGGCCAGTCGCTGTTCCGCATTGCCGGCCTGGACAAGGTCTGGGCCGTCGTGGAGATCCCCGAGGCGCAGGCCGGGCGGCTGGCGCGGGGCCAGGCCGTCAAGGCCACGCTGCAGGCCGATGCCTCGCAGTCCTTCGACGGTAAGCTCACGGAGCTGCTGCCCGATGTCAACGCCAGCACCCGGACCCTCCAGGCCCGGTTCGAGGTCGACAACCGCAACGGCAAGCTGATACCGGGCATGTTGCTGAGGCTGCAGGTGGCCGGCGCGAAGAGCATGCGCCTGGTCGCACCGGCCGAGGCGGTGATACGCACCGGCCGGCGGGCCGTCGTCCTGGTGCGCGGCGAGAACGGCAGCTTCGAGAGCCGAGACGTCACGGTGGGCCAGGAGATCGGCGACGACATCGAGGTGCTGCAGGGGCTCAAGGAAGGCGAGCAGGTGGTGGCGAGCGGCCAGTTCCTGATCGACTCGGAGGCTCGCCTGCGCTCGGTGACGGGCAGCATGGCAGCGCCCGTGGAGGTACCCGCAGCAGCGGCATCAACGCCGATGGCCAAGGCCTCGGGCGTGCACAGCGCCGAAGGCAAGGTCGAGAGCCTGGAGCCGGACGCCGTCACCATCTCCCATGGCCCCGTGGCAACGCTGCAATGGCCCGCCATGACGATGGGCTTCAGCAAGCCCTCTCCCCAAGCCTTTGCCGACCTGAAGCAGGGCGACACCGTGCGCTTCGAGTTCAGGGAGGGTGGTGCCCTGGGCTACGAGCTGGTCTCCGTGCAGAAGCTGGGCCACGGAGCAAGCCGGTGATCGCCGCGCTCATACGCTGGTCGGTCGGCAACCGGTTCCTGGTGCTCATCGCGACGGCGTTCCTGGTCGCCGCCGGCCTCTGGTCTGTCGCGAACACGCCGCTGGACGCGCTGCCGGATCTCTCCGACACCCAGGTCATCGTGCGAACGCCCTACCCGGGCAAGGCCCCGCAGCTTGTCGAAGACCTGGTCACCTATCCGCTGACCACGACGATGCTCAGCGTGCCGGGCGCCAAGACCGTGCGTGGCTACTCGTTCTTCGGCGACTCGTTCGTCTATGTGCTGTTCGACGACCAGACCGACCCGTACTGGGCCCGCTCGCGCGTGGCGGAAGCCCTCAACCAGGTGCAGAGCAGGCTGCCGCCCGGAGCGACCGCCACACTCGGCCCCGACGCCACCGGCGTCGGCTGGATCTATGAATACGCGCTGGTCGACCGCAGCGACCGGCACGACCTGGGGCAGCTGCGCGCGCTGAACGACTGGTTCCTCAAGTTCGAGCTGAAGACGGTGCCCGATGTGGCCGAGGTGGCCAGCATCGGCGGCATGGTGCGCCAATACCAGGTCGTGCTCGACCCCGACCGCCTGCGTGCACTCGGCATCACGCAGGCGATGGTGCGCGACGCGCTGCAGCAGGCCAACCAGGCAGCCGGCGGCTCGGTCGTGGAACTGGCCGAGGCCGAGTACATGGTGCGTTCGCGCGGCTTCCTGCGCTCGCTCGATGACTTCCGCGCGATTCCCCTCGCCGTGTCGAACGCGACGCCGGTGCTGCTGCACGACGTGGCGACGGTACAGATCGGCCCCGAGATGCGGCGCGGCATCGCCGAGCTCGATGGCCAGGGCGAGGTGGCGGGCGGCGTGGTGGTGATGCGCTCCGGCAAGAACGCGCGAACCACCATCGCGGCCGTCAAGGCCAAGCTCGCAGGCCTGAAGGCCAGCCTGCCGGCCGGCGTCGAGGTGGTGGCCACCTACGACCGCTCGCTGCTCATCGACCGCGCCGTCGACAACCTGGGCTGGAAGCTGCTGGAGGAGTTTGTGGTGGTGGCGGCCGTGTGCGCCCTCTTCCTCTTCCATCTGCGGTCGGCCTTCGTGGCGGTGGTGACGCTGCCGGTGGGCGTGCTGGCCGCCTTCGTCGTGATGCACTGGCAAGGCGTCAGCGCGAACCTGCTGAGCCTGGGCGGCATCGCCATCGCGCTGGGCGCCATGGTGGACGCGGCCATCGTCCTGATCGAGAACACGCACAAGCACCTGGAGGCGTTCGAGGCCGGGCACGGCAGGCCACCCGGCATCGCCGAACGCTGGCAGCTCGTCACCGAGGCCTCCATCGAGGTCGGGCCGGCGCTCTTCTTCTCGCTGCTGGTCATCACGCTGTCCTTCGTGCCGGTGTTCTCCCTCGAGGCGCAGGAGGGGCGCTTGTTTTCGCCGCTGGCCTTCACCAAGACCTACGCGATGGCGGCGGCGGCCGGCCTCTCGGTCACGCTCGTGCCTGTGCTGATGGGCTATCTCATCCGCGGGCGTATCCCGCAGGAGGCGGCCAATCCGGTGAACCGGTTCCTGACGGCGGTTTACCGGCCAACGCTGGAGGCCGTGCTGCGCTTTCCCGTCGCGACGCTCGCGACGGCGGGCCTGCTGCTGGCGGTGACGGTGGTCCCGGTCATGCGCCTGGGCGGCGAGTTCATGCCGGCCCTGGATGAGGGCGACCTGCTGTACATGCCGTCGGCGCTGCCGGGCCTGTCGGTGGCCAAGGCGGCGGCGCTGCTCCAGCAGACCGATCGCCTCATCAAGACGGTGCCCGAAGTGGCGCGCGTGTTCGGCAAGGCGGGACGCGCCGACACGGCGACCGACCCGGCACCGCTCGAGATGTTCGAGACCACCCTCCAGTTCAAGCCCCGGGACCAATGGCGCCCGGGCATGACGCCGGACAAGCTGGTCGAGGAGCTGGACCGCGCGGTCCGGGTGCCGGGGCTGACCAACGTCTGGGTGCCACCCATCCGCAACCGCATCGACATGCTGGCCACGGGCATCAAGAGCCCCGTGGGCATCAAGATCGCCGGCGCGGACCTGGCGACCATCGACAGCCTGGCCACGCAGATCGAGGCGGCTGTGAAGGCCGTGCCCGGGGTGTCTTCGGCACTGGCGGAGCGCCTCACGGGCGGCCGCTACATCGACATCGACGTGAACCGCCTTGCCGCGGCGCGCCACGGCCTCTCGGTGGCCGAGGTGCAGGCGCTCGTCTCGACAGCCATCGGCGGCGACAACGTGGGCGAGGTGGTCCAGGGGCGCGAGCGCTACCCCATCAACCTGCGCTACCCGCGCGAGCTCCGCGACTCGCTGCAGCGGCTGCGCGAGCTGCCTTTCGTGACCGGCACCGGCGCCCGCTTGCTGCTGCAGGACGTGGCCACGCTGAGCATCGCCGAAGGCCCGCCGATGCTGCGCAGCGAGAACGCGCGCCTGTCGGGCTGGGTCTATGTCGACGTGCGTGGCCGCGACCTGCGGGCGGTCGTGAACGACATGCAGGCGGCGGTGGCTGCGTCGGTGAGCATGCCCGCGGGCTATGCCGTGGCGTGGTCCGGGCAGTTCGAGTACCTGGAGCGCGCGACCGAGCGCCTGAAGCGGGTCGTGCCGGCCACGCTCGCGGTGATCTTCGTGCTGCTGTACCTGCTGTTCCGCTCGTTCGCAGAGGCGGCGCTGGTCATGGCCGCGGTGCCGTTCTCGCTGGTCGGCGGCTTCTGGCTGGTGTGGGCGCTGGGGCACGCCGTCTCGGTGGCCACGGCGGTGGGCTTCATCGCGCTGGCGGGCGTCGCGGCGGAGTTCGGCGTCGTCATGCTCATCTACCTGAAGAACGCGCTGGCCCGGCGCATCGCCGCCGGCGAGCCCATGAACGACGAAACGCTGCTGGCCGCAATCCGCGAAGGCGCCGTGCTCCGTGTGCGGCCCAAGGCGATGACGGTGGCCGTGGTGATGGCGGGCCTGCTGCCCATCCTGCTGGGCAGCGGTACCGGCGCCGAACTCATGACCCGGATTGCCGCGCCCATGGTCGGCGGCATGGTGACGGCGCCATTGCTCTCCATGCTGGTGGTGCCGGCCGCGTGGCTGCTGATGCACAGAAGGCGGCGGCGAGAACATGATTTGGTCATCGAATGAACAGGACTCCGGCGATGGCCCTGCATAGCATGGAGGGGTCGTTCCCTCCCCCCTTTCATCCACCACCCGGACGCTTGCCATGAAGAGAACCCTCGCCGCCTTGCTGCTGACCCTGCTGGCCCAGGTCGCCACTGCGCAGCCCATGTCCTACTCGCTGTTCACCCTGCCCGGCGCCGAGCTGACCATCGCGCGCGACTTCACGCCCGGCGGCCAGACCGTGGGCTACACGATGAACGCCAACATCCGCTTCCAGGGCTTCATCCGCTCGGCGGACGGCAGCTCCCGCACCATCGCAGTGGAAGGTGCCCGGGACACGCTGGTCTACGCCGCGAGCAAGGGCCGCGTGATGGGCCAGGTGCAGTTCAACTACAGCGACAGCGGCACCCGCGGCTTCGTCATGGACGCCGACGGCCGGGTCAGCACGTTTCTCGCACCCGATGGCATCAGGCCCGCCGTCTACGGCTTGAACAGCGCCGGCACGGCCGTGGGCTCCTACCAACCCGACAGCGGCGCCGAACTCTCGGGTTTCGTGCTGAAGGACGGCGTCTTCACGCCCTACCTGGTGCCCGGCAGCGACGACACCGAACTCACCGCCATCACCGATTCGGGCATCCTGGTCGGCAACTACCGCATGCCGATGACGAGCCAGCAGGGCATGCCCTTCATCGGCTTCCTCGACCGCAAGGGCAAGCGCACCCAGGTGCGGTTCCCGGGCGCGTTCGACACCTTGGTCACCGACGTCAACAAGGCCGGCGTGGTCGTCGGCTACTACAACCTGCCGGGCATCGTCGGCTTCAAGGGCTTCACCTTCGACGGCAGCACCTACACCACGGTGGCCCCCGAGGGCGCCACCAACTGCTACGCCTGGCACATCAACGACAAGGGCGAAGTGGTCGGCTTCTGCTACTTCGCAGACGGCTCGCAGGCCAGCTACGTGGCCACGCCCGTCACGCCATGACTGAAGACCACGGTCGAAGCACCGCGCGGCAGCGAGTCGATACGATGCAGACGCGGGCTGAGCTGTATGAGCGCAGCGGCTACCGGCGACGCGTGACGATCAACAACACAGCCGCCGCCACCGCGAACGCGGCACTGAGCAACGGCACCGCAGCCGCGTTCTCGCCCTCGACAATGAACGAGGCCGTCAGCGGTCCGAACGCGCTGCCAAGCAACTGGGCCGCCGGTACGAGGCCGGCAAGGCGGCCACTGGCATCGGCGCGGAACGCCAGGCCGATGTGGAATGGCAGCATGAACAGCCACACGAAACCGAACAGCGCGCAGCCGAGTGCGAAGTTCAAGGTGCTGCCGGACGCCAGCTGGTACAGGGCCGTGGTGACGGCCGCGAGCACCACTGAACACGCCACCAGCGTGGGCGCCACTGCCAGGCGCCGCACCGCGAACGAGGCCACGCTGCCGCCCACCACCTGCATCGCCAGCACGCCGGCGATCAGCGTCTGCGCGGCACGGGCCTCGAGGCCAGCGGCCTTGCCCAGCGGCTCGAGGTAGGCCCAGAACGAGCCCAGCGTCGCCAGTTGCAGGAACACGACCGTCAGCGGCAGCAGCGTCGCCGCCGACCAGCGGAAGCCCGACACGGCCGGCGGCACCAGCGGCGCCAGCCGGGCTGGCTGTGCGAACGCCAGCAGGCACGGCAGCAGCGTGAGCGCGCTCAGCGCCGCGAAGCCGCCCTGCCAACCCCAATGCGGGATCACTGCGTTGGCCAGCAGCGCACCCAGCGCCGCCTGCGCGAGGGTCTGCACGACGAAGAAGATGCCGGCCACACGGGCCGGGTTTTCGGTGCGCACGATGACGCCGGTCGTGCCCCAGACCAGCACGCCTTCGGCAAGGCCGGCGGCCGCCCGCACCGCCGTCATCGGGCCATCGCCCGTGACCCCCAGCGTGAGCATGTCGAGGCACGACGCGAGCAACGCGGCGACGATGGTGATCAGCCTGAGTCGCGACCACGGCAGCAGCGCATCGCCGAGCACGACCCCGAGGCCGAGCGTCACGATCTCGGCCATCGCGACGATGCCCACGCCCTCGAGGCTGACCTGCTTCGCCTCGACGAGCTCGCCGAGCAGGATGGGCTGCACACCCACCATCAGAACGCCGAGCGTGCCTATGGCCAGAGCGGCAGCGACCTGAGGCGTTGAGACATCCGCAGCGTGGTTCGTGGACATGTGGTGCTTCTTCGTGCTGGCGTGAGCGGGGTTCAGTAGCCCTTGGTTTCTTCGGGCAGCAGGCCTTGCGAGAAACGCAGTGTCGCGCGCTGCTCGTCCTTGCGCAGGCGCCGGTTGGCGACGATGCGGACGATCCAGGGCAAGGCCCGCACGGGCCCGCCAGCGGCCACCGCCAGCACATAGGCCTTCGCGCATTTCTCGAACAGTTCGGCGTTCAGCGCCAGGCGCATGGCGGTCATGCCCATGCAGGCCGGACGGCCTTGCACCAGCAGCACGTTGCCACCCTTGCGCAACGAGGGTGCGATCTCGCGCAACTCCGCGGCGGCGTGCCCCATGGGGCCGAGGTGCCGGGCCTGCTCGTCGAACACCTGCGGCATCGCGCCGCCGAAGTCCGCCAGGCAGCGGCCGTACTCGGCGCCACCCACGGCGATGGCCCCCACGTCGCTGCGTGCGCCGTAGGCCACGGCATGGATCTGGCCGGCGCCCGATGCCGCCGCGAGCGGCACCTGTTGCGGTGCCGCATCCACCGCATCGCCGAACCACATCGCATCGCCGCCCGGGATGCGCAGCGACAGGCTGGCGTGGTCGGTCGCCTGCAGCCGCTTCGCCTGCAGCCGCTCACGCAAGCGCAGCCATTCCTGGCGCAGAGTCTCTTCCGTCGTCATCTCGTCAGACCAGCTTGAAGACGTCTTCGAATCGATTGAGCGCGTCATCGATCACGTCGTCGGTGTCGGCCAGGCTCGTATAGATGCGGCTGCCGGCGAGCGTGATGAGGCCGTGCGCGGTGTACGCAGCGCCCATCTCCTCCATCATGTGCTTGCGCTGCTTCGCTTCGTTCTTCACGCGCAGCAGCTTCAGGATGTTGCTCGTGTCCAGCAGCAGCACGCCCGAGGTCTGAAGGTGCACGATCGAGCCCATGTTGTAGCTCACGTAGGGCAGGCCGAGCCGGTCGATGATCGTTTCGAGCCCCTTGCACAGCCGATCACCGGCACGGCCTGCCACGCCGGCGGCGTCCGTGCGCTGCGCTTCGAGCAGCGCGTGGTAACCGGCCACGCACGACAGCGGATTGGCCGACAGCGTGCCGCCGACGAAGGCACGCCGCGCGGTCGTGCCGATGCCGCCCACCAGCAGCATCATCACGTCCTTGCGACCACCGATCGCGCCGGCCATCGGGTAGCCGCCGGTCAGGCACTTGCCCAGCACGGTGAGGTCGGGCTTGACGCCGAAGTAGGCCTGCGCGCCGCCCATGCCGACGCGGAACCCCGTCACCACCTCGTCGAAGATCATCAGCGCGCCGAACTCGTCGCACAGCTTGCGTACTTGTCGGTTGTAGTCGGGATGCACCGGCCGCGTGCCGCTTTCGGGGCCCAGCGGTTCCAGCAGCACGGCCGCGGTGCCGCCGCGCAGGCGGTTGATCCACAGCTTGCGGCGCAGCGCGTCGAGGTCGTTGGGGTTGCACTCCTGGGTATGGCCGGTGGCGCCGCGCGGGATGCCCACGGCCTCCATGCGGCCGGTGCTCGGCAGGCGCATGCCGTAGACGAGCTGGTCGCTCCAGCCGTGGTAGGCGCCGCCGACCTTGATGATCCACTTCTTCTTCGTGTAGGCGCGCGCCAGGCGCACCGCGCCCATCACCGCCTCGGTGCCCGAGCCGAGCAGGCGCACCATGTCGACCGCGGGCATGGCCCGGCACACCAGCTCCGCCAGCTTGACCTCGTACTCGTGCAGCAGCCCGGTCACCGGGCCGCACGAGTCCAGCACCTCGTTGACCTTCTGGCGCACGGCCGGGTGGTTCGAGCCCAGCAGCGTCGGACCGCCGGCCTGCAGGAAGTCGGTGTAGCGGTTGCCGTCGATGTCGGTCAGGTGCGCACCCTCGGCCCTGGTGATGGCCAGCGGGAAAGGGTGGTTGAACGCCAGGTTGTGCTGCACGCCGCCGGGAATCACGGCCTTGGCCCGCTCGGCCAGCTTCCTGGAACCCTGGCAGCGTTCGTCGAAGTAGCGCATGACGCCTGCCATCTTGTCCGGCCGGATCGGGCGCATCGGCTGCTTGACCAACTCGTCGAAGCGGCGATAGAGGCTGTCGACATCGGGCCAGGCCGAGATGGCGGGACGCGGTGTGCTCGCCGACGCGGCGGTGTGGATGGGGGCGAGGTTGCTCATTGGGGGCGTGGGCTTCAGGGGTGGATCAGCCTGCAAGAAGTTCGGCGACGCGACGCAGGGCCGGTTGCATGGAAGGGTTGTGTTCAGCCCGGGCGGCGATCCGCCGCATCAGGTGGGCGCGCGAGAGGGTCTCGAGATCTTCGACCGCCTGCACCGCCGCCGACGTGCTGCTGCCGCAGCACAGCACACCATGGTTGAACATCAGGTAGGCGTTGGTGTCGCCGCGCAGCTTGCGCGCCAGCTTGGACGACAGCCAGGCGCTGCCCGAGGGCGCGTAGCCGACGACCGGAATGCTGCGGCCCAGCGAGCCCTGGAGCGCGCCGGTCGGAACCTCGAGCGCCAGCCCCAGCAGCGCACAGGCGCTGGCCACCGGCTGGTGGGTGTGGATGCTGGCCTGCACATCGGGCCGCGCGCGCAGGACGCGCGCATGCAGGCCACTCTCGACTGACGGCGCGCGTTCGCCTTCCAACTGCGCGAGGTCAGATAGACGGAGCACGCAGACATCGGTGGCGTTCATCGTCAGGTAGTCGGTCGCCGATGGCGTGACGGCGATGCGCGCCGCGTCGATGCGCAGTGCAATGTTGCCGCCGGTGCCAGCGAGGTGACCCCGGTGCGACAACTCGACGCACAGCTCGACGATGGTCTGGCGGATCTTCAGGGTATTCATGCGGCGGCCCCTCGCGGCGCGTTGATCCGGTGGTACAGCGGCGCCAGGCGCGTGTGCACCTCCTTGAAGGTCTCGAACTTGTCGCCGTACAGGCGGCGCAGTGCAGGGGCCGGCTCGTAGGTGCGGCGGGCCTGGCGCAGGTGGCCCAGGTCGGCGAAGCGCAGCGCGCCGATGCCCACTCCGGCGATGAAGGCCGCGCCGATGGCGTTGGCCTGGATCGGGCTCGCGAGCTGCCGGATAGTCTGGCCGGTGACATCGGCCATGATCTGGCACCACACGTCCGACTGCGCGCCGCCGCCCACCGCGGTGACGGTGCCGGCATCGCGGCCCAGCAGGCGGGCGAACGGCTCCAGCATCCAGCGCGTGTTCAGCGCCACGCCTTCGAGGAAGGCGCGAAAGATGTCTTCGCGCGAATGCTCGAGCGACAGGTTGAGGAGCCCGGCGCGCAGGCGGGGGTCGTCCACCGGCGTGCGCTCGCCGAGCAGCCAGGGGGTGTAGATCAGCCCCCGCGCGCCGGGAGGTACGCGGGCTGCGATGCGGTTGAGCACCTCGTAGACGGCCGGGTGCTCCTCGTCGCTGGCGAGCTCGTCGGGGTGGTAGAGAACGCGGTCGCGCAGGAACGAGAGATTGGCACCGGCTGTCGATTGCAGCGCCATCGCGAGGTAGCGCCCGTCCACCGCGCAAGGCACCGCGGCGATCTTGTGCCGCACATCGGTCTTCATGAAGGGCACGTGCGCGCCGAGCCAGGACGAGGTGCCCAGGTACAGGTGCGTCTCGAAGTCGTTGACGGCCGCGCCCACCGCAACGGCGGAGGTGTCGACCGCGCCCGCGACCACGACCGTCGCTGGGTCCAGGCCCAGCGCCTCGGCCACCGCCGGCAGCACCGGGCCGAGGATGTCGGTCGACTGCACGATCTCCGGCAGCTTGTCGGCATCGAGGCCCATCAGCCGGATCAGGCCGGCGTCGTATCGCACGCGCCGGGGATCGCGGTTGTCGGTCACCCATGAGGTAACCGTCGAATCCTGCGTCGCGCAGAAGCGGCCCGCGAGGCGCAGGTTCAGGTAGTCGAGCACGTTCAGGAACTTGTAGGTGCGCTCGTAGCGCTCGGGCTCTTGATCGCGGATGTAGGCCATGTGCCCGGCCGAGTCGCGCCCCGACAGCGACGGCGCGCCGCCGGTCAGGCGCAGCCAGCGCCACAGCTTCAGCGGCCCGTAGCCCTCGATGTTGGGGCCGCGCCCGCGCGCGCGGCGCGCCATCGCCGCCGCACCGCGCGAATCGAGCCAGGTCAGCGCGCGTCCAAGGGGCTGGCCATTGCGATCGACGCACACCGTGCCTTCGGTCTGCGTCGAGCAGCACACCGCGACCACCCGGCGGCGCAGGTTCGCATCGCCAGCGAGGATCTCGCCGGCGCTCTCGAGGAAGGCC
>DATHWJ010000085.1:0-24158 GCA_035460745.1 Ideonella sp. | reverse complement strand
CATGTTCTTGGCGTCTCGGTTGAGGTTGTCGCAGCGAAACCGCCTCGCAGAGTCAAGGCTGTCCACTCAGCTCGATCGGACACAGCGCCGGCCGACTTGAGCCCCCGAGCACTCGCCACAGTCCGTAACGGCGACAAAAGTCACGCCGCACGCCGCCAAGAAGTACCGCGGGATTGTTCCGATTGCTGCAATGCGCCATTGGCGCGGCGCTGCTTTATCCGCAAGCCCCCGGTCTCTACAGTTCATCCCATCGACGAGCCACTTTGAAACAGCGAGCTCTGCGACACCGGCGGCGGTGGAACCCACAAGACACCCCAACCGCTGCCGGCGCAACCTCATCCACGCTTTAAAGGAATCGCACCATGAACACCACCAAGACCCTGATCGCCGCCGCCTTCGTTGCCCTGATGGGCGCCAATGCCGCCTCGGCACAAGAAGCCATCCCCGCCACCTGGGCCAACGAAGTGACGGCGCACGCAGCCTCGACGACGACCCGCGCACAAGTCAAGGCCGAGCTGGCCCTGGCGCGCGCCAACGGCGAGCTGAGCACCTCGAGCGACAACTACGGCGTCGTCGCCAGTGCGCCTTTCGTCTCGACCAAGAGCCGCGCCGAAGTGAAGTCCGAAACGCTGCATGCGATGGCCGCCAGCGCCGGCCTCAGCCAAGGCGACCGCACCGGCGGCTGATCGCAAGCCCAAGGCCGATTTCGCGCCGCTCGGGCGTCAGGTCCCAGCTGCGCGGGGTCGATGTCGTAGCGCCCGGCGTCGCGTGCCCTCGCCGCTCAGCGGCGGAACACCAGCAGATGCATGGAGACGACGCGGTTTGCCGGGTTGTTCTCGCCGTCCGCGGTCACCCTCGGCAGGTCGTTCTTGGGCAGTTCGGCAAAAAACACGCGCGACGGGGCGATGCCCCCGACCGTGACGAGGCGGTTGCGCACGGCCGCCGCGCGCTGCCGTGCCAGCGAGTCGTTGATCTTCGTATTGCCGACCGTGTCCGTCCTGGCCATCAGCAGCAGCACGCTCTCGGGCTGCTTCAGCAGCGCATTGCGGGCCTGCTCAATGCTCGCCAGGCCCTCCTTGCCCGGCACCGCGCTGCCCAGCGCGAAGTGGACCGCGCCAGCGTCCGCCTGGGAGGCTGCCGACTCCATGGGAGGGGGCGGCACGGTGATGACGGGGATCACGACGACTGGCGGCGCCTTGTCGTCCTTCGGGGCCTTGACCAGCACGGTGAAGACCATCAGGCACACCAGCGCGCCGATGCCGAGGCCGAACAGCACCGGTGTCGCACCGCGCAGCCGGCCATAGAAGCGCTGGTAGCTCGCGTAGGCCAGGATCTCCTGCTGCAGGTCGCGGAAGCCCTGGATGGCAGCGATCTGCTCGTCGTACTGCTTCTTGGCCGCCTCGACGGCGGCAGCGTCGCGCGGGCTCGCCGCGTCCAGCCGGCCCCGCTCGGCGGCCAACTGGCCGGCCGCTCCTTCGGCCTCGGCCAGTGTCGAGAACAACTCTTGCAGCGAGGCGTACTCGGGATACAGGTCGACGCGATGTTCCTGCACGTCCTTCCTGAGGAGCTTCAGCTCCTTGGCGTTGCTGCGGCCCGCGACGGGCACGGCCGGGTCGATGTCCGACAGGTACAGCAGGTCGGCGCGCAACAGCCGCAAGCTCAGGACCAGGGCCAGGCAGATGCAGATGAAAGCCACCAGCAGCGCCAGGCCGGCCTGCCAGAACGGGGGGGCCGACGGCGGCATCGCGCCCAGGCCGGACAAGGGTGTACCGCCGATGACGACGGCGGCAAGGGCGCCGAAGATGCCCGCCAGCCACTTGATGGTCTCGCGCAGCGTCGCCTTGCTCGACGCGTATGGGTCGCCCGCCGCGCCGCCCGATTCGCTCGATCCGGCCACGGCTACTCGTCGACGATGTGGGTGCCGAGGCGCATCTTGATCGGATGGCTGATCTCGTCACTCAGGTGGCCGACATGGTCGGTGAGCGCCGAGACATCGACCGAGTGGCCGGGCGGCAGGTAGGCGTCCACACGCAGGGGCTTGTCGGGCGCCAGGTGGCTGGCCGACTCGCGCAGCATCTCCATCGTCGCCCTGTCGAACTGGCCGCTGGCCACCACCTGCCCCAGGTCGAGCACCGGCACCAGCGAGCCGTCGCGCGAGCGGCCGCCGACATTCGGCGCGACGACGACGCTCATGGGCCGCGGAGGACGCGGCCGCGGGCCCAGCACGATCTTGATCGGCTTCTGCTGCTCGGGGTCCAGCCCGCCCGGATTGGGGCGCGCAGGCGGGGGCGCCGCCGAGCTGATGCGCGGCCGCACATCGAACCGCATTTCGTCCTTGCCTGCCTCCACGATGTAGAGGCCGTCCAAGCGATGCGTCAGCCTGATGGACATGTCGTCACCGTTGCAAAGAGAGGGGGATCGACCCCGGGCGCAGCGACACCGGGGGCAAGGCCGCCATTCTCGACCTTCCTGCAGGCCGGCGCATCATCAAATCAGCGCACGCGGCGCGCTGGCAGGCCCCTCACATCCCCACCCGGTACCCCGGCGCGCTCACCTTGCGGATCAGGATGGCCGCGCTGTAGGCCGCCGCGGCGGCGTCCACCTGCGGGTCGCTGCAGTCGATCAGGCGCGCCGCCATCCGCTCGGGGTTGGCGTCATAGGCATTGTTGTATTGGTACTTGGCCAGCAGGAGCACTTCGGCCAGCGTCAGCCCTTGGCGGGCGAACCGGGCGAGGCAGAGGCTGAACCTCAGCACCCACTCACTCCTGCTTCGCGCAAGCTCTTCCATGGTCGACCCTCTTCATGCTGAACACGCCGAAGGCGGGGAGCGCGCCTCTGGCCGGGGTGCCGCGGCGGCCCGGCAGGCCTCTTCTCACGTCGCGCTCGCAGCTCGCGATCAGGCGCTTGACCGTCGCCTCCGGGCTGGCGGCAGACCACCGCTCGTACTCGGCCTTGCCGAGCTTGAGGGCCTCGCCCAGGCACATCTCGTAGTCGCTCGACTCGACCATCTGGTCGGCAAAGCGGCACACCCACTCCCTGCGGGTGCGCAACTGATCGAAGTTCATGTCTTGTCCCTTGGTTTGCGCCGGCCGCGGCGCCATACCAGGGTTATCGGCCAACACGCGTCCGGAGAACAGCCGGCATTGAGCGATGGCTGCTGTCCGGTTTCGTGACGGCGCTTGACGGCAAATCGCCTACACGAGGGGTACGGCTTCGCTTGCGCGTGGGCGCCCGGCGGCTCGCCCGCGGGAACGACAATGCGCGCCATGAGCGAACACCCCCTCGTCATCGCCGGCGGCGGCATTGCCGGCCTCTACTGCGCCAGGCGCCTCGCGGACGCGGGGCACCGGCTGCTGATACTGGAGACCTCGTCCGACCGCTGGGGCGGCCGCATCGAGACCGAGGAGCTGGACGGCTTTCTCGCCGAGATGGGGCCGATGCGCTTCGAGCCGACGCTGCAGCCGCGCTTCGCCGGGCTGTGCCGCGAGCTGGGGGTCGGGCTGGTGCCGTTCTCCGGCCCGAGCGCCGAGGGCGTCACCGCGCTGGACGGCGAGCTGCCGCCCGAGGAGCAGGGGCTGAACTCGCTGCAGCTGCTGCGGCGCGGCATCATGCTGATCATGGGCCGCGCGCCCGACGACCAGGCCTGGATAGACGGCCTCAGCGAAGACGACTACCAGCGCCTGCGCCGCCACGCCCAGCTGCAAGGCCAGCCGCTCTGGGCCACCGGCTTCTGGAACGCGCTGTCGGCCCAGGGCATCCTGAGCCACCGGGCGCTGGTCAAGCTGCGCGACACCGGCACCTTCTATCACATGATCCCGGAGAACCTGAACGCCATCGAGTGGATCATCTGGTGGCTGCGCGCCCTCAAGACCGTCGGCCGCGAGCTGGCCAGCATCGCCGGCGGCTCGGCCCGCCTGAGCGAGGGCCTGCTGGCCGGGCTGCGCCGCCACCCCAACGTGACGCTGGCGGGAGGCCACACGCTGCTCGGCTTCAGGCCCACCGGGCTGGGCAGCGACACGCTGCAGCTCGACGTGCACACCCAGAGCGGCGTCACCCAGCTCACCACCGGGCGGCTGATGCTGGCGCTGCCGCGGCTGCCGCTGGTGCGGCTGGGCGCCCACCTGCCGCAGCACATCGCGCAGCAGCTGGACAGCGTCAACGGCTTCCCCATGCTCAAGGTGTTCCTGGTCAGCAATGCGCCCTGGTGGGACTACGACCAGCCGCCGCAGCAGCACGCCAACTGCATGCCCACGCGCGAGGTGCACTACTTCCGGCGCCCGCGCGACGGCGACCCCGACGGCCACGGCATGGTGCTGCTCTATATGGACCGCCCATCGACCGAGTTCTGGCGCCCCTATGTGATAGACACCCAGCGCCACGACCGCGCCGAGGTGGACCAGAACGGCCGCATCGTCGATGCCTTTGCGCTCTTCGTCGCGCGCGACGTCAAGCGGGCGCTTGAGGCCACCGCGGCGCAGGCCGCCGCCGACGCGGCCGCGGGCGACCCGGTGGTGCGCCTGACCGCCCAGGCACGGCGCATCTTCGAGCACATGACGCTGGCCGAGGCGGCCGCCCACGTGCGCCAGTCCATCGTCACCTACGGCATCCGCGACTGGGCCCGGCCGCCCTATGGCGCGGCCAACCACGGCTGGCAGCCGGGCGTGCGCTCATGGAAGGTGATGGATGCCTTCAAGGCCTTCGACTTCGGCAGCGGCGCGCACAACGTGCACATCGTCGGCGAGGCCTATTCCGACTACCAGGGCTTCATCGAGGGCGCGCTGAACAGCGCCGAGCTGGCGCTGCGCACCATCCCGCCGCCGGACGAAGCGCCGCCCGCGGCCCCCGACGAGCCCGGCGGCTAGCCCAGGGCCTGGCACGGGCCATGCTGCAGTGCGCCACAGACCGGGCGGGCACCCCGCCCCGCCACAGCGTGGAGGCCGCCATGGACATCGACTTCGCCACCCTCACCGCCTACCAGCGCTACAAGCTGATGGCGGGCCTTATCGTGCCGCGGCCGATCGCGCTGATCACCACGATCAACACCGCAGGCGTGGTCAATGCGGCGCCCTTCAGCATGTTCAACATGGTCGGCGAGGACCCGCCCATCCTGATGGTCAGCATCAACCGGCTGCACGACGGGCAGCTGAAGGACACCGCCGCCAACATCCTGGCCAACGGCGAGTTCGTCGTGCACCTGACCGACGAGGCCATGGCCGGCGAGATGCACGGCTGCGGTGCCTCGCTGCCGCCGGAGCAGAGCGAGCTGGCGCATGTGGGCCTGACGCCGCTGCCGTCGCACACCGTCCGGCCGCCCCGCATCGCCGAGGCGCCGGTGGCCTTCGAGTGCGTGCTGCACGAGAAGCTGGAGACCGAGAGCCGCTACGTCTTCATCGGCCGCATCCAGTGGCTCACGGTGCGCGACGGCCTGGTGGATGCGCAGCGCTGGCGCGTGCGGCTGCAGGACTACCACCCGGTGGGCCGCTTCGGCGCCAGCTTCTACGTCCGCACCAGCGAGCGCTTCGCGATCTCCGGCGACGAGCCCTCGGAAGCCGAAGCCCCCGAGGCCCGCAGCACCTCCATCGACGAGATCTGACGACACGACCGGCATCAGGGCCGGCCGTCAGGGCGGCACGAGCAGCTCGCCGACCGCGGCCCGCAAGCGCTGCAGCACCGGGTCGCTCTCGCCCGAGGCGCGGTACACCAGCGCCGTGGGCACCCGCGGCGGCGTGAGCGCCACGCGCAGGCGCACCACGCGGCCTATGCATTCCTCCGCATGGGCCATCGCCGCCGGCACGGCCGCAATGCCGACGCCCGCGGCCACCAGCTGCACGTTGGTGGCGGGGCTGTTGGAGACCACCCAGGGCGCCGGCACCGGTGCGCCAGCCCGCAGGAACTGGCTTTCCAGCGCCTGGCGGCTCAGCAGCGAAGGCTCGGGCATGATCCAGCGCTCGCCGGCCACCGCCTGCCACGAGATACCGCGCTTGCCCGCCAGCCGGTGCCCCGGCGGCGCGATCACCACGTACTCGTGCTCGGCGCACCGTTCGTACACCAGGCGCGTGGGCCGCTTCGCGGCGAACGAGGCCTGGTTGTAGGAGGTGAGCAACGCATCGAGCTCGCCGCGCACCAGGGCCTCGAACAAGCGCGGCACCGGCTCTTCGCGCAGCGCCACCACAATGTGCTGCGGGCCGGCCTGCAGCCGCTGGATCACCGCGGGCAGCATGCCGCCGGCCGCCACCGCGGGCGGCGCGCCGAGGTGCAGGATCGCCACCGGCTGCTCCCCCGAGGCCTCCGCCGCCGCGCTCACGTGGCCGAGCTCGGCCAGAAGGATGGAGGCCCCCTGCACCACCACCTGGCCGCGCGGTGTCATCGTCAAGCCGCGCGCGCCGCGCTGGAAGAGCGCGAAGCCGAAGGTGTCCTCCACCTCCTTGAGCATCTTGCTGAGCGCCGGCTGAGACAAATGCAGCAGCGTGGCCGCCTTGCTGAGCGTGCCGCTGCGCTCCAGCTCCACCAGCAGGCGCAGGTGGCGAAAGCGCAGGCGCGTCACCAGCCCTTCGAGTCCCACGGCCATGGCAGCATATTCCAGTTGGTTATGGAGCTATCAGAATACATCACTGTTCTTGCAGGCTCCACCGCCCTAAGCTGCGCTGGCCGCCCCTCGCGGTGCCCTTTGCTTTCACAAGACATCCGAGAGAGACACCGCATGACGAAGCGCTTTTTCCTCGCCGCACTCGCGGCGATGCTGGCTCTGGCGCAGGGCCACGCGGCCGCAGCCGACTTCCCCCTGCCCGACAAGCCGGTCCGCATCGTGATCGGGCTCGCCCCGGGCGGGCCGACCGACCTGCAGGCGCGCATCGTGGCCGAGTACCTGCGCCGCGAGCTCGGCACCACCGTGCTGGTGGAAAACCGGCCGGGCGCCAGCATGGGGCTGGCCACGGCCGAGGTCGCGCGCGCACCCGCCGACGGCCACACCCTGCTCTACAGCCCCTCCAGCCCCTTCGCGCAGAGCCCGCACGCCATCGCCAGGCTGCCCTACGACCCGTTCAAGGACTTCACGCCGCTCTCGCTGGGCAGCCTGGGGCCGCTGGTGCTGGTGGCACACAAGTCGGTGCCGGCGGAGAACCTGAAGCAGCTGGTGGACTACGCCAAGGCCAACCCCGGCAAGCTCAACTACGGCTCGTTCGGCAACGGCACCTCGTCGCACCTCTTCGGCCAGCTGATGGCCCGCCAGTACGGGCTCGACATGGTGCACATCCCCTACAAGGGTGCCGGCGACGTGCAGAAGGACCTCGTCGGGGGCCGGGTCCAGATCATGTTCGCGGCGGCGGGCGGCGCGGTGCAGTTCGTGCGGACCGGCAACGTGCGCATCATCGGCATCGCGGCGCCGCAGCGCAGCCGGCTGCTGCCCGGCGTGCCGACGCTGGCCGAACAAGGCGGCAGCGGCCTGGACATCGACGGCTGGGTCGGCTTCTTCGGGCCAGCCCGCATGGCCCCGGCCACGGTTGCCCGCCTCAATGCAGCGCTCGTGAAGGTGCTCGCGCTGCCGCAGGTGAAGGAGGAGTTCGAAAAAGGCGCTTACGAAGCCGCTTCGTCGTCGCCATCCGAATTCGCCACGATGGTGAAGGACTCGTACGAGCGCTGGGGCAAGGTCGCCGCCTCGCTGGGCGTACACAAGGAATGAGCCCGCCGGCCCCTTCCGGCACGGACACGATGGCGCGCGCGCTGGCGGCCGACCTGGCCCGGCACGCCGCGCTGGGCGACAAGGTCTCCGGCGGCCCTGGCGACGCGGCGACCGCGGCGTGGATCGCCGGCCGCCTCGAAGCGCTGGGCTGCAGCGTGCTGCGCCAGCCGCTGGAGGTGCCCTGGTTCGAGCCGAGGCTGTGCCGCCTGACCGCGGGCGACGCCACAGCCCCGCTGTACTGGCAATCGCCCGTCTCGCCGACCGGCCCGCAGGGCATCACCGCGCCGCTGGCGGTGCTGCATGCCCCCTTCGAAGCGGCGGACGCTGCGGGCTGCATCGCGCTGCTCATGCTGCCGTATGCGCGCCATGCGAGCATCGACTCGGCGCAGATCGCGCCGCTGCTCGACGCAGCCACGGCGGCCGGCGCGCTGGCGCTGGTGATCGTGCCCACCGGGCCGTCCGGCGAGGTGGTGGCCCTGAACTGCTCGCCCGACCAAGCCCGAAGCCCGTTGCCAACCGCCGTGCTGGCACCCGGCCTGGCAGGCCCTCTCCTGCAGGCGGCCCGCAGCGGCAGATCGGCCACCCTGCACCTGCACGGCACGGCCAGCCGCCGCAGCACCTGCACGCTGCTGGGCGAGCTGCGTCGCGGACCCCGCTGGCTCTGCCTGTCCACGCCCCGCACGGGCTGGTTCGGCTGCGTCGGTGAGCGGGGCACCGGCACGGCCGCTTTCCTGGCGATGGCGGCCTGGGCCGTGGAGCGCTTCCCGGCGTTGTCGCTGTTCTTCATGAACGCCGGTGCGCACGAGTACCGCTTCGAAGGCGCTCACCGGGCCATGGCACGCGCGCCCGCGCCGGCCGACACGGTGGTGTGGTCGCACCTTGGCGCCGCGCTGGCCACGCGCGACCGCCTGGAGATCCGCGGCCAGTCCCTGCCGCTGCCGTCGGCCGACCCCCACCGCTTCACGATGGCCACCGGCGCCCTGCGGGAGGCCGCTGCCCGCGCCTTCCAGGGACTGGGCGGGCTGGAGCACGTGATGGCGCCACTGGACGGCGTCAGTGAGCTGGGCGCCATCGTGGCGCACGGCTACGAGCGCGCCTTCGCGGTGCTGGGCGTGCCCCGCATGTTCCACACCCGGCGGGACGATCTCGAGACCACCGACGCCGGCCTGCTGGCGCCGGTGGTGCGCGCCCACATGGCGGTGGTGGAGCATGCGGTCTCGACGGACGCCGCAAACCGTGCGGGCCTGCCCGCATGAAGGCGCTGCGCTGCAGCCGGCATCCGCTCATCGAGCGCGCGTCGGACCCCTCGCTGGGGAACAACATCAACGGGCCCTCGCTGATACGCGTGCCCGACTGGCTGCCTCACCCGCTGGGGCGCTACTACCTCTATTTCGCGCACCACCAGGGCCGCCACATCCGCCTGGCCTTCGCCGATGAGCTGGGCGGGCCCTGGCGGGTGCATGCGCCCGGCGTGCTGCCGGTGGAGCGCTCGACCTGCTTCGACCACGTGGCCTCGCCCGACGTGCATGTGGATCACGCGCGCCGGCAGATCCGCCTGTACTTCCACGGCGTGGCGTTTTCGCCCGGCACGCCGACCGACGGCCACGAGCGTCTCTTTGGCGACGCCAGCCGCTGGATAGGCAACCAGCGGACCAAAGTGGCGCTGTCCGCGGACGGCCTGCATTTCACGCCGCGGCCGCAGCCGCTGGGGGCGTCCTACTTCCGTGCGTTCCAGTGGCAGGGCCTGCACCATGCGCTGGCGATGCCTGGCATCTTCTACCGTTCGGCCGATGGCCTGGGCGGCTTCGAGACCGGCCCGCTGCTGTTCGATGCGTCGTTCCGCCACTGCGCCGTGCATCGCGAGCAAGACCTGCTGCACGTCTTCTTCACGCGCGTCGGCGACACGCCGGAACGCATTCTGCACACCCGCATCGACCTGCGGCCGGACTGGCGGGACTGGGCCGCCGGCCCGGTGAGCACCGTGCTGAGCCCGGAGCTGGCGTGGGAAGGCGGTGCACTCGGGCCGACGGCCTCGGCGCGCGGGCCCGTGTTCGAGCCGGCCTGCCAGCTGCGCGACCCTGCGGTGTTCGAGGAGGACGGTCGCCTCTACCTGCTGTATGCGGCGGCAGGCGAACAGGCCATCGGGCTCGCGGCCTTGCAACCGTAGGCCGGCGGCGGCGCATCACTACTTCAAGGGATGTCAAAACACACCCCCCGGCCTCACGATGAGCCCCGGCAGCGCCGCCCCGTGCGCGGCGGCCCATGCTCGAAAGGACGGCCCCATGCAGATCGACGAAGCCTTCGCGAAGCTGAACCTGGTGCAGGACTTCATCCCGCCCGGCAACTCCAACCGGCCCGGCCGGCGCATGGCGCCGAGCTTCATCACCATCCACAACACCGACAACGACGGCCACAACGCCAACGCCGCCGCCCATGCCCGCTACCAGAAGGGGGCCGACGCGAGGGCGCGGCAGGTGTCCTGGCACTTCACGGTGGACGACAAGGCGGTGTTCCAGAGCGTGCCGACCAACGAGGTGGCCTTCCACGCCGGCTCGGCGCAGGGCAACGCCTCCAGCATCGGCGTGGAGATCTGCATGCACCCCGAGATGGACGTGACGGTGGCCTACGAGCGCGCGGCGCTGCTGGTGGCCGTGATCGCCAAGCGCGCCGAGATCGCCGTGCCGGGCGGCGTGGTGCAGCACCACCACTGGTCGGGCAAGCACTGCCCGCGGGTGCTGCGCGACCGCCCCGGCGGCTGGCAGCAGTTTCTCGACGCGGTGGCGCAGGTCCACGGCTCGCTGCAGGAGGTGGATGCGCCGGACATCGAGGTGCATGACGACGGCCACGACCACGGCTCGGGGGAGACGGTGTGGACACCCGACCGCACGGTGACCGCCAAGCGGGGCTTGCGCCTGCGGGCTGGCCCCGGCACGGATTTCGACACCCTGACCATCCTGGCCTTCGGCGCCAAGGTCAAGGAGGTAGGCCGCAGCGGCGACTGGGCGATGGTGCAGATCGACCCGGGTGAAGGCAGCGACGGCTTTCTGCACGTCGCCTTTCTCGATCCCGTATAGCCCGCGGCCCTGTCGAGACCCTTCAGCCCGGCGAGCCCCCGATCCAGGGCGCTGCGGCCCGGCACGGTGCCCGCTGTGCCAACCCGGTGCAGCGGCGCGCACCAGAAGCGGACCGGCCGCCACCGGCGTGGCCGTCTGAAACACGCCACGCCCGGGGCGGGGCGGCCACGTATGCTGCAAGCTCGCGCTGCGGCATGCCGATTGCTGCGCACAGGCTGCTCCCCAAACGCCCCGAGGTGAACCGAATGGCAACCCGACCCACCAAGAGCGCCGCCAAGCCGGCGGTCTCTCCCGCACAGATCATCGAAGACGGCCCGCTGGTGAGCCGCGTGGCGGCCGAGGCGGCGGCGCCCGCCAAGAAGGCGGCGGCCAAGACGCCGAAGGCAGCGGCGGTGGCCAAGGCACCTGTGAAGACCCCTGCCAAGGCCGCGCCCAAGCCGGCCGCCAGCCCGCCCGCTGTGGCCGAGCTGGACAACGACCTCGCCTCGCTGTTGGCCGCGCCCTCGCGCGAGGAGCTGATACGCCAGGCCGCCCACCGCCGCTACCTCGCGCGCGGCATGACCGAAGGCGACCCGGTGCAGGACTGGCTGGAGGCCGAGGCGGAGGTCGATGGCGCCATCAAGCCGGGTGCCTGAGACCGCCGGGCAAGCCGCGGGCTGACCAGCTACGCGGCAGGGCTCCCGATGCGGGACTGAGCCGGCAGCGAACCCGCTCCGGGAGCGGGCCTCCCCAAGCTTCGGGATGTGCATCGCCGCTGGCTGGCGTACCGTGGTGAAGCAGGCTGAAGCAGGCCCTGCCTGCGAGTCACGTCTTCCCGGAGGTGCGTTGATGGAAACAGCCAAGCTGCTCGAGGTCCTCATAGGCTTCGCGCTGGGCGCGATAGGCTCCTACCTGGCGCTGTACTGGAAAGTGCGCAAGGAGCTCGAAGCCCAGTACGACAAGGAACTGCGTGCGGAGCGGCTGCAGCAATACAAGCTGCTCTGGACGATGACCGAGCCGCTGGCGAAGTACTCCCCGCCGGGGCCTGTGTCGGTGCAGCGCCTTCGCGACATGTCCAGCAAGGGCCGCTGCTGGTACTTCCAGCAGGGCGGCATCTTCATGTCCGAGCGCACCCGGGACCGCTACTTCGCCTTTCAGGAGGCCCTGCTCGCGACCATCGCCGCCGGCAGCAAGGACGAGGAGCCCTCGATCAAAGGGGTCGATCTGGAGCCGTTGCGCAAGCGCAGCAGCCGGTTGCGCACCGCGATGACAGAGGACGTGGGCACCCGCAGGGCGTCGCTGTTCGCCCGCTGGGGCCCGGGTTGACTCAGTTCTGCGCCGCGGCCGACGAGCGCTTGGCGGCCATCAGCCCGCGGCGCTGTTGCTGCTGCTCCAGCGCGGCCAGGTACTCCGGGCCGCCGCGCCAGCGCTGGTAGGTGGCCAGGCGCCGCTGGTAGTCGGGATTGGTGGGGTCGAAGCCATCGGCTTCGCCGGCCATGTCGAGCCCGGCGCGGCGCCACAGCGCCAGGTCGGCCTGGACTTCGGCGCGGGTCAGGCTGCGGTCGCTGGAGGGAGCAGCGGTTTGCGCCTGGGCGGTCTGGGTCAGCGTGGCGAAGCCGAGCATGGCAACGGCGAGGATGATCTTGGCTTGCATGGGATGCCTTTCACGGTGGGTTGAGACGGTTTGCGCTCCGTCAAGTGCGTGAAGCCATCGTAGAAACCCGCAGGGGCCGGCATGCTGACATCCCGATGACGATCCTGTCATCTGCGCGGCGCGGCGCCCGCCTCCTCCCCGCCTGTTCCCCGCCGCTCAAGTGCCGGCAGGCAGCGTCAGGCCGAAGGTGTTGACACCGCGCTCCGAGCGCGCGAAGACCGTGCCGCGGTGCATCACCGCGATGGCCTTGACGATGGCCAGGCCCAGGCCGTGGTTGCCGCCGTCGTTGCGGCGCGAGGCTTCGACGCGGTAGAAGCGGTCGAACAGGTGGGGCAGGTGCTGGCCGGCGATCGCGCGGCCGGGGTTGCTGACCGCCACGCTCACCTGCGCGCCCTCGCGGGCGATCGCGACCACGATCTCGTCGCCGGCCGCCGAGTGCTCGATCGCGTTTTGCAGCAGGTTGCCCAGCGCACGCCGCAGCAGCGCCGTCTCCACGCTGCTGCGCTCGTCGCCGCGCACGGCGATGCGCACGCCGCGCTCCTCCACCAGCGGCTCCAGGTAGTCGACCACCTTGGCCACCTCGTCGGCCATCGCCACCTCGGCATGGCGCGATGCGGCCACGCCCTGGTCGGCGCGGGCGAGAAAGAGCATGTCGTTGACGATGGCCTTGAGCCGCTCCAGCTCCTCCAGGTTGGACTGCAGCACCTCTTCCAACTCGGGCGCCTCGCGGCGGCGCGTCAGCACCACCTGGGTCTGGCCGATCAGGTTGGTGAGCGGCGTGCGCAACTCGTGGGCCACGTCGGCGTTGAAGCCCTCGAGCTGCTGGTACGCGGCCTGCAGGCGGTCCAGCGCGCCGTTGAACGACGCGGTCAGGTCGTCCAGCTCGGCCGGCATGGGCGTCAACGCGAGCCGCTGCGCCTTGTGGTTGGGGTCCAGCGCCTGGGCCTGGCGCGAGAGCCGCTCCAGCGGCCGCAGGCCGAAGCGCGCGATGCCGTAGCCCAGCACCGCCACCGCCAGCACACCCGCCGTGCCGAAGCCGATCAGGGCGAGGCGGAAGGCATGCAGCGTCTCCCAGAAGCGCAGCGGGTCCTTGGCCAGCAGCACGCTCACCGCGGGGCGGTCGCCGTCGCCCGGGATGGTCTTGGCCCAGGTCACCAGCGCATCGTGGTGATCGGGCTGCGCCAGCACGCCATAGCCGTCGGTCCTGGCCAGCGCGTCTATGTCGGCCCGCGCATCGCCGTAGCGGAACACCGGGTTGTCGCTGACGATCCACAGCCGCGTGTTGCTGCGCTCCAGATCCATCGCGCTCAGCTTGGGCGCCATCCACAGCCGCCACTGCGACTCGCTCTGCGCACGCAGCACCACCGACTCGACCCAGGCGCCGCGCAGCTTCAGCTCGCCGCGCACCTGGCGTGCCATGCCCTCCTCCAGCACCATGTACAGCGCCAGGCCCGCGCCGAAGAAGACCACCGCGGCGCAGGCCGCGAACAGCACCGTCAGCCGGGCCGAGAGATAGCGCGTCATGCCGGCTCGCCCGGGGCGGCCGGGCGCTCCTCCAGCACGTAGCCCATGCCACGCAGCGTGTGCAGCAGCTTGTTCGGATAGGGCCCGTCCAGCTTGGCGCGCAGCCGCTTGACGGCCACCTCGACGACATTGGTGTGGCTGTCGAAGTTCATGTCCCACACCAGCTCGGCGATCTCGGTGCGCGAGAGCACCTGGCCCGGGCGGCGCGCCAGCGTGGCGAGCAGCGAAAACTCCTTGGCCGTCAGGTCGATGCGGTCGCCGCCGCGGTGCACCTTGCGGCCCAGCAGGTCCAGCACCATGTCGCCCACCGTGATGGTGGAAGGCTCCTGCTGCCGGCTGCGGCGCGACAAGGCCTGCAGCCGGGCGCTGAGCTCGAGAAAGGAGAAGGGCTTGACGAGGTAGTCGTCGGCGCCCTCCTGCAGGCCGCGCACGCGGTCCTCGATGCGGTCGCGCGCGGTCAGCATGATGATGGGCGTGTCCTTGCTGCGCCGCACGTCGCGCAGCACCTCGAAGCCGTCGATGCCGGGCAGCATCGCGTCGAGCACGATCACGTCGTAGCGGATCTCCAGCGCCGCGTGGCGGCCGTCGATGCCGTTGCGCATGATGTCCACCGCGTGGCCTTGCTCGGTGAGGCCTCGGTGCAGGTAGTCGGCCGTCTTGGGCTCGTCTTCGACGATGAGGACACGCATGGCTGGGGTGGCGGGGGCTGGGTCAACTTGCCAGTCTAGCCAGCGGCGCGGGGCTGCGGCGCTGACGGCCGGATGACATTTTTGTCATCGGGTCGCATGAAAGCACGGCCGAGCGCGGTGCTCGGCCATCTCCGGCAACCCCTACCCACCGACCGCCTGCTCCGCCCGCCCCTCGCGCAGCGTGCCCCAGGCCAGCACCACCGCGACCAGCGCCCCGCCGGCCATGCCCGCCACCATGGGCAGCGGCGTGCCGTCGGTGAACAGGCCGACGAGCGCCATCACCAGCGCGCCGATCAGCATCTGCAGCGTGCCCATTAGGGCCGAGGCGGTGCCGGCATTGGCGCCGTGCTCCTCCAGCGCGAGCACGGCGGTGGTGGGGATCACCAAGCCCATGCAGGCGGTGGCGATGAAGTACAGCACGATCAGCACCGAGAGCCGGTCGCCGCCGCCGAGGAAGTACAGCAGCATCGCGCACATCACCGTGCCGCAGGCCGCCACGCCGCCCTTGGCCACACTCGCGAGGCCAAAGCGCTCGCCCAGCGTGCCGTTGAGCTGCGAGGCGGCGAAGAAGGCCGCGGCGTTGACGCCGAAGGCCACGCTGTACATCGTGGGCGAGAGGCCGTAGTGGTCGATCATCACGAACGACGAGTTGGCCAGGTAGGTGAAGAAGCCGGCCATCGCGAAGGCGCCGGTCAGCACCAGGCCCAGGTAGTGGCGGTCGCGCAGCAGCGCCGCGTAGGCCCGGAAGGCGCTGCCCAGGCTGGCGCGCACGCGCTCGGCCGGCGGCCGGGTCTCGCGCAGCGAAGTGGCCATCAGCACCATGCCGGCCACAGCCGCCAGCGCCACCGCCCAGAAGACGCTGCGCCAGCCCGAGACCGCGATCGCCAGGCTGCCGGCCAGCGGCGCCAGGATGGGCGAGATGCTGAAGACCAGCATCAGCAGCGACATCAGCCGCGCGGCCACGGTGCCGGTGTGCAGGTCGCGCACGATGGCGCGCGGGATCGCCATGCCCGCCGCCGCGCCCAGGCCCTGCACGAAGCGCAGCGCGATCAGCGTCTGCACGTCTGACGCCAGCGCGCAGCCCACGCTGGCCAGCGCGAACAGCGCCAGCCCGAAATACAGCGGCAGCTTGCGGCCCAGCATGTCGGAGACGGGGCCGTAGAGCAACTGGCCCGCGCCGATGGCGATGAAGAAGACCGTGAGGCTCAGCTGCACCGCGCCGATGTCGGCCTGCAGGCTGGCGCCTATCGCCGGCAGCGCCGGTAGGTACATGTCGATGGCAAAGGGCCCGATCGCGGAGAGCAGGCCCAGCACCAGGGCCATGCCGAAAAGTTTGGGAGAAGCAGTCATCGCGCGATTTTCGCAGCGAGGCCTGGCGCCGCGCTTGACTAGGGCGATGCGGCGACGCCCGGCAGCTCGGCTCCCCAGGCCTGCGGCAGCAAGGCCTTGACCTCCTCCGGCAAGGCCTGCTGGCGAGCCCGGATGTAGTCGTAGCGGTCCAGCGAGCTTGCGTCGGCGGCGGTCTCGTCGGGCATCACGACCGGGCGCAGGAAGACCATCAGGTTGGTCTTCTTGCGGCTGCGGCTCAGCGTGCGAAAGAAGCCGCCCAGCAGCGGCAGCTCGCCGAGCAGCGGGATCTGGTCGGCGGCGTGGCTGTAGCTGTCCTCGATCAGGCCGCCGAGCACGATGATCTTGCCGTCGTTGACGACCACGGTGGACTCGATCGCGCGCTTGTTGGTGGTGGGGCCGGCGTTGCTGGTGCCCGGCGTGGTGCTGGCCGAGACCGACGACGACTCCTGGAAGATGCTCATGCGGATGGACCCGTTGGGGCCGATCTGCGGGCGGATGCGCAGCGTCAGCCCGACGTCCTTGCGCTCTATGGTCTGGAAGGGGCTGGTGCTGCTGGTGGAGGTGTAGGAGCCGGTAACGAAGGGCACGTTCTGCCCGACCACGATCTTGGCCTCTTCGTTGTCCAGCGTCACCAGGTTGGCGGTGGAGAGGATGTTGGTGCCGGCGATGGACTCGATGGCCTGGGCCACCGTGCCCAGCGTCAGGTCGGTGGTGGTCGTGATGTTGAAGATCTGCTTCCACTGCACGCCCACGTCCAGCGCCTTGCTCGCATCGACCTCGACCACCAGCGACTCCACGTAGAGCTGGGCGCGGCGCGAGTCCAGCAGCTCGACCACCGCCAGCAGCTGGCGAAAGAGCGGCTCGGGCGCGGTGATGATCAGCGCGTTGGAGGCCGGGTCGGCCTGGATGTAGCCGCCGGTCGAGGGCTGGGCGCTGGAGACCACGGGTGCGGTGGCCTGGGCCGACTCGGCGGTGGCCGTGCTGCTGCTGGTGCTCGTGACGCCCGCGATGCCGGTGGCGGCGCGCGGGCTGGCAGCGGCCGCGCCCGACGCGCCCGTGCCAGTACCCGCCCCCGCGCTGGCGCCGGTGGCGCGCAAGGCCTCGGCCGAGAAGGCGGCCCGCAACACGGTGGCCAGCCGGGTCGATTCGGCGTTCTTCAGGTAGATCACGTGCACGTTGCTGCCCGCCGTGCCGGCGCCGCCGGGCTGGTCCAGCCGCGCCACCAGCGCGCGGATGGCGGCCAGCCGCGTGGGGTTGGGTGCGCGCACCAGCAAGGCGTTGAGGCGGGTGTCGGCGACGATGGAGGCCGCGCCGGCGGTGGTGCTGGCGCCGCCGGCAGCGGCGGCGCCGGGCCCGGCCGGCGCCGCGGCGGTCTCCGTCATGCGCTGCACCGTGACGGCCAGGTCCGAGGCCAGCGCGTATTGCAGCGCCATCACTTCCACGTCGGTGGCGCTGGGCGTGTCGAGCGCGCTGATGATCATGCCCAGGCGCACCAGGTTGCTGGCGTAGTCGGTGATCACCAGCGAGTTGTTGCCGGCGTTGACGTTGATGGTGTTGTTGGCGCTGATCAGCGGGCGCAGCGCCGGCACCAGGTTGTTGGCGTTCTCGTGGACGAGGCGAAAGATCTGCGTGAGCACCTGGTCGCCCGCGCGCGCCGGTGTCTGCACCGTCACGCTGCCGCTCTGCAGCTTGGCCTCGGCCTCCGGCACGATCTTCAGCAGGCCGTTGGACTCCACCACGGCGTAGCCCAGCCCGCGCAAGGCTGAAGCGAAGATGGCGTAGGCCTGGGCCGGCGAGACGGGCTGCTCGGTGAAGAGCGTCAGCTTGCCCTTGACGCGCGGGTCGATGACGACGGGCCGGCCGAGGATCTCGGCCATCACGCGCGAGACGGCCTCGACATCGGCCGACGGGAAGTTGAGCGTGACGGGCTGAGCCGCGGCCGCCGGCCGTGCCAGGCCGGCCAGCGCGAGCGCCGCGCAGAGCGCTGCGGCGGCGTACCAAGGGTGTGGGGACATCTTCTTTCTCTGTGCTCTGTGCTTTGTGTGGGCGGCGGGACGCCGGGCCGCATGGTGGCGGCGCCATGTCAGCCGCACTTGAAGCGCAGGTAAGGACAGCGCAACACAGAGCGGACATGTGGCGGCAACAAGCGGCAACACCTGCGCAACGCGCGGCTTCTCAAATTCGCGCGCCTTTGTCCCTTTGGCACACAACCTCTCTCCACACCCACACCCCATGAAAAGACGCACCCTTCTCAGCCTGATGGCCGCCGCGCCGGTGAGCTCCGTCCTGACCGCCTGCGGCGGCGGCAGCGACAGCGGGGTCTCGCTGCGCCTGCTCAATGCCAGCGCCGGCTACGATTCGCTCGACCTGTATGTCGATGACGATGTCGAGGTCTCTGCGGTCGCCTTCGGCGAGGTGAGCTCGTTCGCCGATACCGGCGGCACCGATTTCACGACCACGCTGAAGCGCGCCGGCTCCACCACCTCGCTGCTGGCGCAGACCCGCTCGCTGGACAGCGGCAGCGACTACACCATGGTCGCCTATGGCTGGGAGGGCAGCCTCAAGTCCATCCTCATCACCGAGGACGAAGACGACGCCGACAGTGGCGAAGCCAAGGTCAACGTGCTGCACACCGCGCCCGACGCCGGCAGCATCGACGTCTACCTGACGGCCGAGGACGACAGCCTGGACGACGCCACGCCCATCACCAGCAGCCTCGCCGGCGCCGCATCCAGCGCCTTTTCGGCCGTGACCGCAGGCAGCTTTCGCCTGCGCATCACCGCGGCCGGCGACACCACCGACGTGCGGCTGGACGTGACCGGCCTGGCCCTCACCAGCCAGCAGGTCGCAACCGTGGTGGTCACGCCGGGCGGCGGCGGCGTGCTGGTGAACGCCTTGCTGCTGGTACAGGGCGGCGCGGTGACGGCCTTCATGAACACCCAGGCGCGCGTGCGCGTGGTGGCGGCGACGACCGACAACGCGGTGGTCTCGGCCACCGCCGACGGCGCCTCGCTCGGCGCCACCGCGCGCTCCAGCACCATAGGCAGCTACACGCTGATCACCGCGGGCACGGCCGTCGCCGTGGTGGTGGCGGTGGCCGGCAGCAGCTACACCAGCTCGCAGGCCATCGCCGCCGGCAGCGACGTCACGCTGCTGGTCTACGGCGAAGCCACCGCACCGCTGATGCAGCTGCTGGCCGACGACAACCGCCTGCCCACCGACACCACCAAGTTCAAGATCCGCCTGGTGCACGCCCTGGCCCGCCTGGACGCCAACCTCACGCTGACGCTGGACTACAGCGCCGTGGCCTCCGAGGTGGTCTACGGCACCAGCTCCGCCTTCAGCAGCGTGACGGCCAACAGCGCCGCGCAGATCACGGTCACCTCGGCGCTCTCCAGCACCCCGCTCTACTCGGCCACCGACGTCAGCCTGGTGGCCAAGGGCATCTACACCTTCTTCATGATGGGCGCCGCGGACGCGAGCACGCTGGCAGGGGTGTTGCGGATGGATCGCTGACGGCGCAGCGGGGGTGGGCCGGAGCCGCGAGCGGGGCCCTGCGGGAGCCCCCTGGGCGCAGCGGCGCCGGCGCCCTAGCGGCCGGGCGCGAGAGCCACCCCGCAGCCTGCCGCCGTCGGCACCTCGATCGCTCCGCCCACCACCGGCAACGGCGTGAACGGGTCGTCCAGCAGGTGCAGGTGCTCCGCCAGCTCGCAGGCCCAGGGCAAGGCCTTCACCACACTCGCAGCGTGCAGGCTCATGGCCTGCATCAATGCCGGCCCGAAGGCGGCGCCCACGCGGCACGCCACACCGCCGGCTTCGCACAGGCTGACGGCTTCGACGAACTTGCGCAGCCCGCCGAGCTTGGTGAGTTTCAAGTTGACGACGTCGACCACCCGGTCGGCCACCAGCCTGAACACGTCGTGCACGGTCTGCGCGCTCTCGTCGGCCTCGATGGCCACCGGCAGCGTGCGTGTCAGCAGCGCCAGGCCGGCCCAGTCGGCGGCCGGCACCGGCTGCTCGATCAGCGCGATGTCGTAACGCTCCATGCGCGAAAACGCCGAGATCATCTGCTTGGCGCCGTACGACTGGTTGGGGTCGAGCGTCAGCGCCACGGCCGGCCCGGCCGCATCGCGCACCGCGGCGATCCGGGCCACGTCGAGCGGCGTGTCGCCCGACAGCTTCAGCTTCAGCTGGCGGTAGCCCTCTTCGGCCAGCGACGCCGCCTGGGCGGCCATCTCCGCAGGCGCCTTGATCGGCAGGATGCGCGACTGCGCCACGCGGTCGCGCTGCCGCCCGCCCAGCAGCACATGCACCGGCACGCCGAGACGGCGCGCCAGCAGGTCGTGCAGTGCCATGTCGATCGCGGCCTTGACGCTGGCATTGCCGGCCAGCGCGGCATCGAGCTCCTGCATCAGCGCCGCGATGGTGTCGATGCGCCGTTTCATCAGCATCGGCGTCATGAAGGCGAGCGAGGCCTGGGCACCGCTGCCCTGGGTGGTGATGGCCGGGATGGCGTGCGCATAGCCCAGGCCCACATGGCCGGCGTCGTCGGTGAGCTGCAGCACCCAGGCCTCGAGCCGGGGCACCTGCGCGCGGGCGAACTTCCAACCGGGGTCGGACAGGCGCTGGGTGCAGGGGAAGAAGGCGACGTGTGCGATTTCCATGCTCACTCCAGCGTGATCCTGCCCTTGCTGACGACCTGCTTCCACTTCTCGAACTCCGCGGCCATCAGCGCACGGTACTCGTCCGGCGTCGAGGTGACCGCCACGGCGCCCAGCTCGGCGAACTGCTGCTTCAGCTCGGGCGACTGCACGGCAGCGATCACCGCGTCGCGAAACTTCTTCTGCACCTCGTCCGGCACGCCCCTGGGCGAGATCACGCCGTAGTTCGTGTCCATCAAGACGGCCGGCAGGCCCAGTTCCGCCGTCGTCGGCACGTCCGGTGCCTGCGGCGCCCGGGCGACACCGGCCACCGCGAGGATCTTCAGCGTACCGGCGGCCACGTGCGGCAATGCGGGCAGCAGGTCGACCATCGCCATCTGCACCTCGCCCGCCAGCACCGCCTGCACGGCCGGCGCGGCGCCTTTGTACGGCACATGCTGCACGGCCATGCCGGCCTGCTGCTTCAGCAGCTCGGTACCGATGTGCGTCGTGGTGCCGGGGCCGGCCGAGCTGTAGTTGAGCTTGTCCGGCGCCTCCTTGGCCGCCTTGATCAGCGCCGGCAGCGTCGAGATGCCGAGCGACTTGCCGACGACGATCACCGCGGGGATGCGCGCCACCAGCGTCAGGTACTGCACGTCGCCGACGGCATAGGGCATCTTCATCAGGCTGGGCATGCCGGCCAGCGGCCCCGGCGCGGCCAGCGCGAAGGTGTAGCCGTCGGGGGCCGACTTGACGGCGGCATCGATGCCGATGGTGCCGCCGGCACCGGCCTTGTTGTCGACGATCACCGCCTGGCCGAGCGCCGTGCCGACCTTCTTCGCAAGCAGCCGCGCGATCACGTCGGTGGGCCCGCCGGCCGCGTACGGCACGACCAGGCGGATGGGCTTGCCCGGCCAGGCCTGGGCGAACACGGCGGGCGCCGTCAGCAGCAGGGCCGCGGCGGTGGCGAGGGTGGTGGTCGTCTTCATGGTCCGCCCAGTGTGCTTGCCCGGCCTGGCTGCTGCCAGGCCCGCAACCGCAAGGCTGCTATGCACCGCGCGGCCGGTCGCCCGCTATGCGGCGCCGGCAAGACAGCTATGCCTGCGCCGTGCGTGGCTCGGCGGGCGCGGGCTTCCTAGACTCGCCAGCGCCGCCCCAAGCACCCAACGATGGACCCCAGGAGACCACTCACATGCACCACCCAAGACACGCGCTCGTCATGGCGCTCGCAGCCTGCGCCGGCACGGCGGCATCCGCCCAATCGGCCTCGAGCTCGGTCACCGTCTACGGCTTGATGGACGCCTGCCTGGCACGCGCCGATCTGGGCAACAGCACCAACAAGGCCGTCAACAGCGGCTGCCTCTATGGCAGCCGGCTGGGTTTTCGAGGCACCGAGGACCTGGGCGACGGCCACCGAGCCTATTTCGTGCTGGAGAGCGGTTTCACGATCGACAGCGGCGCGCTCGCGCAAGGCGGCCGCATCTTCGGCCGCAAGGCGCTGCTCGGCCTGGCCGGCCCCTGGGGCGGCGTGGACGTGGGCCGCGACTATGCGCCGGCCTTCTACCTCATTCAGCCGGTCGACCCGATGGCGCTGGGCATCGGCACCGCCACCAGCACCCTCTGGTCCGGCTCGCCCAGCAGCACCGCGGCGCGCGTCGACAACGCGATCAACTACCTCACGCCCAGATGGGGCGGCGTCAGCGCGCGCCTGCAGTTCGCACCCGGGGAGCAGCCCGCCCCGGCCGCCGCACGCGGGCGCGACGTGCTGGGCCTGAATGTGCTCTACCAGGCGGGCAATACCGTCGCCGGCCTGTCCCACGCACGCGTCGCCAATGCCGCCGACAGCGCCGAAGACCGCGCGACCACCGTGGCGCTGCGGCAGAACTTCGGCCGCTTCTCGCTGGCCGCGATCGTGCAATCCGGGTCCTGGCAAGGCAGCCGTGACGTGGGCACCCCCGCCAGCGCCAGCAGCATCTTCAGCCGCAGCTACCGCAGCTACCTCGTCGGCGGCTCGCTGCGCGTCGGCGACGTGGGCAGCATCAATACCTCGCTCAAGCGCTACGACGACCGCACCGGCGGCAACTTCGACATCACGCAATGGAGCATCGCCTACGTGCATTCGCTGTCCAAGCGCACCGACCTGTATGCCGGCTACTCGCAGCTCGACAATCGAAACGGCTCCAGCTATGCGGTGTCGGACGCCACGGGCGCCTACACCACGGTCGATGCCGGGGCCAGGACCAGCCTGCTGGCGACCGGCATCAAGCATTCGTTCTGACCGCGGGAGACTTTGCATGAAGACGCCGACCCGCCGCACCCTGGTCCTGGGCGCCGCAGCGCTGCCCTTCGCCAGCCACTCCACGCCAGCACGGGCGCAGCCCGGGATCTACCCGTCCAAGACGGTCCGCATCGTGGTGCCGCTCTCGCCCGGCGGCTCGGCCGACGCCCTGGCCAGGCTGCTGGCCCAGGGTCTGACGCGCGTGCTGGGCCAGACGGTGATCGTCGACAACAAGCCGGGCGCCGGCGGTGTCACCGGCTTGCTGGAAGTGGTCAAGGCCCCGCCCGACGGCTACACGCTGGGCTACTCGCTGGCCGGCGCGTTGACCGTGGCACCGCACATCGCCAAGGCCATGCCCTTCGACCCGCTGAAAGACCTGGCGCCGCTCACGCAGGTCGTCTCGGTGCCCGAGATCGTGGTGGTGCACCCCAAGCTCGGCGTCAAGACGCTGGCCGGGCTGATCGCCCGCGCCAAGGCCGAGCCCGGCCACCTCAACTTCGGCTCGGCCGGCAATGCCACCGTGCCGCACCTCGCCGGCGAGCTCTTGAAGCGCGAGGCAGGGATCGCGATGGTGCACGTCCCCTACAAGGGCTCCGGGCCGGCGCTCAACGACTTGCTGGCCGGCCAGATCGAGCTCATGGTCTCGGACGTGACGCTGGTGCGCTCGCACATCGAGGCCGGGCGGCTGATCGGCCTGGCCGTGGCCGGGCCGGCGCGCCTGGCCGAGCTGCCCGCCGTGCCCACCGCCGCGCAGGCCGGGCTGGCAGGCATGATGGTGTCGAACTGGCACGGCATGGTGGCGCCGCCGGGCACGCCGCCCGGCTTGCTGGCGCTGCTGCGCGAGGCCGTTCGCAAGGCGCTGGCCCTGCCCGAGGTGGCCGGCCGTGTCGAGCATGAAGGCGCCGAGGTGGTCGCCAGCACGCCGGCGGAGTTCGCAGCCTTTCTGCGCAAGGAGAGCGTCACCTGGGCCGGGCTCGTCAAGTCGCTGCCGGTACGCTGGGAATGACCGGCGCCACACCCCACCCATCAGCGGCGTGCCACGCCCGCGCTACCGATTCACAGGAGACTTCATGGACGATCTGACACAGCTCAAGGTGGCGATCAGCGGCCACATCGCGACGCTGACGATGGCCAATGCCCCCGTCAACGCGCTGAGCCGCCAGCTGAACGACGAGCTGACGCTGGCGCTGGACCGCCTCGGCGAGATGGACGAGGTGCGCGTGGTGATACTGACCGGCGAAGGCAAGGTCTTCTGCGCCGGGGCCGACCTCAAGGGCCGCGCCGAGACGCTC
>DATHWJ010000084.1:0-2148 GCA_035460745.1 Ideonella sp. | reverse complement strand
CACCAGGAACACCACCGCCGACGCCACGGCCAGCGTGGCAAAAAAAGTGGCGAGGCGCTTGAGCAGGAACAGGGCCATGCGGCACCGGGCTGTGTTCAGCCCGGCGGGAGGTGGTGACCTCCCAATGATGCCGGAAGCTTGGCTGGCCTCGCTTGTCCGCGAGGCCGTGTGCCTCAGCCCACCTGCGTTTCGTGGCGGTCGGCGGCGGCGTACAGGTCAGCGGCGAAGCCCGGATCGGTGGCTTGCACGCCGTTGGCCATTTCGCGCACTTCGGCGGCTTCGCGGGCGCGGTTGCTCACCGGGGCGGCGGGGGCACCGATGGCCAGGCGGGCCAGCAGGCGGGCGCCGGCCATGAAGACGTCGGAGGCGAGACGGGCGCCGCGCGGGATGCGCATGCGGGTGTTGCCGTAGGTGTAGCTGCGTGAGGTGATCGTGGTCATGGTGAACTCCTGGGTTCAGGACAAAAATGCTGGCAAGTGGCGCTGGTGGGCCGGCGGTGCCGGTGTCAGCGGGTGCGGGCTGCGGCTGCCAGACGGCGCAGCTCCCGGGCAAATTCGGGTCGCGAGATGTCGTACATCGAGGCGGCCTGGTGGAGGTGGGCGGCGGCCCGTCGTTGGCCGACGGTCTCCAGCGCTGCCCAGATGGCTTGCAGGATGGACCGCAGGCGACGGCCGGCCACGCGCTTCAGCGAAGCGGCTTGCGGTACGAAGGTCATGCTGGCGGTGGTCATCTGTCTTTCCTTTCCTGCCCCGTAGCGGGTGCTTTGGAAGTGGCAATGTCGAGATACTAAGGGTTATCCCCCATGTTTGCCTACTGAATATTCTTCAAGTAAGGTATGCGATCTGTTTATGGGGCTGTGAGCCGTGAACTTCCGCACACTCGACCTGAACCTGCTGCGTGTTTTCGACACTTTGATGGCCGAAGGCAGCCTGACGCGCAGTGCGACTGTGTTGTCAATGACACAACCCGCCGTCAGCCACGCGCTGAAACGGCTGCACACGGCCGTTGGCGAGGCGCTGTTCGAGCGCACGGCCTACGGCATGAAGCCCACCGCCCGTGCCCAGGCGCTCTGGCCGCAGGTGCGCGCGGCGCTCTCGGGCCTGCAGCAGGCGCTGGCGCCGGCCAGCTTCGACCCCCAGCAAGACGCCGTCAACTTCCGCCTGGGCATGGTGGACGCCACCGCCGTGCTGCTGATGCCGCCGCTCGTATCTGCGATAGAGCAACAGCGAGCGCTTGCCAACTTGCGTGTGATGCCGCTCACCACGCGCGACCCGCGGCAGCTGATCGAGCGCGGCGACTTCGACCTCGCGGTTGGCCACTTCCCGGACGCGATGGCCAGCATCGAGTCGTCGGCCGACGAAACGCCGCTGCGCCACGCGCGGCTCTACAACACCCGCTACGTCTGCGTGATGCGCAAGGACCACCCGCTGGCCGCCGCGCCGCTGACGGTGGACGCCTTCTGCGCCGCCCACCACCTGCTGGTGAGCTTCTCCGGGCGGCCGCACGGCTTTGTCGACCAGGCCCTGACGGCGCTGGGCCGGCGCCGCCGCATCGTGTTGACCGTCAACCAGTTTTTCACCGCCGGCCGGGTGGTGACCCGCTCGGACCTGCTGACGGTGCTGCCGGAGCGCTTCGTGCCGGCCACCGGCTACCGGCGCGAACTGGTGACGCGCGAGCTGCCCTTCGAGCTGGGCCAGGTGCGGGTGGAGATGCTGTGGCACATGCGCGACGACCCCAACCCGGCGCACCGCTGGCTGCGCGAGCTGATCGAAGCCGGTGTCAGCGAGAGCAACGAGCCCACCGCGGGCACCCTGCCCGCGTAGGGCGGCCTCAGGCCAGCACGGCCGCCATCGCCTGCGCCGTGCGCTCGACGTTGCCGTCGTTCAGCCCGGCCACGCACATGCGGCCGGAGCGCACCAGATACACGCCGTACTGCTCGCGCAGCCGATCGACCTGGGCACCGGTCAGCCCGGTGTAGCTGAACATGCCGCGCTGGCTCAGGAAGTAGCCGAAGTCGCGGCCCGGCAGCTTGTGGCTGACGACCGCGTGCAGGCGCTGGCGCATGGCCTGGATGCGCATGCGCATCGCGTCGAGCTCGGTCTCCCACAGCGTGCGCAGCTCGGGCGTGCCGAGCACGGTGGCCACCAG